>DASUJR010000474.1:0-131157 GCA_036279175.1 Candidatus Acidiferrales bacterium | reverse complement strand
GAGTGGAGGTTTCGAGCGAACATCTTAATTTTTTGAAGTATCTCGCCGACGCCGAAGAAGAACAACTCGGGATCAAAGATGTAACCAGTATCGAGAACATCAAGATGAACATCGCCAGCGATACGGCGGAGAAGATGATCGAGAGCGTCGGTCCGATTGCGAAGGGCATGGCAATGCGCGTCGAACGCGGCAATCAAGCGGTCGGCAATCGCATGAAATACCTGATTCCGCAGTGGTACACCGTCGCCAGACTCATGGAGTATGTTGGCCCCGACGGCATATCGCGAGAGACCTTCGACTACGATCCCAATAGCCTGGTTCCCAGTCATCTTCCGGATGAGATGCCTGGTGGAAAGTTTCCAAGCGAGGCCTCGCGCTACGATCAACTGACGCGCGCGCGATGGTTCGTGCGTCAGCTTCGCCTTACCTCGATTCCGAGCACGCTTCTCAAGATCACCCAGGTCCAGGAGCAACTGAAATATCTCCAGTTGAAGTCACGGCAGGCACCGATAAGCTGGCTCACGGTGCTCCGTAAGCTCGACGTTCCTAACCCGGAGCAGGAGATCGAGCGCAGCTTTAAGGAGCAGGTGGAGTTAGAGAAGATGACCCTGCTTTCGAAAATCCAACTCATGCAGGAGTTGAAAAAGCTTGGCATCGATCCGAATGCCCTGATGGGCGGCGAAGATCAAGGGCAAGAGGGGCAGGGAGGCCGTCCACGCGGCCGTCCGCAGACAGATCAGCGCGCGCCGCGGCTGAAGCAAAAAGGTAAGAAGGGCGGCGAGCCTCGCACGGTCATGACAACGAGTTGATTAGCGCAGGAAAAGGAGCGTAACCGGAAATGAGCATCAGTCTGAAGGCGCAGAGAAGCTACTACGTCACGGAGAGCAGCATCGAGTTACCAGCCAAGGTCGAGGATATCGATGCTCTGGTGCGCGAACTTCGTGCCGACGGGAAGATGGTCGTCGTCTACAGCGGCGGCGGAGTGCAAGGAACAACAGTCGAGCAAAAAACGCGTATACCTGCGCATGTCGATGACCAGGTTCGAGAGTTACTGAATCTCGGAACAAAAAAAATCGGCTAAGTTGAAAAATTTTCTTGACAAGTTTCTTGACCGGTAATATATCTCTTAGTGAATCAATCGAGCTTAGCCCTCCTTTTAGGGAACCAGCGACGGCTTGGAACCGGAAACGGTTACCAAGCCGTTTCTTATTTCAACCCGAAGAAGGAGATTCACATGGCAAAGCGTCGTGTACATCACAAGGCATCGCATCTGAAGAAGGGCCACCACAAGAAGCACCACGGCGGCCGCAAGCACCACAGCAAAAAGACCATGGTGAAGGAATAACCGTAGGCGTCACTCAGGAGAGGGAAAAGTGGCGACTACGCCTTCACCAATGTCCGGTCAAAGCCAGGGAGCTCCCGCGCAAGGCGGGGGCGCACCTGGTGGTCAGCCTTCCGCCCAGCAAGCCCCGTCTCAAGGGCAAGCCTCCGATCTCCAGCAGCTACTCGCCAATTGGTTTCAGGTCGCCAAGCAAATGGCGTCCGCCGATCCACGTCTGGCCTCTGGCGCAGAGAAAGTCGCGCAAGGCGTGCAGGAGATGCAAACTGCGCTGGTAACTCCGCCGCAGCATACACCACTGGGTCAACAGCCCTCTTACTGATCTGATTTCTTCCGGGAGAGAGAAAAGACATGGCAACAGTAGCTGAAATTCTTGCGCAAACCGGTATGACAAAGGAGCAGATCGACGCGCTTGACGCGAAGGTCATCTCCGCTTTCGGTGGAGTTCTCACCCAAGCGCAGCAGGAAGCGCAGCGCGCCGAGGAAGCAGCGCAGCGCGCCGAAGCGGAGCGCGCGGCCGCCGCCGCCGAACTCGACAAGGCCTCTCTTGAGCGCCGTTCAAACATCGATTTCTACGAGAACAAGATCGTGCCCAGCTTGACCGGATGGGAAGAAGAGAAGAAGCGGCTACAGAGCGAAATCACGAACGCTACCGCGGTCGCGAATTTCTACAAAACCCAGAACGAGGGAGCCCGTGAGTCCGGCTTCGTCCCCAAGGAAGCGCCCGTGTTCACTCCTCCAGCGGCCCCGGTTACCCCGCCGCAAAGCGGGAGCGCCTACGTTACGAACGCGCCAGGATCGACCCCGGGCAGCCCCACCTTCCAGTTCGACCCCAATGCCTTCAAGCGCGAGATGGCCGGAGCCACCCTGGAGCTTGAGAATCTGCGCTGGAAGTACGGACAGCTTTACGGCGGACAGCCGCTTCCGATCGCGCCGAGCGAACTGATCGCGCAGGCCGAGTCGCAGAAGCTTTCGCCGACCGATTACGCCGCGAAGATTTTCAAGTTTTCTGAGCGTGAAGCCGAGCTTGCGGCGGCGCGCGCCAAGGCGCACGACGATGAGATTGCCAAGGCGGCCGTCGCCGAAGAGCAGCGCAAGCATGCCGAAGAGGTCAAGAAGCTACAGGACGATTTCAACGCCAAGGAGCGCCAACGCATTGAGAACGGAGGGAACAATCCCGACGTCCGTCAGGCGACAACCTCGCGAATGGCGGAAGTTCGCCGCGGCGTGGCAGAAGGTGTCCGTCCTGATCCGCTGAAGATGACCGACGCCGAGCGCCGTTCGGCAACACGTAAGACCATCCATGGCGAAATCGCCGACCGGGAAATGGCCGGGGCGAGCGCCTAACGAGAAGATTTGTTCGGCCCGCGGCCGATGCGCCGCGGTTACGCAGGAACACCGAAGTGAGGAAAGGAAAAACCGATGCCGTTCACTCCGAATGATCCGCTTTTCAATGAAATTGATTCGACAAACCTCGAATCGGTGCGGCGGAACGTGGTCTTCAATAACTTCTTCGTGGGAACCCCGTTCCTCGAAAAGCTGCGTGCCGCGGGAGTGGCTGACCCGTATCTGGGCGGCGCTGGCATGACTGAGGGGATTCTCTACGGCCGTCCGCAGGGCGCTGGCGTGATGCCCGGACAGGACGTGACGATCACCCGTCAGCAGATCGACACCAAGCTGAAGTTTTTCCCGAAGCTCTACGTCTCCTGGTTCCCGATGGACGAGTGGGAGATGGATGACGGCTCGGGCACGGGCGGCGTCATCAACTCCGGCCCGGCCAAGATCGCCGACATCTACACGCTCTTCATGGAAGGGCTGGTGATGCACATCAACACCATGCTGGAAATGGACTCCTTCCGGCACGGTCAGGAGGCTTCGGCGACGGTCGGCGACAACCGCGTCAAGGTGTCGAACGGCCTCGATGAGGCTCTCAACAACGGCATCGACTACTCCCTGTACGGGAACCGCTACAACTATTACGGCGGCCAGGTGCGCAATGGGAACATCGGCGTAGCCTTGAACGTCAACCCGCTCTACCTCGGCACCGCGTCCGGCGGGACTGGACAGATCGACTTTGGCGCGCTCCAGCAGCTTTGGTCGCAGTGCCGCGTCACCGGCGGCCGTCCGTCGCTCGGCATCACCAACGTCTTCGGCTTCAAGGCTATCTCCATCGCCCTCGACGTCTATCGCCGCGACGTTTCCAACATCAAGCACGACATCCGCTGGGACGCGCTGAACTTCAACGGCGTGGACATTTTCGCCGACGCACTGGCTCCGTCATCGCAGGCGCAGTATTACATCGCCCTCGCGCCCTACGCGGGCAACGCGGCCGGTAACACGACGCTGGTTGACGGCGTGGGTTCGAACACCACCACCGTGCAGTTCCAGACCACGCAGTTCACCGATCCCACCACCGGCGCGGCGCTTCCCTTCTCGCCGACGGGCAGCGGCCTGCCGTCAAACGCGACCATTCAGGCCAGCGAAGCCATCTACTTCCTGGAGCCGGAGAGCTTCAAGCTGCGCACGACCGACAAACCAGGCTTCGACTTCGGCATCCGCCGGACGAAGCTGCCCTACAACGTTTCGGTCGACGCGATCATGATGCGCCTGGGCACGAACCTCTACACGACGCAGCCGCGCCACAACGCGTACGCGTTCGGTTTCAAGTGAGTCTGAGCGGAATTCCCGTCAGGCGGCCGTAAGTAACGATTTTCGAGCAGTCAAGGAGAAACGCAAATGCCGTGGCTCAAAGCACTACCGACCTGGATGGCGGTCAACAACTGCAACTTCTCTTCGCCGACCGCGCTTACAGACGCCTATACCGGTCAGCCATATACGGGCGGCGCGCTGAATGTCGGGGACTACACCGACATCGAGGGAGACGACCTCGCCAAGAGCGTCTCCAACCTGGCGAACGGCATCCTCTACTCCGGCCGCTATCGCTTCGTGCAGGTTGATTCATCGGCCACGGCGGCCAATGTGAAGACCGGCACGATCGGCTATCTGCGCAACGGCTACCGGGTCGACAGCGTCCGCATCCTTACCGCTGGCACCGGCCAGACCAATGGCACTTACACGATCTCCGGAACCGGCGGCGGCGGAAGCGGCGCATCGGTAACGATTGTCATCTCCGGCGGCGCGATCACGTCGGCTGTCGTGGCAAGCTCCGGCTCTGGCTATGTCACTGCGCCCACCTTCACGGTGGCCCAGGGTGGCACTCCAGGCACGCTCGGCGCGCAGTTGAACTCGACCATGAACGTGGTGACGAGCGCCGACCAAGCAGTCGCGGGGTTCGGCCCCGGCACAGCGAAGGCGGTCGTCTTCCTGAACGCGGTGACGCCGGGCAACTATGGCTTCGTGCAGGAACTCGGGATCGCCACAGTGCTGGGTACCGGAACGATCGGTGCTGGCAACAGCCCGGGCGGTTACGCAAATCTCGCCTCCACAAACGACGGCACCGTGAGCACCACCGCGGCAACCGGGTCGCCGATCGGAACGACGGTCGGCCGGGCGATCGACACGCCGATTGCCTCGAATCTGTTCAAGATCGTCATCACGCAGCCGACGGTGCAGGGATAAGCCGAAGGGGAAAGGATCAAGGAGAAGTCATGCAACTGACACTCTTGAAGGGCTACCCGGACATGATCGGCCTGCGGCGCGCGTTCGCAGGCTACGGAAACGGGCCCTCGAACTATACCCAGGGAGCCGACGATCCGGTCACGATTCCGACGTACGGATTCTCGATCGACGCGCTCTTCGGTGGCGTGATTTCGACGGACGGATCAACGGTGGCCATGGCGCACCCGTCGGGAAGCGGATCGAGCCAGACCTGGAACTTGCAGTATTACGTGGCATCCTCCATGGCGCGAGCCTCCGGAGACCTGTCCGGAAAGGTGTTTCAGATCGCTGGTTTCGGAGGATTCTGAAGTTCAACGAGGTTCTCCTCTCCCGGAGAGCGTTGCAGGTCCAAGAGCCCCTTCGGTAGCGATGCCGCGAGGGGCTTCTTGGTTAGAGAAAGGAAACGATGGCGAGCCATAAGATGGGAGCCTTCCGGCACGAGACGACGCTTACCAAGCTTGGCGCAGAGAGTTGGATCACGCATTCTGGAAAGCGCCACGTTGCCGCGACGAAGAAACACAGGAAGACCTCCGGCCGCGTGCATAAGCAAGTCCGGAGAAAGTTTACGAAGAGATTTCTGGCGAAGTGATGCGAGAGGAAGCACGGAGGGAAGTTCATGTTCCGCGATATGATCCAAGAGATGCTTGGCATCCCGGGCATGAATTTCGGCCTAGCGAAGACCCGCATCAACGAAGCCTTCCAGTACATTCAGAACCGTAACGTCTGGAGCTTCCAACTCAAAGACGGCGGCTGGCTCACGCCATCTTTGCTCGGTGGCATGAACCCGAGCTTCCAAAGCCCGGGAACCATCACGGTTGTGCCGTTCACGACGACCATCACCGCGGACCCGATCGCGACGGCAGCCTGGGTAAAAGCAGCGCCCTACCCGCCTTTGCTTACACAACAGCAGATCAGGGTTCCGTACTATTCGCTATACAACATCATTGCCTTGGGCAATAACGGCACGGTCGCCTATCTCACGATCGACACGCCTGGTTCAGGGCAGATGCCCGGGACCTACACGGTGAATGCGGTTCCAGTGGGCGGCGCGCCGGGATCGGGAGCCCAAGCGCAAATCGTTGTCAACGCCGACGGCACCGTCACGCAAACGCCGGTAATCATCAGCGCCGGACAGGGATACGCGCAGGCCCCGATCTTCACGCTGGCGGCTGGCGGTACACCGGCGACATTTACCTCGACGCTGATTGCGACAGTGACGATCGACCGTCCGTGGACGGAACCGCCGCAGACCGACGGCACCTACATGATCTACCAGGCCTATTACCCCGCGCCGCCGGGCTTCAAACGTTGGTTCTCGATTCGCGATACCACCAACAACAATGCAATGGACTGGTGGAGCAAGACGCAGGTCAACCTGGCCGAGGACGATCCGCAGCGAACGATCTTCGACCAGCCATATTATGTGGTTCCATGGGGCATCGATCAGCGCCCCGGCAGCGCGACAACCGGGCAGATGCTCTTTGAACTCTGGCCGCATCCCGATTCGCAGCTTCCGTACACGTTCGACTGCCAGTGCAACTGGACGCCGCTCAGCCTGCCTACGGACACGCTTCCTTATCCGCTTACCGAAGAGATCGTAAAGGAGCGCGCCTACCAGATGCTGGCGCTCTGGAAGGAATCACAGAAGGGCGACGACCAGGAGCGCGGGTCGGGAGCGAACTGGCAGTTTCTCGCCGCGGCGCACAAGTCGGTGTTCGACGAATTGCTCAAGTCCCTGCGCATCATGGATCGGAGCCTCATTGAACTCTATTACACGCGCGCGAATCGGATTCCCCCATTCCTTGGAGAGCCGTTCGCGACCGTAAATGGGCAGTTGAACGTGGGCGGCCTCTGATCGCCGCGCGCAGAAGAAGGAGATGGATAGATGAAGACGCTGCAGTTTACGATCCCGGCCTCTGGCGTGGTGCAGTTTATCGACCCGCAGGCCGTTGTCGTCGGGACCTATTTCCAGAACGCATTCATCCAGAACAACAACGTCTCGGGAAACATCCGGATCGGAGATAACACGGTCAGCGCCACGACAGGGATCGTGTTGGTGCCGGGCGCGATCCTCAATCTTGTTCTCGGGGAGTGTCAGAGAAGAACCGATCAGATTTTTGCCTATGGAGCAGCCAACGCAACCGTGGACCTGGTGATTGTGGAGTAAGAAGATGGCGAAGCGTACGGGATGGATTTTTGTTCTTTGGTTTGTCGTTGTTCTCGCCGCCTCTGGTCAGACGGGGACGATCCAGAGATTCTGCGATAACGGCGGGAATCACTCTCTGACTTCCAGTCTTCCCTCCAGCAACTTCATGCAGGGAAACATCCCTTATTGCACGGTAAGCGTCTATTATCACGATTCGACCACCCTTGCGCCTATATTTGCGTCCGAAAATTCTACAGGAACAGTGCAGAGCGCTCAGGTCACAGAAGGTGGCTCCTATTCTGTCTGCCCGACCGGCGTGACTTTCACAGGGGGAGGAGGGTCGGGAGCGGCCGCCGCGGTTTCATGTACGAACGGCTCTGTAGTGTCAGTCGCAATCACAAATCCCGGCAGCGGATATACCACAGCCCCGACGATCTCGTTTTCTGGCGGAACAGGAAGCGGAGCGGCAGCGACCGCAACAATCGTTGGTGACTTGACTAACCCGTTCACTGCCAATGTCGACGGAAGCTACCTTTTTTGGGCGGCTGTTGGTGTCGGATATGACATTGTCATGAGTGGTGGTTACGCTCCCAATCAATACAGCCAACCAAGAACAATCGACAATATCTTTCCGAATGCCTATGGGGGCACGGCGTACACCATTATTCAGAGCAACGGAACCGCCAGCGCGCCTACCAGTCCAGTCAATTTTATCAACTCATCGACGGTAGATTTTTCGATCAGCGCAAATCAGATTAGCGCCGCCGTAATTGCTGGCTCAGTTCTCGCTATCGAGAAAAATGGTGTGAAGACTTCGGATCAGTCACTTCTCAATTTCTGTGACAACGGAGGTTGCGGCACTGCATTGCCTGCGGGAATGCAGCAGGTTTACGAGGGATTCGATTCGAACGGAGGCGTTAATTTATGGACTCAGGAAACTGCTGTTGCCCAGAACATCACGCCGGTATATCAGGTGCCCACGGCAGGGCAGCACATCATCATGTTGCCGAATTCCTGCACGGAAAGCGGCACGGCATGGGGAGATAGCGTATGCGGCGCGGCCCCCGGGTACAGCTTAACGAACGTTATTCATGGCAACGGTACGTTGACGCAGTTAACCACCACGGACACCGGCTGGGCGTACAACGGCGTATTGGGTCTGCCTAGCTTCGTCTCTGCGGCCAATGTCACGGCTGTTTATGGCGGAGTGACCTCATGGTGGACAGGCGGCTCGAAGACTGCCGGAACCTGCGGCGGTCCCAACTTCGATACATGGAATAACGGCACCAGCGGCTTCGGCCCCGGGCTTTCCGCTAACTGGCCCTATACGGCGACCAACACGGTTACCGAGATCGACGGCGGCAGTCCGGCAACGTTCAATTACACGACCGGCTACTTCGCCCTCGGCAACCAGCAATCGACGGGCTGCTCAGGCACCAGCACGCGGGTTGCCCTTCCGTATCTGGTCGTTTACTACACCGGCACTGCGCCGCCCGCGACCACGAACCTTGCCGTCAATGCTCCGCTGTCGCTCGTGAACAACACGCTGGGCTTGCAGTGGCCACTCAATGAGGCTATTGACACCGGCTCGTCTACTGCGTATGCGATCTCGATTCCGTGGATGACCACGGCTAATCTCACCGCAGGCGCGGACTTCTGGGTAATTCCGGCCAACACGAACACGACAACGAACCCCACGCTCAATCTGAATGGGTGGGGGACTATCGCCATTCTCGGCAACGGAGCAGCTACGATTGCGCTAAACGACATCGTTCAGAACCGTCTGGCTCACTTTGTCTACGGCGCGGACGGAAACATGCACCTGGAGAATCCGCAGACGGGCAGCGGAGGCGGCGGTACGACCACCAACGCACTTACTGCTGCGGCGTCAGGGGGCGCTGCTCCCGGCACGACCTTCAACGGCTCGGCTGCCGTGACCTTTGACTATCACTCGTTCGGCGCGCCTGGCATCAGCGGAAGCCCGACGACCGGGAACTGTGTTGATTGGGCATCGGCCAACACGCTGGGAGATACTGGCGCGCCGTGCGGGTCGGGAGGCGGCGGAAGTGCCTTCTCCGCGCTGACTAGCGGCACGAATACCACTGCCGCAATGGGCGTGGGAAGCGGAGCCAGCCTGACAGTTTCCGGCACGGGCACGCTCACGCCGGACACGATTTCGATTGATGGGACCGTGTGCGATGTGGTCTGGAAAAACTCTGCGGGAACGGTTGTCAAGATTGAACTGTTCGCATGCACCGCCATCACAGACTATGCGAACGGAGCCACTACCGGGAGCCTTGAATGGGCCATCAACCAACTAGGCACTAACGGTGGGCTTGTGCTGATGCATCCCGGCATCTACAACATCTCCGAAGCGGTGTTGATCGACTGGGACTGGATCACCATCGAAGGAACGCAACTGCCATTCTGGAGCGGCCCCGGCTCCGCATGGCCCACACATCAGACTCCGGGTGCTCCGGGTGGTGCGCAGATTGTAACCACTGGCGCAGGCAGTTATTCGACGTTCTCCATCGGCAACACGTCGGCGCACATGCACGGCAATACCCGTCACCAGGGTATCGAAATCAGGCGCATCTACGGCTACGGCGCGTATCTGACGGGAACGAGCTTTATCACAGACGTGACGCCTACTCAGCTCGATGACCGCGTGGTGATTGACGACAACATCATGCAGGGCTATACGAACTGCGTCATCATCGACCAGTGGGATTACCACGAGATTCTGAACAACTCCATCCAAAGTAACGCGGGCGCGGGTGTTTGCGAGGCTGGAGGCGGTCCAGGAAGCGCGTATGGCCTGATCTCGGGGAACGTCTTCTACGACAACGGCGGCGAAGGCGTCACGATCACCGGAGGAATCAACACCATCATTTCGG
The DNA here is from genome assembly GCA_036279175.1 of Candidatus Acidiferrales bacterium. Classification (GTDB taxonomy): domain Bacteria; phylum Acidobacteriota; class Terriglobia; order Acidiferrales; family UBA7541; genus Palsa-295. The sequence continues at coordinate 121,157 of DASUJR010000474.1, read as the reverse complement.
GAAACCGCTTCGGTGACCTGCCCGATGCCGGAACCATTTCAGGTGGCACGGGCGAGTTCATTGACAACGTATTCGGCGGGACGATGAGCGGCGCTCCGCTAAACCTTACCGCTACAGGCTGGACGGTGCGCGGACCGGGAATAAGTCAGTTTATGGGGACCAATGGCGGTGGCCCGATGTTCTCGCAGGCTCCACAGGCCACTTCTGGCACTTACAATCTGTCGTCTTTCGTGTTTGCGGATAGCAGCGGCACCACAACCTCAATCCCCATTGCGGCGCTCGCTCCGAGCATCGCCAATGGTAATTACTCTTATACGGGCGTGGGGAAATCTCTTGCGTCCAACAACTTCGCAATGTTCGGCCTCTACTATGCCGGGAATGGAAGCAGCAGCAACTTTGGCTGCTTGCAGTTGTATGCGGCGCCCTCCTGCTCCTTTAGTTTCTGGCCGACTTCCAACATTGGGATTGGATATGGTCCTACCACCGGAGCGCCGCCGAGCCTGTTCAGCGTGAACTCCAGCGTGCTCACCGCCGTTACCGTGACGGGGAGCAGCACTTCTGGAACGCAATTTGTGTTGTCCAACAGTACTACGGGCGCTCATCAGTTCAACTTCTACACGAACGGATCAGCAGGTGGAGCGGGCTATGGAGGGGTCTTCGACAACACAGCGAACGCAGACGCATTCTCCTTTGAGGGCGGATCGTCACCGCAATTCAACCTCGATGCAAACGGCGTATTTGGTTTCACCAGCAGTACAACGCGCGCTGATCAAGCGCCTGATACTGGCCTGAGCCGCGATGGCGCAGGGGTGGTCGACGTGGGCAATGGAACCAAGGGAAACAAGAGCGGCACGATTGCCGCAGCAACTTTCCAGGCTGGAGTGATCTATAGCGCGGCGGGAACCGCGCTGCCATCCTGCGCCGCAGGGAACAAGGGGCAAGAGGCAGTAGTCAGCGATGCGACCAGTCCAACCTATCTTGGCGCGTATACCTCGGGCGGTGCGGTGGTCACTCCGGTAATGTGCAACGGATCAGGATGGGTCACGTATTGAGCAACGCCTTAGAAGAAAGGCGACGAGCGAATGGAAATGCAGGCAATCGCCAGGCCGATGAGGCCCACGATACCTAGGGCCATGGTCAGACGAGGGCAACGCTTATCGAGGTCGCGAACGAAAATGAACGGGATGATTGGGAGAAAAATAAACAGGCTCGCAAGCACGAACTCGGTTGACCGCTCATCGCGAAAAAGGAACTGCATGATGTGGGCCATATCGCTCCTTAGCTCGGAGATCAGTGTAACGCTGCGCAGGACTGATACGGTCAGCACTTTGGTAACCGGCGCGGTGGGTTAGCAAGCTCGGGCGGCGTTTGCCGTGTCGGGGGAATGGTCGGTTCGGCCGGATTCGCGATGTTGGCGCTTTGCGTGGCGAAAAGGAAGGCGAAGCAATGAAGAGAGTGTTGTTGTTGACGATCATCTGTCTTACCGGATGCAGCGGCAGCTTTATCTCTGCCCAAGTGCCTCCATCCAAGGCCGACATTGTCTGGTCGTGGACCGCGCCGTCGCAATGCACGGCAACGGCTCCATGCGAGTATTACGTCTCCGTTTTGGCGGTTCCGAACGGAACGACCGCGTGTCCTGCATCGACCGGCAACAGCTACGTGCCGGTAAATGCAGGACAGCCTATTAACGCACTGGCCTACACCGACACGGGAGAAGGATTGGGTACGACGGTCTGCGCCATCGCCCAGACGGCGCAGAGCGGCCTGGTGAGCGCGTGGAGTGTGCCTTCCAGCCCTGTGGTTATGCCGGTGTCTCCTCCGGTACCGGGCGCTCCGTCTGGAGCGGAGAAGACTGCGCATATGGTTAAACCGGCGCTAGGGGGCACGGAACAGAAGAAAGAACTAGCACTGAGTGGTTCGGCACAATGGAAGTAGGTAAAAACGGCAGGAAAAGATAGCAAGCTCGGGCTGGCGGTGGGAGCAGCAAAGCTGGTGTCCATCGTCATCGATGGATGTGCCGAGAGACCAATGGGACGGACGTAAAGGATGACAGTGCCGGTATTGCGAGACTCAGATGATTGGCGCGCAGTATTAAGCAGGCTGACTGACTTGGAAAGACGCCTTGGCATCACAGATTCTAAGGTGGATAAGTTGGTGGACAAGCAACAACTACAACATGCGGAAAACCAGAAGGAATTGGAGAACCAGAGAAAATCCCTGGAAAGGATTGCCAAAATGTTGGTTGGAGAAAAAGGCGATAACGGATTGGTTGGAACCGTTACTGCACTGCGCGGGGATATGAACACGTTGACGGTCCGGGTAACGGATATCAAAGACACCTTCGCCCACCTGCCGAAAACGATTCTGACTATTTTGTTGATATTCGGGGCTTTAATTAGCTTGCTCAGCTTTTTTGGACCGTCGATCAGAAAGTCGATCGGCCTTTCCATAACGGTCCAACATAAGCTTCTCGGGGAAGAGCCCCGTCCAACAAGCGCCTCCATCCCGGCCACTGTCGCGCTTCGCAACGGAGTAGTGAACGAAGCTGCCGCGTTGACGCTTTCTGTGCCTAATGGGGAGGAAGCGTGAGTCAATTTTCTCCTGCTTTCGCCTACATGATTCCGCACGAGGATTCGCGCCGCTCCTGGGACGTGCGTACCGACAACAATGGCGGACAGGTAATCGCAGGCATCAATTCGAAGGCGTTCCCACACGATTTCGCCTCGATCATCGCCATTCCGCAGGAGGCGCGCGGCGCAGCCATTCAGATGTTTTACCTGAGCCGATTCTGGACGCCGATGAAACTCGGAGGGCTGGAGTCGCAAGACTTAGCAAATCAGGTGTTCGATCAAGCGGTGAACTCTGGTTCGGTGAAGGCGATAAAACTTCTTCAGCGGGCTTGTAACGCATTACGGCAGAATGTCGAGGTTGATGGGGCGATCGGGCCGATGACGCTTGCCGCGGCCAATGCGCCTGATCCTGATAGCATCGTGGCGGCTTACCGGATCGAACGCCAGACGTTCTATCGGACGCTGGCAGAGATCAATCCGGCAGATCAACCGTATCTGGAAGGCTGGATAAAGAGGACGGAAGGATGAACGAAGTATCTCAAGCCGCATCGCATTTTATCGCTGAGAACTTCAACTACATTCTGAGCGGGATCGGACTGCTTTTGGCGGCGGCGGTGATGTCCATGCCGGACAACATTCCAAACAACCTTCAAGACCTTTGGACGTGGGCTCGGGAAACGCTACAGACGGCAATTCCAGTAAAGCGCCCTATCAATCACAACCCGCAACCCCCGGCCGATCCGGGAAAATGAAGGAGACTCAAATGGCATTTTTCGACACGCTGAAAAAGTGGGAACACAGCTTCACTACCTGGGCCGCAACGGAATGGAGCAAGATTTACAACGAGGCTCCCAAAGTGGAACACGCCGCCGACACCGCCTTGAAGTACGCAATCCCTGCCGCGGGAATCATCGTCCAGGCGTTAGGGAACGCCCCTGAAGCGCAGAAGGCGGTTGGCATCCTCACCGAAGCGCAGAGGGACATGCAGGCGGCGTCCGGCCTGATCTACGATTTCGGTGCCAATCCGTCGGCGGGATCGATCCTGAGTGGGGTGCAGTCAAACCTGGCCAGTCTGCTCGAAGACGCGCACGTCAAGAACACCAACACGACCGGAAAGATCACCAACATCATCAACGCCATTGCGCCGATCGCGGAAGCTCTGGCTCCAGCAGCCATCGCGGCGGTGGCTGGAGCCTGATGAACTGGCAAGATCATTTACGAAAGTGGATCGAGTGCGTGGCCATCGTGGCGTTGTGTACGGTGGCCTCGTTCTCCATCTGGAACATTGCTTTCGGCCCCAAGAGCGCGAACGAGGCGGTAGCTTCGTCACTCCGTAATGTGCCGGGCACGGTCGACCGCATCAACTCCACGCTAGACGCCGCCGATGCCCCGTGCAAGGAAGTTCGCGGGAAAAACGGCAACACTGGGGCATGGGAATGTGGTCCCATCGCGCAACTTTCGCAGACCGAGAAGAATGTCGGCATTGTTGCGGCAAAGGCGGCCGAGCAGGTGATGCAGAACGGAAAGCTCCTACAATCCGCCGTCACCAATCTGAACCAGACATCGGCCCATGTTAACGACGAAATAGAATCCATGCGCAAGCTGACAGACGCCGCTACGAACACAGCCAACCAGACCACAACAGACCTTCAGACCGTCGACGGGGTGGTTTCGTCCTTCCGGCCAATCCCGAACCAAATGAGCGTATTCCTGGCGCACACCGACGATACGGTAAATGGGGTCGCAGTGCGCAGCACGCTGAATTCAATTAGCGGTATGGCCGTCAACTTCGACCAGGCAAGTGGAGACTTCGCCAAGAGGTTCCACGCAATCCTCTATCCTCCACCCTGTAGGACGTTCGGGTGCCGATTACAGAAATACGCTTGGCCCATCATGAAAGACGGCGCTGCGTTTGGCAGCGACGTGTATTCGGTGGAACAAATCTTCGGTAAGACGATTCCTGTGCGAATCACAGCCTTTCCGTTCCTCTCTCATGGGGATCGGATCAAGGATAAGAACGAGAAAAATGTTGCAAGGTAAGTGGCATTTGGAATAGAGTTTATTCGAAACCCCGAGCTATTTGCCCTCCTCTAAAAGGAATCAGCGGCGGCCCGGCCAAAACGGCTAGGTCGCCGTTGCTGTTTTTGGGGGTATTAGTGCCTGTCGAGCATTTCAAAAGCGAGGGTGCCTATAAGAGAAACCTCGCCTACCGGCACATACACGGTATTCCCATGACAGCAGCGGAAGTTTGCGTAAAAGGGAAAGGTTGCCACAAGGTTCACCACAGCACCGATCCTCAAAGGCGCAGAATTGATGCCGCACAGCGCCGCAAAGTCGCACGACGGAAGCATGGGAAAAGAAAAATCCAGAAAAGGAGGTAGCGCATGGCTGCAAAAAAAGGGGGGCATCACAAAAAGGTCGATAAGTGGCTTCAGGGGACGAAGAAGAAACCAGGCGCTATTCGCCATCCTGGCGCGCTGCGGAAAGCTGCCAAAGAACATGGACGTTCAACCCTGCAAGAGGCTCGGAAGGAAAGCCATTCCCCGAATAAGCACATTGCCGCCCGTGGCCGTCTAGGACTGCGTCTGATGGGTGCTGCCAAGCATGGAAACATCGGTAAGGGTAGGCATCACAAGAGCCGCCATAAGCGCGCCGCCGCGAAGGCCTGATGTGGACTCTGAAATTTCTGCGGCGAACCTTGAGTCCGTCGGAAAACGCAAAGCGCCCAAGCGCGCTGGAGGCAAGATGGCACAGTCGAGTTCAGATTACATCCGAGGGGTAGCAGGACAGGTCGTGGACAGCCTGACCTTCGGACCACAACGTCGGGCTGCGGAGGCGTGGGTATCCGATAAAGAAGATCGTCTGAAGCGGGCTTACCAGAGTGCGCTCACGAAGCTTGAACCGCCGACCCGCTACGACTACTCAAAGTCGAAGTTAGTCAGCAGCACCCGCAAGGTGGCGGCTCCGCGGCGAGCGCGCGTAGCGCGCGCTAAGGTTCCGGCTGCGAAAAAGCGCTATGTCGGGAAGGAGATGTCTTATGGCCAATAAGAGGCGCAAACGGTCGGCCGCCGCCCAGGAGGCGATGCCGTCGAGCACGGGGCCGCGCCGTGTCGATAGCGGCGTAGAGGAGGCCGAAAACGGCTTCATCGTGCGCGTCTGCTCCGACAACCTGGGCAAGCGTAAGCGGGGCGAATCTGGCTACAAGACCCGCACGTTCATCGCCCCGACACATGAAGAGGCGATGCGTATCTCAATGCACGGATTGCAGGCATTGGGCAGCAAGGTGAAACACAAAAAGGGCTCCCGGAAACGGGTTGCCAAGAAAGGTTGAAGCACATGGCGAAGCGTGAAGCGGAAGAAACCACGGAAATGGAAGCCGAGGAGCATAGCCCGGAGTTCCTCGAAAAAGCTGCAAAACACTCGAAGCGGAAAGTGCATGGGAAGCGCGGCGCGCGCCTGAAAGGGCACGGCAAAAAGCACTCTCGCAAGAGAGCAACCTCGAAGCGCTGACATGACCAGATGGCAGGGACCTACGGCTGGCTACAGTTCGTTACTGCTCGACAGCAACTAGCCTCGCGGCTGGCCGACCCCAATCACGCCTTCTGGGCTGATGCCGAGAATGGTCTCTATATCGGGCTCGCGCTTCGCGCCTTCAACGCCATGACCTACACATGGCGCGCCGATTTCACCTACAACTCAAATTCCCTCTGGAATTCTCTTGCCAAGCTTCCGGGCTCGCCGCGGTTGCGCACCTTAACGGACACCTACTGCTACACATTGATGCAGTATTTCCTTCTGGAACCTGTGTCAGGAGGGACCTGGACCGGCACCTCCCAATTCAGCATCTCTGATTTTGCTCAGGCCCTCCAGCGCCGCCGCGACGAAGTCCTCAAGATTTCAAACTGCAATCAGTCTTTGATGCCGGGGATTGCTGTATCCCCCAACGCGCGCAAGACCGTGCTCCCGGACGCCGTCATCGACGTGCAACGGGTGCGTTTCCTCCCGCTCATCGGCGGACCGGTGGTTCTGGATCGCGACGACACTGTGGCGTCGGAATTCTACGAGTCTCCTCTCTATCAGATTCCTCCCGGGACGCCGAATACCTTCGGTCTTTCCTCAGAGCCGCCGCTCTCTTGGACCGTTGATATACCGCCCTCGCAGGGAGGAACCTACGAAGCCGTCGTCTTACAATCTGGCGCAGCCTTCAATCCGCCTGCTTCGACGCTGCTCGGCATCCCTGACGATTTCGCCTGGGTGCTCATCTGGGGTGCGCTCGCCGATCTTCTGGGACGGGAATCAGAGGCCACAGACCGGGCGCGCGCCGATTATTGCATGAAGCGTTACATGGACGGAATCAAGGTGCTTCTGAAGACTCCCTGGATCGAACTAGGAAAGGTGCAGGGGGCCGCGGTATCCGTAGATTCAATCTACGCGGCCGACCGCTACATGCCCGCATGGGATGCGTCGCCGCAGACCTTCGGGCCGTGCATCGTGAGCGGCGGCATCGACTTCCTTGCCGCGCCGGTCAACTCCGGCATCGGCGTGACGTGCTTGGGGAACGCTCCGATTCCGGTCGCGGATAGCGACTATGTTCAGGTGAGCCGCGATAACTGGGATTCCGTCCTCGACCTGGCACAGTTCTTTGCAACCTTCAAGCAGGGCGGACTGGATTGGCGGCAGGCACTCGATCTGGAGTCGCGTGCCATTCAGGCGTTCGCGGCGGAGAATTCCCGATTGAAAAGCATGGGATGCTTCTCGGATATTCTCGTTGACCGCGGCAGGGCGCAAGACCGCGACGTAGAAAGATATGCGACAAGCAGCCGCAAGGAGTAGTTCGGAGGGCAAAATGTCGTACACGATTATGGTCCGTTGCGAAAGTGGCCACTCACAGTACATCGAGGTTGAGAACCTGCTGGGCATCGAGTGGGCGCGCGAGACTGCGGCAGTCCTGGACGGCACGTCATCGCTCTTTCTGCGTGCGCCGATCGGCGACGACAGTATGGTAGGCCGTTGCGGAATCTGTGGTAAGCAGATCGCCTGCCGGGTGAAGGAAAGCGAAGAAGCGATCACGGGAGGCAAGTAATGGGGAGCGGCGCGCTTCGTTTTCGGGCAAATGACCTGACATCTCCGCAGAATCGGATCAGCGCTGGTTTCTGCGCGCTGGCGGTCAATGTGAGAAGCTACTTCCTCGGTGGATTCTCGCTTCGTAATTCCCTGACGAATGCGATACTGACGGTGGCCGCGGCGATCGACACCGTTTGTCGTCTGAACGATTCAACTCCGGCGGGACCCCCTGGCGGATTTACCTATATCGTCAAAGACACGTCCGGAAATGTCTATGCCGGAGCCACCGGGGCACTGACGGCGATCGCTACAGACCTGAGCGCCAACGCTGTCTCCATCGTTCCATTCCGACCAAATACGAGCGTCCAGCCATGGGCCTACATTGGCGATGTAGCGCAGACTCCGGCGGGGAGCATCACCAACGTGACCATCCAGGCCTTCACGGCCCCCAATGGCACGACACGAAGCTCGTTCAATTGTTCGGGCATGATTAAGGTCAGGAGCGATGGGTGGGTATACAAGATGGGGATCAAAGAACCCCAGTGGGCTCCATCGGTCGCAACGAGCAGCGGGGGGCCGAACTGGGTGGTATACGCCTACACCTATCGCTCTTCGGTCACCGGCGCAACATCGAACCCTTCGCCGCTTTCCGTTCCGCAAACGATTAAACAATCGAGCGTCTCGGCCACTTATACGATCGATTCCGGATACGCTACTCGGCTGACATTTAATGGCAGCCAATACCAGTACGACTCCGGATCGAACACCTTTCGCACCGCCAGCGTCCCTGCGGGCACGCTCACCGACTATGTCGTAGCGCATAATTTTGGTCTGGCCGTTCCCCCAGACGTCAAGGTAGACGGAGTCCAGATCGCTCTCAATTGGGCTGGCCAAAACGCCGGAACAGGCGTTCTGAGCAATATGGCCCTTTACTACCAGGGTTCGCAGATCGGCGTGGCGGAGAGCCCTTCGGTCGTCAACCAGAAAAGTTTCATCACGACGATCTCTGGTGACAACACAGATGTGTGGGGAACCTCTCTTACGCCGGATATAGTGAACGATCCGACCTTTGGTTTCGGCTCGCAGATCATGACACTGGAGTCCGGAGGCAGCGACCGCAGCTTCCTTGCCGTGTGGACGATCACCGTATACTACACGACGATCAGCGCCAACCTTTCCGCTTCCCCATCGTTAGACCCGCAGGTGGACAAGATCGACTTCTACCGCCAGGACCCAGCACTGGCCAACCTGACATATGTAGGCACGGCCGAGAATTCTGCACCGACGTTGGTCGATTCACTGAGCGATCTTGATGCGGGCAGTAATCCAATCATCGAATACGACAATTTTGAACCTTTCCCCTCGATCGACCTGCCACAGTCCGGAACCTGCGATGTCTCCGGCGTCAATCAAGCGGTCACGGGAATCGCTATTCTGTCGGATGGAAGCGGCCAGACTGACACCGGTCCCAGCGGTGTTCCGATCAACGCCACTGGCGGCGGCGGAACTGGCGCAGTTGTGACGATCGTCATTTCCGGCGGCATCATCACGTCGGCCACGGTAACGAGTGGCGGCAGCGGGTATACCTCTGCGCCCACGTTCACAGTATCTGAAGGCGGCACTCCGGGTACGCTCGGAGCCACGATCGCGCCCATTATGCCTTTGACGGCCAACGTGACAGCAGTATCCCCGAACGTCTTCAACATTCGTTGGCTTCCGGGAACGATCATTTTGATAGCCGGTCTTCCGTACGTTCTCTACAACCGTCCGGAATCGGCCACGACGCTGACCGCGGTTACTCTAACCACTAGCAACACGGGATACATCACCTACGGATTCCCTCCATCAGGCACAGGCCTAAACTACGAGATCGCCGAGCCGGACCTTGCGGCGCAGCCTCTCGCCTATCTTTTTGGTCCCACCGACAACATCAACTACACGTTCGCGGTGGGCGACCCGCTGCGGCCCGGAACGCTCTACTGGTGCAAAGGATCGAATCTCGATTCCGCCCCGGATACGAACCAAATGGAGGTCACGGACCCCTCAGAACCGTTGGTCAACGGTGCCATGAGCTTCGGGTACGGCGTTCTTTTTTCCATTCGTCGCGCCTGGATCATTGAGCCGAACTACTATAACGCGACAGCGACCGCGCAAGGCGTCCAAGGGAGTACGTGGACGCTCCAGGCGACACAGATCAACCGCGGCCTGTTCATGCCGCGTTGCCTCGTCGCCACCAAAAGCGGAAACATCTTTTTCCGCGTCGACGACGGAATTCATATCTCCGTGGGGGGATCATCCTCGCAATCGATCACCGATGAAACGTTGTATTCGATCTTCAGCCATGAAGGGTCGGTCCCGGTTGCGATCACCCGTGCTGGCATCACGATTTATCCCCCGGATGACAGCGTTCCTCAGAAGCAGCAGTTCGCGTACTACCAGGGCTATCTCGCCTACAGCTACCAGGGAACGGACGGGAATCCGCATACGCTGATATTCGATGAAGCGGCGATGGGATGGGTGTTCGACCAGAAAACTCCGGAGCCGACCTGCTACGCTTCCGGCGAAGGGTCCAGCTACCAGAGCTTCCTCGCAGGATGCACCGACGGAACCCTGCGGCAACTCTCTTCAGCAGGCACCGAAACAGTGACCGGCACCGTTCTTTCCCCAGCCATCGGCGGAGTTGGATGGCAGATCATGAGAGATTGGACGATTGAATACTCCTCCAATTCAAACATCACGATCACACCGCTGATCGCCGATGTGAACAACGGCAGCTACGCCCCGGCCGCCATCACGCTTCCGTCGACCGGCGGCAAGCTCACGAAGCTGCGCGGGCTGTGGGGACCGTCGAAGTTCAAGCTGATGCAGTTTCAGATTCAGATCGCGAACGACCTCACCGCGCAAATTAACCTCGCCGGTTTCTCGACTAACGTAAGGTCTTGGGGCGCGATGACGGAGTGGCAGGCAATCAATCCCTTCAGCGGCGAAGCCGGTGGCTTCGGAGGCCAGCCGTAAGTAGAGGAATAGGCATTGAGCAGCAGTAATCTGGTTTCTTCATTTCGACGAGTAACCTCTATTCCCCATGGAGCGGCTCATGACAGCGTGGTCCAGGCCCTGCGCGACCACGATAAGGGCCTCACAGACCTACAAACCGCAATTCCTCTCCTCAAGGCGCAGATCGATGCGCTGAAAACCGCGTCGACAAGTAACACGACGACTGTGATCGAGAGCGGCGGTGGAGGCGGAGGAAGCACGCCGGTCGGGATCGGCTCCGTCAATAATCAGAGCGGAATCACGGCCTATACGACCCAGACCACCGATAATGGCACGCTGCTTATTCTTTCCGACTCATCTCCGGTCGCCGTCACGCTGAACTCGTTTGTGACGCCGCCGTTCTCCTTCTTCACGATCAACTGGGGAACGGGAGCGGTCACATTCTCCCCGCAGTCCCCAACGACGATCAACTACATCGGTAACCTCGGAGCGGCATCAATGCCGCTCAATCAGGGCTATATCGGGTATCTGGTCTACGACGGCGCAAACTGGTGGGCGGAAACCATTCCGGTTTCCCCGAAAACTTTCGTCGAGGTTCCGAATGAGTTCCTGATTTCTTATGACGAAACGACTGGACTATTTTCGTCTGCGCAGCCATCGTTTACCAATCTTTCAGGACAGATCGACCCCGCTACACAAATGCCAACTTCTGGAGTTGTAGCTGGAAGCTATGCGGCGGCAGACATCACGGTGGACGCGGAAGGCTTGATTACTGCGGCGACTAGCGGGATGCTGAGCGGGACTTCGGGAAGCCTCGGCGGATCGGCAATGACCGCCGGTCAGACGATTACGACGACGGTAACAATCAGTGGCGCTACGACCGCCATGGTTGTCGCTGTCTCTCCAGCGGGAATCGAACCCGGCGCTGGTTTCGTTTTTGACGGGTTCGTGAGTGCGGCAGATACGGTGACGGTGCGTTTGACGTGCGTCGCGGCCGGAACGCCTGTCGCGACTAGCTACAACTGCCGCGTAATCGTCTAATAAAAAGGTCTCTACAGCTTCTTAGTTTGTGCGTTATGATGTTAGCGACGCCTCCGGGAGAAGACGAAGGAAGGAGTGCGTCCGATGGGTTTCTGGGGCGGCTTATTTGGCGGCCAAAATAAGGGGCTGAACCAGGGGATCAACCAGGCCAGCGGAATTTCCGGGTTCGCCACCAGCCTCGGCGAATCGGGCCTCACTCGGTCGAACAAGTTCTGGTCAAACATCCTGAGCGACAATTCCGCCAAGATCGCGAAGGCGCTGGCCGCTCCGATATCGACGCAGCAAAAACAGGTCCAACAAGGGGAGAAGACGGCGGCGGAGTTTCATAACCGTGGTGGCGGCGTGAACTCCGCGACGCAGAGCGCGCAGGGTGAGGCGCGTGGAAACATCGTCAATCTGGTTGGAAACCTGCAGAGTTCGGCGGCGAGTAATCTGGCGGCAACTGGCGGCAGCCTGCTTAATCTTGGCCTCGATGCCACCGGGGAGATGGCGCAGCTTTCCCAGATGCAACTCGAAAATTGGAAAAACTCCATCTTCGGCAAGGGAATCAGCACCGGCATCGGCACTGCGGAAGGATTCGGCATGGGAACGGCCTTCAATAAGCTCAGTCCGACGACCTTCAAGACGATGATGTCGCAGCCCAGCTATGCACCGGCTGGCGGGTAAGGAGGCTGATTCATGGGCGGATTCGACCAGGGCTTCGCCTACGGCATCGGTCTCGCCGACCGTAACGCGCAGCATAAGCAAAACCTCGCCGATTGGGAATTTCAGAACAAGTTCCAGAACCTTCTCGACCAGAAGAAGCAGCTTCAGGTAAACCTGGGGGCGACGAAGGATAAAAGCAACAATGTTACCGACCAGTCGAAGCCGTATCTCGATGCGCTGACCAAGAACGAAGCCGCGCAGCGCGAGCTTCTGCAGAGCTACATGCACCCGAAGAACAATCCAGGGGCGTTGGATCGTCTCGGCCGCTGGGTGACAAACGAACTGCACATCACCAAGCCTGAAGCCACGGAATTCATGGTCAACTCCCATCCCAAGGGAATGGTTGAGTCGGGCAATCTCGCCATCTGGAACCGGCCGCGGGTGCAGAACGCCGACGGAAGCTATTCGAGCGAGTATAGCGTTTCCTTCCGGGACGACAACGGGCACGAGGTGCTGGTGCCGACCGTGGTGGACGGTAAATTCCTGACACCGGACGGGAAGAAACCGGCCCCCGGCAGTCCGGCCGAAAAGGCCATGTTCAAGGCCGCCTGGGATCACTACCTCAAGACCGGCCAAAACCTCGGCAAGTTCGCCAACGCGCAGGATGCCGATGCCTACGCGCAGGCGCTTCACTCCCGCGGCGAGACGCCAAAGCACATTCTTGAGCTACAGCAGCAGCAGAAGCAGAACGCGGCGTCCGATCAGGCAGCGACGCGGGCTGATGTCGCTTCAACCCCGCTTTCGCCGGCATTTGAAGCCGCACAGAAAGCACAAGAAGCCAACCAGGCGTGGTTGGGCCTCTTCCAGACCAAGATGGATCAGTTGAAGAAAGCTGATCCCAACATGAGCGACGACGACGCCCGGCGCGCAACGCTTGAACTGATGGGAGTGCATGTCCAGGAATCCTTCGGCGCTCCAGAAATGGTAAAGCTTGCCAACGGCGAATCGGTCGCCCTTCGATTCGGCCGCGATGGATCAGCCGTAGATTTGGGCGGCAATTACTACAGTCCGGAGATGCTCAAAGGAGCAACGCTCATACCGAAACCGACGTCGGCGCGAACGACCAATGCCGACGAGCAGCGTAACGCATACAGGCTGTCGCACCACATTCCCGCGGATGCGCCGTGGACGTGGGAAGATGAAATGGGAATGCGTAAAGGTCTTGCGACAGCAAATCCGTTTGCCGGTCAACGCATGGACCTCGCACAACGCGACTTGGCACTCCGCGAGCAAGAAGACAACTTCAGAGATTATGTCTCACTTAATAAACAGACCGATCCGCTCGATCAGATTATTCAGACTGGGAATACAGCGAAAGCCGATCTGAGTAATCCCACTGGCCCTGGAGACGCAGCTTTGACGATCGCCTTCTTTAACACAATGAAGGAGGGAGCGACTGGTATCCGATTCACCCAAACAGAGCAGAACTTTATCGTCAAATCCCGCGGGATTATGGATGCAGCGCAGGCCGCGATTGATAGAGGTTTCGCGGGAACTCTGTTTTCTCCCGATCAACGCCGAATAATCGTTGACATTATCCAAAAGTCGGCGGCCAACGCGCAGCAAAAGAAGCAGAATATCATCAATGCGACGAGGACCTTCAAACCAGCAGTTGCCGCTGCCGCCTCTCAAAACTCTGCTCCTATATCCGCGCCTTCATCCGCTGGGATGCCTATGGGAGCGACCCATAAGGTGCTATACGAAGGGCATTGGTACTGGGCCGATAACGACGGGAATAACCTTGGGGAGGTTAAGTAAGGATGCCAGTTCCGAAAAAGTTCACCTCCGATCAGATGAAGTACGCTATTCCCGTAGCGGCGGCTCCAAAACAATTCTCGGCCGCCCAAATGTCAGCGTCGGTTCCAGTAGATATGTCACAGGACATGCTTACTAATCCGCAGGGCCAGGGCACGTACAAGATGGTCTCTAGTGACGGGTCTGTATTGCATGTTCCTTTCAGCCATGTTCTTGACGCTGGCAAATATGGGTTCGCGATAACACCAACGGATTTTACCCGCTTCAAGAAGGACTACACGGCGTCTCTTGGGCCACGCGCGGAAATCGACGAGTTTCTATCGCCGTCAGACGAATCCACATGGGCTGGCCGCGGGCTCAATGTTCTGAAAGGAACGGCATCTGGTCTGGCCGCGCCATTTATTCATCCCGAGGATTCAGCCGCCTCTATGGGCCAAACCTACGTCGGCGCAAATCTCGCTCCGGAAGGAATGTATCCCGGAACCTCTTCTCTGGGCGCGGGCCCAACCGGCCGCGCTGCCGAACAGGCGAACCGCGCCGTGCAGGCCGAGGCGCAGGCTGGGATCAGAAACCAAGCCACCGAAGCGCGTGAGCATCCCGTCTATACAGCCTCCTCGATCATCGGACCGGCAGTCGCGACGGCGGGGCTAGAAAAATACGGCGGCGATATCCCCGGAGTGGACATGCTCAAGCGTGCGCGTGATCGGGCAATTGAACGCACGCGCATAAACCGGCGGGAAAAGTTCCAGGGCGGTCACGCTTTTACAGAAAAGCAGGTAACGAAGTTCGCCAACGAAAACGCAAAGGCGAGGGCGGCTCAAAAGTCCGCAGACGAAAAAACCGAGTTGAATCGCGGAAAGGTCGACGAGATCAACCGTGAGCGGCAGGTGGCCCATCAGAAAGCTCTGGACGCGCATCATGAGAAGGTCGAGATCATAAAGGCAGCGCATGACGAGAAGCATGCGGCATGGGAGAAGAAGCGGGGCGAGATGTTGAAGGCTCATCAGGACGCTGTGAAGGCAACGCAGGAAAAGAACGCCGCGGCGCTTTCCGAGCATATCCGTAAGACTGAGGAGATCAGCAAAAACAACGCGTCCGCGGAAGGCATGCTGGACACCCGCAACCGGCTGGAAACCGATATTGCTTCCAAATCTGCGGAGCTTCATCGCCGCATCGAGGACGCTGAGACCAAGGCCAAGCAGGCCGACGACCAAGCATGGAACCGCTGGAGAGGGAAGCTTCTCGGGGTCAAGGTTGACATGACGCCGGTGGTCAACGAGATTGAAGCCCAGGAAGCCAACATGAACCCGGCGCAGGTGCGCGAGTTCAATGACATCCTCCGGGAGACCAAGCCGGAAAAGGGAACCAAGACACCCAAAGAGGAAGCCGACGAACTGGCGACGCAGGCGTTTGGGACGGACTACGATCACCTGAACCCAGACCAGAAGAAGGTCCTCGATGAAGACCTGCAATCGCGCGGTATCGACATCACCAAGACGGGGACACTAAAAGAGGTTCCGGCAACACGTCTGCATGGCTGGAAATCGCAACTGGAGCGCTCGGTTCGATCCGCCAAGGATGGTGTGGTCGTCCACGCCATCGGGCAGGTCCTCGACCGCGTGCGCAAGCTTGAAGATGACGTATCGGCGGCGCACAACGCGAGCGGCGAGCTTCAGCAGGCGCGCGAGTTGCACGGACCATACAAAGAGGCGTTCGTCAACTCTCCGGGCGAACCGCCGACGGTGGCGAGCGCCTACCAGAAGAAAGTGGCTCCCGAGTTTACGGACGAGCAGGTGCTTGAAGCGCACGCGAAGAAGCTCGGTCATTACGATCCGGAAATCCCCAAACTGGGCGCGCAGTTGCAGGCCGATCGCGCGCAACTCAAGGAAATCCCGGACGAGCCAGCGCTGCGCAAGCTGGCTTCCGAGAAAGTTCCAGAGCCGCCCGCTCCGGAGCCATTGCCAGAAGAACCGGAGATTCCTCCGCCCCCCAAGGAACCAAAATATCCGGAGCCGCCTAGTCCTCCCGAGCCAGAGCCTTACGAGCAACCAGAAGGTAGACCATCAACTCCCGAAGCAGAGGATTTTACGCCTGAGAGAAAGGCTGTACTGCTTAGAGAAATCGAGAAGTATGGAGCCGTGGGCCAATGGGCGTCACGTATGATTTTCGGCACGATATTCGACTTAGGCTTCAAGATGCTTACGGGTGGGCCGATAAGGGGGGTCGGCATGTTTGGGAGCACGTTTCTTATCGGCCAGGGGGCGCTACGCTTGATCTCTCACGTTATGCGTCGTGAATCTGTTCTCGATTGGCTTGCGAAGCCCACGGCGGAGGACCTGAAGATCATCGAAACGCTACCGCCAGAAGATGCGGAAAGGCTGAAAGCTGTCATCTCCAGCTTGGCCATGGAAGACGTTAAACGTCATCCCGACGAGAAGAACGTGCATATTGCACCCGCGGTCGCGGCTTTTCTCGGTATTGAAGGCTCGACCAAAGCTGGCTCGCCGCAGACGCTCGAAGAGTTGAAGGCTGAGGCGGAAAAGTACGCGCCGAAATCGGACATGAAAGCGGTCCCTTCTGGACTGCCGTCCGGCGTCACGCATTACTTCGATCCCGGCTCGAACCAGATTCTCCCTGTACAGTGAGTCATGAATGGCCGAGCTAAAGCATAAGATTGTGCATGTTCCCGACGTCGGGGTCGTTGCCTTCCCGGGCGATATGGAAGATGATCATGTCTCCAAGCTGATTCAGGGACTGCGCGCGCAGCACGCGCAAAAGCAGCAGGAACGGCAGAAGCAGACGCAGTCGGTCAATCCGCACAACGCGCCGCTTACGACCGAAGAAACCGAACGGGCCCGGCAGACGAAGCGGGCCCAGCCGCCCTCGACAGCAATTCCTCATTTGCCAGCATGGCTCAATACGCCTTCTACCGAACTCGGCCGCCGGGCCGGGGATTGGCTTTCAAATCAGATAGGGAATGCGCTTGGAACGAAGCTTCCGGATATCGATCCATCACGGCTGGGAGAACGAGAAGCGGAAGAATTCCGCGCGGCTCATCCAATTGCCGGAGGAATCGCACACGGAATCAGCGACGTCGCGAACAGCCTCACATCTCCGGCCAGCGCTGCGCTTTTGATGACCGCGCCGGAATCAAAGCTCATGAGCGCCTTTTTTGCCGCGCAGGCTCTTCATGGCAGCTACAAGGACGCCAAGGCGGCCGAGGACGCGTATCGCAGCGGAAACAATGAAGAGGCCACCCGTTATGCCACGGAATCGATCTTAGGCGGAGCGATGGGCGTGGCTGCGGGCGCGCACGCCGTCAGCGAGATCAAACTCCCCGCGGATAAAACTAAGCCGGAGTTTCTTCCGCCCGAGGAGACGGGTATCGCCGCTCCTTCTGGAACACCGGGGTCACCGCCGACCATCGAAGGAGTGCGCCCCGGGACGACAGCGCTTGCGCCATTCCGCCCGCTGGCCCCCGAGTATAATGAGACGCCGATCGCCAACTACAGGCTCGTCTACCGGAGCCCGGCGGCGAAACCTGCCGATGTTGATAACGCTGTACGCTCGCTGATGACCAGCCGCGAATCGGGATCGCCCGAGGAACTCGCGGCCGCGGCGCAGCGTCTTCGCAACCTCAACAATTCCGCGATCGGCCAAATCCGCCAGCTTCCCAGCGGCGAGAGCATCGTCTATCTCAATCGCGCCGGACTGGAGGACCTGAGTGCCGGTCTACGCGGCGGAGAGCCGAACCCCGACTACAGCCTGAACGGGGTATCGATCCGCGCCCGCTACATCCCCGCTATCCTGAGAAACCTGTTTATTCTGAATACGCCACACAGCCGGGAACTGACGAACCTCCTACTCAGAGGCCGCGGCGAAAACGGCGACGTGGTGGTGTCCGCAGTTCCACAGAAAGATGAGACGCTTAGCCAGGCTTTGAGCCGGTTACGCGAGGAATTGAATCACGGTTGGCAGAAGCAGTTCCTGGACGCGACCGGAAATCATCTGCCGCCTGCGGATGACAAAGTTCTCAACAGCCAGATTCCGCAGCCCATGCGCGACTACCTCTACCAGATGGGCTACCCAAAAGACGATGACAGCGAAGATGCCAACCGCATGCGCGTGATGGAAGCATCCTCAAAGATGATGTCGGGAGCGCCGGGGGAATTTGCGCTGACCGAAGATGAAGTCGCGCCGTTCCTGTTCCAGTATTTCGACGCCGTGACCAAGCAGCACGGGCCGCAGGCGCTCGATCAGTTGATCCACACAACCACGCTGGCGCGCCATATGAAGGAGGACTATGCCAGAGCAAGATTCCCAAACCGAGGAACAGAAAGTGGCGGAGCTTTACCAGGCGTATCTGCGCAACGGACAGGAAGGAATCAAGGAGGTGCTCCGACGGCGTCAGGAAGCGTGGCTCCAGGCGCTGGCGGGACAACCAGCCAACCCGCCGACCTCACCCAGCTAAACCAGACGCGCCGCCCGCAGGCTCCGGCCGGTCCGTCCAGCCTCGCCGAACTGAAGGAAGAGGCCGAGAAGCGCGCCCCCTGGCTCCAGGCGGCCGCGCGCGGCTATTCCGAGCGCGAAGGGCTGCCGGTAAACACGCCCGACTACGCTCTGCCCGACGTGCGCGCCAAGGACATAGCCGATGCCTACGAGGCGATGAAGCACACTCCTGATGATCCGGCCGTGCGCGCCTCCTATGACGCGATGAAGCGCGACCTGGAGAAGCAGTGGGACTACGCGGTCAACGAAATGGGGGTCAAGTTCGAGCCCTGGACCAAGCCTGGCCAGCCCTACAAGAACTCGGCCGAGATGGCGGCCGACGTCGACAACAACCATCACCTCTACTTCTACCAGGGTGGCGACATGTCCGCCGATCATCCGCTGGCGGAGATTGATCCGAAGACCGGCTACACCTTCAACGACATGCTGCGCGCCGTCCACGATCTCTATGGCCACGCCGGCTGATGAACGGCATCCGGGCTCTCCAGGATCAGCCTCTGAGTGGACCCAAGGTTGGCGCGTTCGCACCCAATCTCGGCGAGAACAAAGAGAAGTCCACCAACGATACCTGGATGGCGGTCTTCGCCGGAGTTGACCCGAACCGCATCAACGAGCCGCGCTATTACCACACGGTCACCGCCAAGATTCGCGCGGCGGCCAAGCGCAACGACATCGATCCGCGGCAGGCACAGGCGGCGATATGGAGCTTCATCAAAGCCCTGGCCGAGCTTTCCGGATGGGGCAAAGACCGCTGGATTCCCCCGGACGAGATTATCAAGCAGGGGCTGTTCACGCCGGAGTTGGTAAACAAGCATGCGGCAGATTTTGCCGACCTTCTGGCCAACGACAAGGAAATCCGTGCTCAAATAAAGGATGCAGGAGGAAACCTTAATGCCCTCGACGAACAACTCGCCAAGCACGTCCCCGCCAGACCTGAGCCGGGAGCAGACGAGGAACTTGATCCTCGACTTCTTGCGTCTGCTGAACGCCTCGAAGCCGCCCGCCACGACGCCCGCATCCAAGCGCACCTAGCCGCCAAGAGCGACCTGCAGGCCTCGCTCTTTGACACTGAGTTCGAGCCAGGCATCCAGTTCAACCGCGAAGGCAAGTTCTACGGCGACAAGCTGGCGGCCCTCCGGGAAGAAGCGAACAGACTGCGGCCGGGAGGCGCGAAACCAGTAAACGCGGAGATGAATCAAACGCGCTCTCGATCTCTCGCGAAGGATGAGCGTCCTGAACTTGAACGCGTTGGCCAAAATCTAGTCGATCAAATACGCGACGCAAACGCGCGCCGCCGCGGCCGACTTCCGGAAGGACTGGATTTTGTCGGTCCATCGGTATCGTTCTCAGACTGGGCGCAAGCCATGGTACGTCATTTCGGCGACGAGATCACGGACGGTAACATGTCGCTCAAGGATATTGGCGACGTCTGGGAAAAAGTGAAGCCGCCGGAAGATGAAGATATTGCACTTCCGCCGCGCCGGATGGAAACGCCGCTGATCGACGCTCATATCGATCCGGAGCGCAGACAACTTGGCTCTGGCGCGCAGACGATCGACGCGGAGATGAACGTGATGCCGAGCGCGCGCCGCATGTCGGAGAGCCCCGATTTCCGCGGCAAGAGCAGCGCGCTCACCGAGAGCGAACGGCAGGAACTCGACGAGCTTGAACAGAAGCAGCTAACCGGAAAACTGACGCCGGATGAGTTGATGCGTTTCCATAAGCTCAGCCAGAAAGAGCTATCGCGCTTCGGGGTCCAGCTTTCTCCGGAGCAGGAACAGCAACTCATTCAATACCGGTTCGAGCAGACGCATACGCCGGAGTTCAAAAAGTGGTTCGCGGGTAGCAAAGCCGTCGGCGAGGATGGGAAGCCGCTGGTGGTCTACCACGGCACGCAGGCTAATTTCGGAAGCTTCGATCCGAACAAACTTGGAGACAGTAATTGGCACCCGTCGGCCGATACCGGGTTCTTCTTCAGCGCATCGCCGCTGGTCGCGTCGAACTTCTCGGGCCGCCGGGACGAGCGCCTTGGCGGCGATCCCTATAGAGGCGGGGCAAACGTGATTCCGGCGTACGTCTCGATCAAGAATCCGTTCGAGATATCGAATGCCGACTGGAAGAAATTCCTGCGCGCGGCAAACTCACAGATGGCCAGCGGTAAGGACTTGCGGGCGAGCCTCGAAGCCAAAGGCTACGATGGAATCCATGTCATCGGCGACCCGGAGGATCAGCCCAAGCGGTTCAACGAGCAGGGATGGGATCAGTGGGTAGCCTTCCACCCGGAGCAGATCAAGTCTGCGATCGGCAACGCGGGAACCTTCGACTCCACCAACCCGGATATCACCATGAATCAGAGCCCGAGAACGGCCGCTGGATGGCAATCAAGTGCCCCGCGTGAGGTTGTCAACCAAGGATTGCATGGAATGTGTGGTCCGATCGCAATCGCTCTTCACAGGAAAACCGGTTTGCCGATTTTCGGAGCCTTCGACAAGTTCGGATATCTGCATCACCTTTTTGTCTCGGACGGAGAACATGCGATTGATATTCGCGGCTCGATGCCGCTGGAGAATGTTGCGGTTAGGTCGAAGGCAGCCAACGGCACCATTAAACCGATGACCGAAGAGCAGGTTTACGAGGACATAAAGCCATTCCAAATAATCGAGCCATCCGATATTAAGCGCGCGAGGTCTATCGTCAACAGGTACCTGCATAAAAAGTCGGACGAATCCGTTACCGGCGTCGAGGGCATAACTATGAACCTCACCCGTGCCGATAAGTCCACGCCGGTACCGGAGATCGAGGAACTCAAGGCCGAAGCACTCCGCCGGAAGCCGCGGACCGGGAACCCGGATTTAGACGAAACCATGAAAGATGTTGAGCGGCGCGCTCCGGTCATGGTACCGTAACGCCATGCTTGAAATCGACGAAGGCGTGTATATTACTCCGGAGCATGTCACTTTGATAAAAGAGGCCGGTGACGGTAAGTGTGTGCTCTTTGTCTCCGGCCAGTCTCCCCTTGACGGGTTCGTCATCGATCGCCCCGCGGACGAGGTCGCACAGGATATCGCCGACGAACTCGGGGTAGACCTGAACACCGTTTTCGGCGGGGAAGAGACCGAAGAGCACGAAAACGAAGAAGAATGATAATTTTTCTGCGCTATAATAAGCGCATCGGTTGGCCGAGCCGCGGCGTGGAGAGCAGAGGTAAGACCGGGCAAGCAGCGGTACGGTAAGACGGGCCTTCGGCGTGGCATGGTGAAGTGGCGGCCTTCCGGCCGCCATTTCTGTGTAATGGGTATCGAGTTGACAACGTCAGAATTATTAACCAATGACGAGCGGTGCGGCCGCCTCGGCCTCTGGTCACAGTCCTGGGAGAAGCGTTCCTATCGCGCGAAGCAGTTTCTCGACGCCGCGATCCGCGTTGGCCTCACAACCTCAAAAGGTGATTTCGGCCAGATCGCCGGTGGTGAGGTGGTCGGTTTGTTCCGCGACCACGAACTCGAACCGAGAACGCATAACGATTACGACACCGCCATTCACCTGGCTGCGCTCAGCGACATTCTCACGAGCGCCCTGCGGCCGCCGCAAAGCGCTCCCTGGCTCATTCCCGCGCCCATCGCCATAGGAAACCACGTCTGGACGTCCGGCGCGCTTCTAGCGCCAAACAGGCTCGCATTGCGGCGCTTCGTGCTTGTCGATCGATGGTCCGACGACACCCACTACCATGTCTGCCGTTCCTGGGGGACTTTGGGGGAGATATGCGCCTATTCGTTGCCCATGGAGTTGGCGGTATGCGTGATCGGTCAATTCCGGGAAGGACGGTACCGCTCCCATTGGACTCAGGCGCTCCGGCACCCCTTCAGTAAAAAGCTGCGCTTCCGGAAGAAACATCAGGTTGAGGCCGGGTTCAAAGATACCTGGAAGGTCACCCTCCGCGAGGAGCACGACGAGATCAGTACCAGGGACTGGCTTGCAGCTATGATGGAGGACGGCGTTCTTCCGGACCTGATGTTCAAGATTGACGTTGAGGTGCCGGAAGAGAGCGAGCGCAGGCGGATCGTCGATCTGGCCATCGCCAAGCTGGACAAGATCGAGGCTACCAAGGAGCTTCCTCTCCAGAATCTGTCTACGTGCGATCTACCGCCCTGTCCCTTCAGGTCCTCGTGTCACAAAGGGGATGAGCCGAGCGGACGGTACGGGCTCGTCAGGCTCGGTGAGCAGCAGTGATTCTGGGAGCTTGGGTATTGGCATCCACGCTACGAAACGTCGAGGTGAAAATCCCGCTCCGTCCATAGCAAAGCAGATTACCTCTCCAAGTTCGTTTACTTTATACCCACCTCGGTATGCACCGATAAAAACGCCGCCGCCGGGACCGCAGCAAATAACGCGGTCTTTCTGGGGAATCTCGTTTTGTACCAATATCCATTCCATCAACCAAACCTAATTAAAGAATCATCGACCTGAAAGAACCGCTGCCGCCCGACAATCTGCGGCCGCGGCCAGAGCTTCCGCACGTTCTCCAGCTTGAATGCGAAGCGTGGCTTGCCGTCATCGCCCACATCGCGGAAATCGCCCCAGAACTCTGCCTGTCCTATCTTGCCCCTTAGCTCGCGAGTAGGGACACAATCGACCAGATCAACCACGCAGAGCGCGCGGCCGTAGGTGGCGTCGACGGCGAACATCGGGAACTTGGCCTCACGAAGACGCCGCGCGACTTCCATGTAATAAACGCGGTCATAATCTTCGTACTTGAACCGGTGTTTGGCGGCGTGGATCACCAGCGGACCGCGATAATCGGTACTCCAGCCGCGGGTCTCATAAGGCTTCAGCGAGAGCGCGACGGCGGACGCATGTGGCTCCCATAAGCTAAGGGCCCTCATTTCCATCCTCCGCCTGCGGCGACCGTGCCATCGCCGCGCAGAAACATGTTCTCGTCGCCCTTGCTGTCATCGATCACACCCATCGACCCCCCCTGCGGAATGGGTACAGGCGGCAAAGCGGGCTGCGACGCCATGGACGCGCTGGACATGTAGGGAACGTCAGGGGTGCCCGGCATGGAGGTTGGATATTGCGGGCTGCCGTTAATAGTCCCGCCGAGGGCCTTGATCTGTTGGAATAGATTCGGAATCCGCGACTTCAAGCGGACGGCCATTTCCTCGTGATAGCGGAGATCGGCGAGCGCCTGATCGTATTCGCGTTCAGTGGCGGCAAGAGCTTTGCCGTAGACCTTGGGAATTGGCCTCTCCGGCCTGCGTTGCTTCTTCGACACCGCCGGTAGCGCGGCGGGGGCAGGGGCTGCTTGTTTCTTCTGCTTCTTCAGCTTCTGCGAACGCGCCTTGCCGCCCATCGCGGCGATTTCCCGGCGCTGTTCCGGTGTTAGATTACGGCGGCGATCGGCGCTCTTTTTCTCTGTTGTTTCTTCCATTATCCCACTCTCCGACAAGCACGACGATACCACATACCAATCACCGAGAAGCAGAAACTTAGAGTGCAAGCGATGATAATTCAGGAACCGTGCCGACCGCCCCAGCAACTCCGTATGCCAAAAGCACACGTCTAACTTTTAATGAAAGCATCCACCATTCGTCTACATAGAGAGGGAAACGGTGTGCTTCGAGAAGCTTGATCAGCGATGGGCTGAGAACCACAGGCACACGGCGCGTCGGAAAGCGACGTTGGTAGGCATCTCGGAACCGGTTCGCTTCCTCGCTGCTGTGGCACATTACAATCGCCTCGCCGTTGTGCTTCTTGTAAACCACGTTCATGAGCGCGGTCGTCTTGCCAGTTCGGCGAGGCGCGTAGACTGCCTCGCCAGGCGCGATCTTCTCCTCGATCGCTTCGGATTGCATGCCGAAGGCGTCGGAGTAAGTGCGCGTCATACCGCGGCCGCCCTCGTGACGTAGTCGACGCGCGACGCCATCCGCATCCGTCGGAAAATCTCCTCTTCGAGGTTGTTGACCTTGCGGCTATTGGCGAGCGACGGATCGGAACAGAGATCGTCCATGGCCAGCTTCCACTTCTCCCAGAGTTCGGAATTACTGATCGTCTGAATGTTTAGCATCATGCCCTCCCATGGCATCGATTCCAAATGTGGCGTGATCGAAGAGCGCCGCGTATTCCTTGCTGCCAGCGCGGACGCCCCACTTCCGATAGAACGCCTCGCGGTCGGCGTCGGCCTGTAGTTCGATCAGACGGCGGTCTTTCGGCGATGCTAGGCGCAGTGTCGAAGACCGTTCGTGAACGAAGGGGATTCCGCCGTTCCAGAGGTCTAATCCGGCGCGCCAAGCGCGCAGATGGTAGTCGAGATCGCTTGCGTAGATGCTCATCGACTCATCGAATGGGCCCACCGATTGCCAGCAATCCCGGCGAATCAGGAAGCAACTGAAGTCCGGGGATTCGACCAGTTCCTTCCGCTCGGGTATACCGCGCTCTTCCATCTCGTCGACGGAGACGCCGGTTACAAACGGAAGGCCGTAAGCGAGCAATTGGTTGTAGAGCGACGGCGGAAGAACCGTATCTGAATTCACGACCAGAACATGATCGGCCTGCTCGTTGTCGAACAAATTTCGCAGTTCCACGTTCCAGCCAGCGGAGACTCCGATCTGCGGCCGGTACTGGGTCAAAATGCGCGGATGCGGAATAGATTTGGCCCACTCGTAGGTGCCGTCGACGCTGTCATTGTCGAGCAGATCGATCAGCACGCCGCCGCAATCCTGGGCGAGACAACTTTCAACGCAGCGCTGCGTCAGCCCGCGCGTATTATGGCTTAGAATCAGAATCGGATTCATTGCGATACCTCCCCGTTAGCAATACTTCTCCGTTGGTGGTAAGGTGTCTCGACGGAACCGTGTTCGCTTTGACTCGCACCGAGTAAACCTCACGAAAATTTCCCGAACACCCGGGGCGCGGACAAAAGATACCGTGAAGCTCGACCAACTCTCCGAGGTAGAGGCACGGCCAATGACCCCGCACCAATTCCGCTCCACACCAGCATCGCAATGATTCAGCAGACGATGGCTTGCGCGGGCATAGACGCTCTGTGACCGCCTTCACGCGTTTTCGGTTCTTCCACGCGATCACCCTCCACCACAATCGCATCTCAGTCTCTCCCCTCGCTGCTGCGCAGTATTCGTGCTGGCAGCCCTTGTCCCATCGAATGTTCAAAGTTGATCGCCGCCGCGGCCGTCGGATAGGGGATGCCGAGTTTGGACCGGACGTCTTCCTCCACAGCGTCGCGCAGATAGGCGAGCCGTTCTCGGCTCAGATGATCGGTCCACACAAAAGCGTGATACTCGCCCGGTTTGCCCTTGTAATAGGCCAGATCACGCGTGAAGTCGGCGTCCTGCGAGTAGAGCGCGTCTCCCTGGAATTCGTATTTGTAGAGATCAGCGGAGACCTGAACGCTGTTATCGAAGTAGGGCGTGCCTGGGTAAAGCGTGATGACGGTGCAATCGAAATCGTCAGGCTTTTCGGAGAGCAGCCAATCGCGTGTCGCCAGGATGGTTTCCTCGCTTTCGCCGGGATGGCCCATGGACATCAGCGCCTTCACCTTCAGACCGTGACGGTGCGCTGTACGCAGCATTTCCGTGTTGTCCTCAAGCGTGGCTTTTTTATTGATGTTGCGGAGAATCTTCGGATGCGCTGCTTCGAACCCGCAAAGAAGCCAGCGGAATCCCGCCGCGTAAAGCGCCTCGGCCTGCTCGTCGTTGAATAACTCCGACTTGACGAAGCCGCGCAGTCGCCAATCAATCCCCATATCCGCGATACTGCGCATCAGCGGAATCATGAAGCGGTTGACGTTCAACTCGTCGTCATAGGCCATCAGCGCGTCGTACCCATAGGCTTCATGCAAAAAGCGCATCTCAGCGGTGATGCTGTCGATGCTGCGGTTCCTGATTCTACGGAGCATGGAGCTAAGCCGCCCGCCGCAGAAACCACATTCAAAGGGGCACCCAAGCTGAAAGACGGCCGAAGTCGCAGGTAGCCCCTCGACCGTGTAGTGATAGCTCTCCATGTCCAGCAGGTGCCGCGCAGGCCAGGGGCTCTCGGTGAAATCGTTCGAGTTCATCCATAATGCGGATTTCGGATCGTCGGCGTCGACGATGCCCGTCGCCTGCAAGGCCTCGAAAATGGCCTTTTCTCCGTCACCGGCTACGACACATTCGAACCGTTCGAGGAGTCCTTCCAGAGCCTTTCTAGCTCGCTCATTTCCTCGCTTGGCGGCGGCATGTACGAGGGTCGCGTGCGGACCGCCCAGGATGCATTTACAATCCGGACGGCTCTTCTTGAGCACGTCGCGCACACGTACCGCGGCAGGAAGCTGCGGCGTGGTTGCCGTGATAGCGAAAGTTTTCGCTTCGCCCATGTAATCAGCGACCGCTTCCTCATAGTTGGAGACTCCTGTCACATCGAGATGGTCGACCTGATAACCTGCTCGTTCCAGCGCCGCCGCTACTTTGAGAATGCCGAGCGACGGAAACACGCGTTCATCCAGGAGAAAAGGGCTCGGAGGAGTGACTACGCAAATCTTCACAGTGCTTGAATATCTCCTGCCAGCAACGCGCGAAAGCGATCTGTCGGACATTGACCGCTGAAGTGAAAAAACATCGGGAAGGACCCGCAACGGCTATTCCACGGTCGGCCTTTGCTCATTTCCAAGGCCCCGTTTTCCAGCGTTGACGACACGACATAGAAGATTTCTGTTGCACAGTCGACTTCGAAGAGCCTCGTTCCCTCGGCCAGCCGTCGGTTGAACCACGCCTGATCGAGGATATTCAGATCGGAAGTCTCCTCAGCTTTCAAACAAAAACCGAGAAGCGCTTCAGGAGAGCCGTAGAGCATTCCATTATTAGCGAAACGCCAGGGCGTAAAACCCATGATCTTCTCGGAAAGACTCGGCTCTGGATAGCAGTTTCGCTCGCCGGATACCGTAGGAAACGAACCGAGTTTCCGCATCAGTTCATCGGCGCTTCCGAAGAAGATAACGTCCCATGCGTCGGTCATCACAATACGAGAATAATCGTAGAATCGTTGCGCCGCATCTCGGATGTAGTCTATCCTGCGTCGCATGTTGATGCTGTTGGCCCCAGCCGGAAGCGGGCCGAGAGGCCAGAGATGAAAATCTATTCCCGCGGCCGCAAGCTGCGCCTCATACTCATCGAGCATTCCGTGCCGATGGGTCGCTCCTGCGACCACGATCAAATCTTTCATCGAATAGCCTCCATCACGTCGTGTGGAATGCCGCTGTGCGAATAGCCGATCCGTTCGAGCCGGATGTCTTCCTTGCCTTCAAATGGCCACGGCGTCCAGAAAGCGATTCTCCCCTGCCACCACAACTTGTCGCCAACCTTCATTTCCTTGGCGTCGGCGACTCGGATAGCGCAGGTATCGTTGGCGTACGTGGTGTCGAGGCACTGGACCCAAGCGCCGTCGGGAAGACGAATGATGTTGATGA
Organism: Candidatus Acidiferrales bacterium; assembly: GCA_036279175.1. Lineage (GTDB taxonomy): Bacteria > Acidobacteriota > Terriglobia > Acidiferrales > UBA7541 > Palsa-295. The sequence continues at coordinate 93,065 of DASUJR010000474.1, read as the reverse complement.
CTATACCGCCTACCATAAAAACCTCATTGGCAAAAGCTGATCTTGGGGATGACGCCGATCGGCAGCGTCTCCGGAAAAGCCGCGTACGGCACGCCGCGCATCATCAGATCATCGACCAGTATTCCATCGGTGCCATAAGCGTCCGTTTCCGGCCAATATGCGATTTCTCGGCGCAGCACAAAGTTCATCGTGTCCACATGACACGCCCGCGGTGGATCGCTATAGAAGCGATGCCCCAGACGCATGATGGGAAACAGGGCCCACTGCGTTTCGTCGGGCAACGCCGCCAGCTTATCGTGCATGCGCTGAAACGCGTCGCCATCGGCGATCAGGTTGTCGTCGTCGGCGAAGTAAATCCATGGTGATAGCATCCGACGCACGGCCGCCGCGCGACAGGAGTTTCCGCCATTGCGATGCGGCCTCTCGCATATCGTGATCGCGCGTTGCGAATGCCGTATTTGCGTGAGCAGATCGTCGTCGAGATAATCACAGTCCACCACCACCAAATGGCACCAATTGGTGAAAGTCTGCTGGTCGATCGACCTGCACAAATCGATGAGGCTGCGACGCTGGATCGTCGGGGTAATCACGCCCAGGAAAGGAGGCCACAACGGAACCGGCTTAAACGGCATGATTGAACGCCTCGACGAGATAGGTTTTCCACTGCTCCCAAGCGTTGATCCAATCGTAATACGGGATCGGGCCGACACGCGTATCGACAACGTCATTCGCACGCGCCGCCCACTCTTCAGCCGTAAACACCGGCCGTCGACAGAGATACTCGCCTTCGTCCTGGAAAGCGACTGGATCGACGAGAAAATCTGGGTACTGACTGAGCACCTCCGCTCCGCCCGCGTAATTGCCGTGCAGGCATGGCGTCCCACAGAACACTGATTCCACGAGCGGGAACCCGAACCCTTCGCCGCGGCCCGGGGCGAGAGTCAGATCGCACGCCGAATAGGCAACGGCCATGTTGTCGTCCGTTAGATGATTCAGTGAGACGAGCGCCTTATCGATCAGCTCGTAGTCGAGCAGAAGCGCCGGAATGGACCATGCCGCTTCCAGCTTGTCGGTATGCGCCCAGACGCGAATCTTCCTGGTTTTGGATAGAAGAGCGCAGGTCTTCAGCGCCAACGACCAATCCTTGCGAGGCTGGTTGGTGGCCACGATGCCGATCAGTGTTTCGTCGTCCTCGATGGGCATAGCTTTCATGCCCTGCACAATTGGCATCGCCCCGGTCCTGGTGAGGAACGCCATGCGGGACGCGCGCCGCGGCATCTCGAAGAAAATATCGTCATCGATGCCGTGCGGAAGAGCGATCAAATGTCGCGCCTCGGCTTCTTCGGACCCGATTGTTTTCTCGATAAGCTTGGCCCCCCACCGCGTATAGGCGATGATTCGGTTGAAGCCGAGAAGCGTCGCCTTAACGGGGAACGTCAATTCCCCGTTCGGACCGGGCCCTTCGGCATCGAGCGGGCAATAGAGCCATTTCTCAAAAGGGGCATCGCGCAGCCAGCGGCGCATGCCGGGGTAGGACTCCAGCGTTTCAGATAACAGATCGGGCTGCGCGAACCATCCCAGCCGCGAGGGGTCCCACACGAACATCACGACGCCGCGTTCGCCGTTGGACCAATCTTCCCAAATCTGACGCAACTGCGGGATCACCCAGTCCTTATCGTTCACGACGAACGTGTATTGCGGAAAGGGGAATATGCGGCTTCCAGGACCGCCATACCCGGCTGTCGCCATGCGATATTTATCGCTCAGTTCATTGAAGATTCCCGACGCGATCATGCCGGTGATTCGTCCGAGGCCGGTTCCTGAAGACACAGCGTCGCCGACGACGAGCAGCGGTCGTAGATTTCCCATGGACGAGAGCGTACACCGAAGCTTCGTAAGCGGTCAAGCTTTATTGTTGACAAAAAAGTGGGTCGCGCGTAGTGTTGCCTTCATGCGAAAACTGACTGAGGAGGACGTGATTAACCTCATTCGCTGCGAGCAGGGCGAGAAATCGCTGCGGAAATTCGCGGATGAAATCGGGATTACGGCTTCCTATTTGTCGGACCTGTATCTCGGTCGACGTCAACCTGGGAAGAAAATCCTCGGCCATTTCGGGATCGAAAAGAAAAAGACGGTCACCTACACCTACGAGAGAAGACGGCATGACAACAACTAACCGGGTGGGATTCCCGAAGACACTCGACGAATTAAAGAGCGCGAGATACAGGTTTCTCGATCATGGCGAGTGTCGTGGATGCGGTGAGGCAATCGAGTGGTGGGAAACGAGCGCCGGGAAGAAAATCCCTTTCCAAACCATGGATCGTGGTTCCTCGCCTGCCCTGCCGCACTGGAAAGTATGCACGGAGCAGGATTCGTTTCGGAAGGAGTAAACGGCCGATGTTGAAATGGCTTAGAGAGAAGTGGTACGCCAAGGTTCGTCAAACCGACCTGAAACTGATTTGGCCAGCGTGCCGGAAGCACGCCGCCGACCTCGATCACGCCAAAGCCGCGTTTTCCATTCATGCATTTCAGGACAAGGCATGGCTGGCGCTTGGCGAGGATGGCATCAAGAGCTTTATCGACGCGTTGAAATAAGGGAGACACAATGCACATTCTCAGTGAGAACGATAACGACACCAACGTCCATGCCAAAGCGAAAGCGCGCGGACAGAAAACCTTCACTCTTGTCGAACAGGACGCCAGCGCCGTCGACACCATCGCGTTCTGGATTCTGCTCAACATCCACACCGCGCCGTCGGAGAAGCTGCACGACGCGCTCGATTCCTGCATCAAGATGCGGGACTTTCCAAACAAGAAAGATGCCGACTGAACTATGGCTAAACTTCGCGTTCAAAATCTCAACGAGAAGCCAACCGGCAACGGCACTATCCTACGTCATGGTCGCGCTTGGCTCTATGGCGGCGGCCATCGTACGCTCGCTCACTGCGAATGGGTTTTCTTTACGCATTTCTGCGGTGTCAACTTCACGCTTGGCGGCCGCGGTGATGAGGATTGCATTAGTTTCTCGTTGGCGTGCTGGCTGTTCTCATTCTGGTTCGCGCTCGACTGGACGTGGCTACAAAACGTCCTGCTCGCAGCGTTCTCAGTCGAGAAGTATGAGGATCGTGAACTGTCTTTATCGTGGCACGACGGCGCGTTCTTCTGGAATCTGTGGACGCCTTCCATGGAGTGGAGCAAAGCCAAACACGGCCGCAGGCAGGGCGCGTGGCACCCGGTCGACACGATCTTCGGGCGCAATATCTACGAGGAAGTTCCAATTCGTGAATCGCGCATCGAGATACCAATGCCGGAGTGTCCGTACCCGGCGACCGTGAAGTTTTATGAAGCCCGCTGGCGCAGACGGCGATGGCCTTTCGGCTGGAAGCGGTTTCTGCGCGCGGACATTACGCCCGACACGCCGATTCCGTTCCCTGGCAAGGGGGAAAGCGCTTGGGATTGTGGCGAAGACGCGATGCATTCACTGACCTGTACGTCAACCACAGACTGGGAAGCTATCGGCGCTGCGGTCCAATCTGTGATGCGCAGCCGGATACGATATGGCGGCATGAATTGGAGACCGGCTACGCAAAAGACGTCGGCTGATTCAAGTCGCTGACCCCAGCAGAGGAGACGAAGGTGGAATGAGCGAATTTCACAGCGACTACAAGCCCTCGGAGGGCTTTGCAACGATCGAAGAAGAGCATGAAGCAAGAACCAGAAAAGCGTTCGCCGACGGCAAAGCTGATTACGTGGTAATTTATTCCCGCCACCAGGGATTTCAGATGGAGGGGATCGCTTATTGCCAGACGCGCGGCTGGGTAGACGGCGGAACGTTCGTGGAACTCGATGAGCAAAGTTCCGAATATCGCTTTCGTCTGACCGAAGAAGGAAAGCGGCATTTCGGTCTGTAAGGGAGGTGCCATGGAAAACGAAAAGAAGGATAAGATCATCGACTTAGCGGGCACTCTTGCTACGCGCGCCGACGAATTTGAAGAAGTTCTCATCTTGGCGCGCAAAAAGGATGGCACCGGCTATTCAGCCGACAATGGCCTTCAGGTCCACGAAGCTATTTACCTAACGGCGGCCTTCACTCATTGGCTGCTGAGTTGCGTCAGCGGAACGGTGCGGCCAGGAGACGGACGATGAGGCAATTTTTTTGGCGGTTGGCGCTCGCCGAAAATTCTTGACAGCGAGCATATAAACAGGTACTCTGCATAAGTCATGAAGAATTTAAGTTCGCTTTCGTGCCTGTATTCATCCCTCGCGGAGGGCTGGGACGACTAGCGACTAATCGCACTGGTTGTTATCCAAGCCCTCCTGAGACGGAGGGCTTTTTCATTGCGGGTATGGCGGAATCGGTAGACGCGCCGTTCTTAAAAATCGGTGGGAAACCGTGAGAGTTCGATCCTCTCTGCCCGCACCATGAGCGAGTAGCAAAGTGGAAATGCGCCGGTCTGCAAAATCGGTAGTCGGGAGTTCGATTCTCCCCTCGCTCTCCAAGTTTGGCCCGGATGGTGGAACTGGTAGACACAGCAGCTTGAGGGGCTGCCGCCGTCAAAAGCGTAGGAGTTCGAGTCTCCTTTCGGGCACCAGAGTTGTGCGGTCGTGGTGGAACTGGAAGACACACTACGTTCAGGGCGTAGCGCGAAAGCATGCGAGTTCGATCCTCGCCGACCGCACCAAGTTTTGGCCTCGTGGTGAAATTGGAAGCCACGCTGCACTTAGGATGCAGCGCCTTCGGGCGTCAGAGTTCGAGTCTCTGCGAGGCCACCATGCCGGTATGGCGAAATGAAGACGCGCACGCCTCAAAAGCGTGTGTCCTATGAGGACGTGAGGGCTCGTTCCCCTCTACCGGCACCAAGTTTACGGAGCAGTGACAGAGTCTGGTATTGTGCCGGTTTGCTAAACCGAGGCCATCCCTACACGGGATGCGGGGGATCGAAGCCCTCCTGCTCCGCCAATTCGGTTGTATTGCTCCGCCAAGGAAAGTACAATCCAGGAGCATGAGTGATCTGATTGTATGTGCCAAGTGTGAGAAGCCTTTGCCGATTGATGCATTCCCGCTGAATCGAACAAATGGCGGGATATATCGAAAAACAACATGCAAAGGATGCGACAATGAAGCGCGAAAGTTGAGAACATTCACAAAGAGAGCGCCGACAGATGAACAGCGCCGCAAAACGCGAGAGCGCGGCAGGCGATACAGGAACAACCCTAAGAACCGCGCGATACACATAGTGCTTTGGTCTCGCGGTTCAGACCGAAAGAAAGGACGAGAGCATGGAATCACTAAGGAGTGGGTGGAGCAACGGATACACTCACCATGTTCTTATTGCGGCGAAGTTGATCTTCCGATTACGTTCGACAGGATCGACAATACGATAGGCCACATACCGACGAATTTGGTTGTGGCCTGTCTGCGCTGTAATTATTTGCGAAGAGATATGCCATTTGCAGCTTGGAAAATGATGGTTCCAGCAGTCCGCGCCGCCCGGAAAAAGGGATTGTTTAGAGGATGGGATTGCTTTGGAAGACAGAAGGTAAACGTAGTTTGATTCGGAGAGTAGACCTGGCAGGTGCCGGGGCTCGTCTGGAAAGCGATGCGATCCGCGAGGATTCCGTTTCGAGTACGGTGCTCTCCGCCATGGATGGTTCCGGAGGGGGTCCTCCAACCGGCCTCGAAAACCGGTGGCGTGCGAAAGCACGGGGCTTCGATGCTCAGCCATCCGCCAAGTTTGGTTCGTGCCGCCGACGGAGAGGCAAGCGGTCCTGAAAACCGCGGCTCCCGCAAGGGATGATCGTTCGACCCGATCACGAACCGCCATTTATGCCATGAAGCTGACAAAAGCAATGGTCGCGATTGGACTGTCGAGATCGGTCGCCGATGCGCAGCGGCTGGTCAAGCAGGGCGCGGTGTGGGTCGGCGGATGCGCGCCGCCGTGCAATCCGCGGCAGGAGCCGTTCCTGAAGTGCTTCTGTGGGGGATGGAGGAAGATCACCAATCCGGCGGAACGGGTCGAAACGGGAGAAAAGGTACGCGTCTCAAGCGGCAATTGGAGGCTCGTAAACCGCACCGACGGACGCCCTGGCTGGGATCAGCTTCCCGGCATCGGAGAGGTGCCGGACGAGGGATGTGCAAGCGAGGCAGATACGGTTGGCTGCGCTGGTCCGTAAAACCAGATCATCTTCGATGACGTTGCCGGTTCGAATCCGGCCGCTTGCACCAATTCACTCCCAATCGGTGTGATACCACTGGATGATCTTTCTGAATTCGCTGAGGCGTATTTGAAAAGAATGGTTTCGATACTGACGCCATGGGCGAAAGAGGATCACGGGATGAATCTTCTTCATCACCGTGCCGCTGCGTTTCCTGATTCCCACGCGGTCGGTGATTTCGAAGCAATAGGTGCCTAGATTCTTGCCTGCGAACGGATTCGCGTCGGTGAGCGTCTTCAGATCGAAGGCTTCGACGTATTTGGCGGCTTTTCTGAATTCCCTGATTGGGATGGTCACATCCGCGCAGATGGTTTTTGCGGACACGCGAAACCACATCTGCCGTGCGTCGGCCGTCACGCGCGCCTCGAATCCGGCACCCGCAAAGACGGCGTACCGTACATCCCAGTTACTCTCAGTCAGATCGCATGGCTTCATGGAAAGAGTATAGGCCAAGAAGCGCAGCTTATGTGCTACAATCCCCCGCATGAGCGACAAGTGGTATGAAGAACACCGCGGCATCTGCGACAAGTGCTGCGTAAGCTCGATCGAAACCGAGAAGATCGGCGAGAAGTGCGAGCACTGCAAAGATGGAACCATCGTCTACAATGCGCCCTACGCCGAACGCGTCGAGCCTCTGCCGGAGCCAATGACATGCCGTCGTCGGTTCGATCAATATGTTGGCGGCGCTCCTGTTCATCTCGACCAGGGCGAGAATCAGGATCACTGGGATCGGCATAAGTCGAATGGCGATCGCGTGTGCAGCTACTGCGGTTCCCTACATCCGGATGATTTCCTCCGCCTGGTACACGAAGCGGCTACCGCTCCAGATGATGCTTCGCATGGGACCGTGCCAGAGATCGAGCCCAGCGATAAAGGATACAAGATTTACGTCCATCAGCCCGGCGTGCGCAATGCCATGGAAGGCGGAATCAAGTTTTACACACACCATCTGCCGCGGGACGCCGAGGGCAAGCTCACCGTAACAGAGGAGCAAAATCAGGAATATGCTTTGGCGGTCCGGCGCTCGCAGATACGATTTGAGCGTTACGTTGATCACCTCCAGGAGCGCTTCTCGGGCAGGAGGGCAGAAGTATGATCTACCCTGCGGCGATGTTTATTGAAATGGGGCAAGACAGCCTCACGGGTCTTAGCGAAGAGCAGCGGGCCCACCAGATGAAGGAGCTTTTCAGCGCCATCGGGGTGAAGACCACTGGAGAGTTCGGCGACGGCTACCTGCTCGGTCTGCAGACGGCGCGCGTGATCCTCGCTGGCAGTGTGGCGCTGGCCAAGGCAGGAATCAATCCTGACGAGCTTCTATGATTGGTGCTATTCTCTTTGCGAGCCGGGCAACTGGCCTACTTACGCAAGGAGAAAACACATGTCACCCATCACATTCCGTAGCTCGAAGGTCGTCTATTACGGTCCACATTCCTGCGAAAACTGCGGGGCAAACATCTGCAAAATGGGCACCGAGTGGGGCGGAACCGCCTTCTCTTATCCGGAAGGACCGATTTACCCCAACACCGAATGGCATCCGCACGTTTGCGATCCCGATCTGGTTCGCGAGCGGAAAGCGCTGATCGCAGGCGCGCGTGTCGGCCAGGATTATCCTCAAGCCCACGCTCACCTCGTCGGCAAGCTCGGCTTCGTCATTCTGGGCGAAGACATCCCCGCCGGGGCGCAAAGCGGCCAATACCTCGTGGTGAGCGTCAACCAAACTTTTTACGCCACGATGGAAGATGCGTGGGCTGGTGCTTTAGAAAGAATAGAACGTCGTCTGCCGTCGTGGCACATCGATCTCTCGCGATACAACGAAAACAGCACCTTCGGCGACGACCTGGAGCGGCTGCCGCAGTGTCCGCCGGACGATTCGGAGATTTGCTACGAAGGGATCGCGAATCCTAAGAACGCTGAGCATTTTCGGTAAAGCGCAGAATTTCTCTTGCGCTTCGGAATAAAACCATAGTATCTTTGCAAATGGGTCTGGATGACTTCGTCTCCATTCAAGACGGACCCCTTAAATGTCCACGAAACGAGGCAGTTGGCAACTCTAAAGTTGCAGTGCTTGGCACCGTTGACCTTACTCAATGGTGCATCACGCGGGGCGGATAGGCGGCGTCTATCGCTGGGCTCATAACTCAGAGACCCTCGGGTTCGAATCCCGAGACCCGCAACCAACATTGACTGGAATCCTCCGGCGAGCATTGATCCGTTCCATGGGCGGGGAGCTTGAAGAGATTCGCTCACGAGTATGACCGGATAGGCGTGAGACCCGAGGCCGTCGGGACTGGAGTGAGAACCGCCGATCACTGACAACGGCTCAGCGGTGACAGCCGGAGAGACGGCGTATGGTGAGCGAATGACCTGTCCAGACTGCGGCAGCGAAAACACAAGCGAGCAAATCCGCGAAGGCGAATTTCAGTTTGGTCGCAAGAACCCGGTTACACTGAAGGCAACTGCTCCTGTTTTTGTATGTGCGGACTGCGGATATATGGTCGCAGATTGGCGCATGGAGAAAGAAAGATCGTTGGCTGTCTCCGCTTACCTGAAGGAGAAGCACGATACTTCGATCAATCCTTCGCGAGACCTGGAGATCGGCCACGCGGCATGCGCGCATCACAGAAAACAGCTTGAACACGCGGCGGTTTGCGGATGCTTCTACTGCCTGGGCAGGTTCGGGGTAGGGGAGATCGCGGAATGGATAGACGGTGGAACAACAGCGCTTTGCCCAAGATGCGGGATCGACGCTGTGATCCCGGTGGCGGAAGAAGTTACTGGAACCGTTTTTTTGAAGCGGATGCAGCAGTTCTGGTTTGACGCGGCAGCCGTAGCATAAGTTTTCATGCGGGCGTAGCCTAACGGCGAGGCACTTGATTGTCGATCAAGACGAAGCGGGTTCGACTCCCGTCGCTCGCGCCAGTTTGCAGTGGGAAGCCTCGGCGGGCGTTCTGCTGCTCAGGTCCCGGCCCCTACGACCGGGTGGAGCCCCCGGGAAACTGGGGCTGACAGCCGGGAAAGACCGGCAAATCTTTTGATAGGAGCGTGTCCCATGACGATGCACTAAGAAAGGTGGTGATAATCGTCATGGGCAATGCTCACGCGTGGCGGCACCGGAGCGGCCGCGGGAAACCGTGCTCCTCTGGATGCCTCTATTGCAAAATGCGCCCGAAGGACGGGCCCCCCGGCGAGCGGCGTCGCAACTACGCCAACAAGAACAGCCGCGGGCGTCACGTTCCAAAAGGCCGTGCAGCACAACGCGCAAAGAAGATTCCGAAGATTCAGATCGGACCGCAATAATTAAGTTACGCACGTCAACCCTGTGGAGAAGCGGTTTCGGACGCGAGTTCGACTCTCGCCGCCTCCACCAACTGCCTTCGACGGTCAGAAAGAATCCATTGGAACGGACCGTGTGAGACTTGGTACCGCAGCGCCAGCAGATTCCGATTCGCGCTGGCTTCGGAGGCAGTTGGTGGGGGCGTCACGGTTTCGACGGAATCGAACAACCGCAGCTTCGTGCCGGGAACACTGTTACCGCCCGCAAAAGGGATACAGACCAATAAGTGCTGAGGTGAACGCACTACCGATGGCGGCCTAATAGGCCAATATCCGTGGTTTGCCGGGTTCCACGTCAAATAATACCCGGCAAAAAGAGATATGGCCAGTGAACGAGAACGAGGTCACATGAAGACTTTCCGCGCACCAGACATCGAGAACGAGCTTCGAGTTGACCGCGTCGGCCGCCGGTTGCTCGACGACTACGCCTATCCCGTTCATGTATGCTGCGGGAAATGTCACATGGTCATGGTGCGCAAGCTCACCGGGAAATACGTTCCCGTCTATTACCATGGAAAGTTTTCGCATGGTCCGCAATGTGTGAATGCTGACAAGGTGTTCCACGTTAAGCCGATCTATCTCGAAGCTATCGATCCTAAACAATGGGAAGAGCTTGGCATCGAGGGAGAAAAACCGCAAGGAATATGATGATGTTCGGACGAAAAAAAGAACCATCCATGCTCATCAATTCGGTTGTTCCAGAACGCCTGAGATGCTCGTTGTGCGGAGTGGTGATGGAAGTGAGGCGGGATACCGACATGCGGTGGTACTGCCTTCATGGTGCGCCGAACGAGCAGGCGGCCAGGTGTTTCAATGCCGGTGTCAAGCTCCGCGTTGATCCGAAGATGCTTAACGAACGAAGATAATGAGCGCCGATAAGAATTAGCGCCGCGCCCTGCGTCGCCGCCAGCGCGAGATGCGCAGGCGGGAGAAGCGCTTCATCGCGCGCCGGGTGAGGCGGGTGACGGCGAGGTTAAATCCTCCTCCCATTACCGTTCCCATGAACTTCAGCTTCAGCATGAACCCCTCATCCCAAAGCCTGTTTAATTTGGCGATGAACTTATATTCTCCGAATCCACGCTCTTCCATCATGTGGCGAGGAATGGGAGTATGACTCCCGCCCGCCGCCGCATCAAGCGGCGAAAAAAGAAGTACGCGCGTGAACTCGCGATCCGCAAACAAGTGCAGGCGGTCACCGCCAGGCTGCGTCCACGCAAGAAATCCATCGCCGTCACCAGTGTGGGCTCCAAATACGCCAATGGGATGACGGAAACCTTGAACAATGGCGTCTAGGCGTCGACGGATCAAACGGCAGCGGAAGCGGGCGGCGCGGAAGCTCGCAATCCAGATGCGAGTGGAGGCGGTAACGGCCAGGTTACGCGGACGCACAGAGGAAGAGGAAGAGCCAGCCTACCGGTGTCCGCATTGCTGGGCCCCGATGGATGCGGAACCCACGGGATTATGCGGTCGGCCGTGCCTTTAGAAAAAAGTTGTTGCAATCGAGATTGAATTAGTGTACACAATATCCATGCGTTAGATCGCCACCCACTTCTTCATCTTCATCCGGCAAGACCTTCCTCTTGATCAGCAGATCATCCAGGCTTCCCACGCCACATTTGATATGGCCTTTACGCTCCCCCAGAGCGTCGACGATCTTCCTCCGTCGATCGTGCTGATCGGCGTTCCCAATAAATCAGCGTTGGAGCGCGTGATCCAGAAGCTCCAGGATAATAGCATCGATCACTCGCCGTTCTATGAGCCCGACGGCGACGAAGGACTCACCGCGGTCGCCACAGTTCCACTTACCGAAGAGCAGCGCGCGGTGTTGCGCAATTACCGGTTATGGAACGAAGGTAACCTTTTACTCCCGCATAGCTCAGTGGTCAGAGCGCCATCCTCGCAAGAGGATGGAGGTCGGCTGTTCGAATCGGTCTGCGGGAGCCAACGGGCGGCTAGTCCGGCTATGCAGGAGGTTTGAATCCTCCGCCGCCCACCACTCTCCTGTAGCTCAACGGCCAGAGCATGGGTCTCTAAAGCCTGGGATACAAGTTCGAATCTTGTCAGGAGAGCCAATCTTTCGCGGTTTAACGAAACCTTGTTCTGGAACAGTATTCCCACACGCAATCAGACGCGGAATATCGATCCTAAGAAACGGAGCGATGTGTCCGCGCTCTCTGAAATCTACCGGCTTGAGATTAAACGATTCCGCGATCTCTAAGGCAGTGGTTCGCGAACATCCGGGTGTGTTGGAATAATCTAGGATCGTCAATGACTGAATGTCATCGACGTTGTCCGTTCCACGTTCATTGAGAACATGGAAGGCGCGAATGCTTATTTTTTTATTCCGACGTTGTATCGCCGCCGCGAGCGTCGTTGATGTTGGTTGCTGGAATGCCGACCAATTTTGGTCATGCCATGGTACGCGATTAGCGAGATTTCGCATTTGGTCCCCCGGCCGCACTGCCAATTTTATGCTATAGTAAATTCCTGCGCTTCCGTAGCTCAATGACAGAGCGGCGGTCTCTAAAACCGATTATGGGGGTTTGAATCCCCTCGGAAGCACCAAGTTTCGTGATGCCGTACGCAGATATAGAGCAACAGCGCGAATATAGGCGTCTGTGGCGGAGCAAAAGACGCTCTGAATATCTTTCTGCCTACGGAGGCAAATGTAAAAACTGCAGCAGCAGCGATGACCTTGAGTTCCATCATCGTGATCGGGATGAAAAGGTCAGCCACAGAATATGGACATGGAGCAAGAAACGGATCGAAGCTGAACTTGTCAAATGCGATCTGCTTTGCGCTGAATGTCACAAAAAAGAAACCGCTCGCGAACGCGATTACTACAGGCATGCGAGATGTGGATACAGACGCGGATGTAGGTGCGCGATATGCAAAGAGGCTCAACGGGAACACATGAGGCGGTATCGTCTAGGGGCTAGGACGCGAGATTCTCAATCTTGAAACATGGGTTCGAATCCCATTACTGCTACCAATCACTCCGTCGTCTAGTGGTTAGGACACGGCCCTTTCAAGGCTGGAACGGGAGTTCAAATCTCCTCGGGGTGACCAAATTTCCGAGGATCGCATGGAAATCAAGCTCAGCACCGAAGAGTATGAGACGCTGCTTCTGATGATGGGGTACGCCACGGCCGCTGCGTTTGAAAGCGACAAGAAACTCGCTTACTCGTTCCTTAAAGTGGCCAACGCGGTGAACAGGAATAATCCTAGCTGGACGCCATACGAGATTCCGGAGGGCATGTGAACCGCAGGACATTCCTCAAGTCGCTTGCCGGTACGGCCGCGGTAGCGGCTCTGACGCCGATGGCCGCTTTGTCCCCCAAGTACACAATGGGCGTCGATGTAGCGTCCGGCGAAGACTGTGCTGGTGTCGTAATCTTTCCGCCGTCGGGGAATTTTCCTTGCGCGTTTGAGCGAATCAGCCTTCTCGATACCGCTGCATTCGTCGAGGAAGTGAAGCTGCTCATCCCGATCTATGGCGCGCAGATAAGACGTCAACAGAATTGTTAGTGCCGCGTGGCCAGTGGCAGAAAAGAAGAGCCCCGAGATTGCTCCCGGGGCTTTTTTGTTATGGTCCGGCAGAACCAGGTGAGGTCCCAGTGTATTACTTCCAGCGCCTCCCCGTCGAGTTTCGCTTGGGCGGATCGCTGCGATGCGGCGTCGCGGCCGGTGCTGCGGTCGGGACGGGTTGCGTCGACGTCGTGACGCCAACCAGATTGGCTGAATCATCGTCGGTCGCGGTTTTCATTCCCACGGCGCAGCGCATCGCTGCCGTGGTGTTGTCGTGCAGGAAGGAAACCGACTGTCCCTGCCCAGAGCGCGCCATGTTCGCCGACGCATAGGCTATGGTCGCGTAGGTAGCGCCCGCATTTTTGGCGTTGTAGGTCGCCGAAGCTCCCATCCCCATGCCGAGGGACTGGGCGTCGTCCCAAGTTTCCGGCTGCGTGCCGAGATAGGTGAAGGTCCAGTTGCCGCGCTTGACGCGCTCGTCGATCGCCGCATGCAAGGCATCCTTGCTCCATTCACGCGAACTGTTCTCTTTGCCGTCGGTGACGATGACGACGATGGCCTTGTCGAAAGTTAGTCCCTTGTCATCATCGAGCGCCTGCAGCGTCTTGCCGACAGCGTCGTAGAGCGCGGTCGAGCCGCGGGGCCCGTACTGCTTGAGGATATGCACGTCGACGTCGGCGATGGGCACGCCCTTGTAAGGCACATCGATCTGCGTATCGAAGGCGGTGAGGCTGAAGATATATTCGACCTCGTTGTCTTTCTTCTGGTCGGCCTGCATGCTCTCGATGTAGGTCTTGAATCCGCTGAGCGTCTCCTCCCAGACCGAAGACATACTGCCCGACCGGTCCTGGATGAGGCTGATGAGGGTCCGTTTCATTTCCATCTCCTTTGTTTTTTCACGTAAGTGATAGTGACGCGGCGCTCAAGTTCGAGATGGTCGAGGAGTTCATCTGACGGCGGACGGTGCCCGTTGTAGACCTGGGAGACGTATGAGGCGTTGAGGTGGCTCAAACTCCGATTCGCTCGCGCTTCATCGATAGCCTTCCTTACTTCCGGATCGGCTCCATTTTTCTTAGTCTCGTCCATATCTTCTTTTCGCCACATGGGAGCAATGTTAGCATGTTGCTAAACCATGTCAAGAGGCGCATGAAAATAATTCTTGACACGCCGACCGATTCTGCGCTACGGTGTATTTGCAATGAGAAACCGAGCCCATATCGCGACATTTAGCCCAGCGGCACAAAATCCGCAGGGTACGCATGTGTGCGACTCGGCCTAGACATTTTTTGCAAACGCAAAAAAGAGGACCCCGGCCGAGAGCGATCAGAGCCGGGGTTCTTATTTTGTGGAGAGTTTATTCCGGTGTAGCTCAATGGCAGAGCGCTCGGCTGTTAACCGAGTCATTGGGGGTTCGATTCCCTCCGCCGGAGCCAGTGTGATGGGGAGTAGCTCAATTGGCTAGAGCGCTTGGCTCTGAACCAAGAGGTTGCGAGTTCGATGCTTGCCTCCCCAGCCAAGTTCTCGTCTGCCGGTGTAGTGAACCGGCGGCGCTGTAAGGCCGGGATACCGCGAAGGATATAGCTGCCCCGGCGCGGGGGATGAATTGATGGGGGATGGCAGAGTGGCCTATTGCGCTCGCCTTTGGAGCGAGTTTTTCGCCGGTTCGAATCCGGCTCCCCCTGCCGCGGCGTTGGTGTAGTGGAAACATGGGAGTGTGCCACACTTTCGTCACCGGTTCGAATCCGGTACGCCGCTCCAGTTGAGTAGGGCCGGGTTAGCTTAGTTGGCAAAGCGGCGGCTTCGTACACCGCAAACAGGAGTTCGATTCTCCTACCCGGCTCCATGATCGAGGTGATTTATGGGCGTGATGAAGAGAACGGTGCTCCAGGTGAACGCGAGCTACGAGCCGATGTCGATCATCAGCGCGCGCCGGGCGCTCACGCTGATCACCAAGGGTGTCGCGGTCGTCGAGTTGCCGACCAAAACGATGATCTATCCGGGGGTCTACCTGCCGTCTGTCATCAGGCTTCGCCACTTCCGCAAAGTGCCGCGCCGGTTGCAGCAGGTTTCCCGGAAGAACATCTTCATCCGCGACGGGCACCGCTGCATGTACTGCGGTGTCAAGGCTCCGAAGGTGGTGCTGGAGCTTGAGCACATCATCCCCAAGAGCCGCGGCGGCCGCAACGCATGGGAAAATCTGGTTGCCGGTTGTCACGACTGCAACCAGAAGAAGAGAGACAGAACGCCAGAGGAAGCGGGCATGACGTTGATTCACCGTC
The DNA here is from genome assembly GCA_036279175.1 of Candidatus Acidiferrales bacterium. Lineage (GTDB taxonomy): Bacteria > Acidobacteriota > Terriglobia > Acidiferrales > UBA7541 > Palsa-295. The sequence continues at coordinate 77,709 of DASUJR010000474.1, read as the reverse complement.
CGCTGCCGCAGTCGATTCACACGGGCTCGTTTATCCTGAAGCAGATGGGCGAGGAAGTGAACGAGTGGGGCCCTTACCTCTGGAACGACAGCAATGGGGACGCCAGGTACCAGTACCAGCATTAGGACGGTGACCCCGAGTTTTGAGCCGGGGGCTCTGAGAAGCAGCGGCCCTTTGTATGGCCCGCGCGGCGGGTTCGATTCCCGCTCCCGGCTCCAACCGTTTTCTGGGATACGCTGAAACCGTGGCCTAATGGGGTTCGTCGGGAAGACTCGAAAGGCGGATTAGCTACCGCTGAGTATGTGGAAATATAACGTATCCTGGATGCGCAGTTGATGGAGAGATTGGCCGAGGGGTTAGGCGTACGGTTGTGGCCCGTACAACAGGAGTTCGAGTCTCCTATCTCTCCCCAAATTTGAACGGAGGAGGTTTCATGCCGATGGCTACCAAGTAGCACGCCGCACGAAGGGGGCGGCATCGACATGAAGCATCCTTCTAACCGCGCCGAACGTCGGCACGAGCGTTTGCGGATCATCGCGCATCGTCGCTTCATCCGCGTGAACGGCAACACAAGCTGGAGCCGAGCGATGGTCCAGCAGGAACAAGAGTGGCAGCGTTACGCGAAGTGGAACGGGAACTGTGGTTCCATGCGCTGCCATTTCGAGAAATACTTCGGCTACAAGCGCAAGCGGCGCGATGCGCTGAAGCAGGCCGGAGGAGAAGAGATTTCGGGGCTATAGCGTAGTTGGGAACGCACTCGCTTCGCACGCGAGAGTCTCCGGTTCAACTCCGGATAGCTCCACCAAGAATCGGCGGTCCACTAAGGCGAGAGCCTGACGTGATGAAACGGTAATTCCGCAGCGGGGTTTAACTCCCCGCGGCCGTCGAGAAAGTTTATGGGCCGTAGGACTACTCGGGGTGGTCGCCTGCCTTGCAAGCAGGATAATCAGGTGGGTTCGATTCCCACACGGTCCACCAAAATTCAGAGGTGAACGATGAAGCTATTGAAGCGATCGGAACGCGGATTTTCACCGCGGCGTCACGCCGGTGATCTTGCCCGGCGCGACAGGTTATTCAAAGCGGTAGCTGATTCCTTCTTCTCTGATTCGCCGGTTATGCGGTACCTTCGGCGTGCTGGTAAGGGACGCCTGATGATGCAGCGGTATCGGCAGATGAAACAAATCCACCGGCCGCAGGAATTTAGGCAGGATCGGTGGAATTGAAAATTCGGGCACTGAGCAAGCGCGGTCGTTGCAGCGGTCTGAAAAGCCGACGAGATCAGTTCGACTCTGATAGTGCCCACCATCGGAACGTAGCCTAGTGGATTCAGGCACTCGCTTCGGGAGCGAGACGACGTCAGTTCGAATCTGACCGTTCCGACCATTTCTCGGTGAGTAGTGTAGTGGCCAACACCCCTGTTTTGGGAACAGGTATCCGGAGTTCAAGTCTCCGCTCGCCGACCATTTTTGAGAGCCCGTAGCGTAGCTGGATGCGCTATGATGTACGAATGGTTAGGAAATGCAGGAAATGCGGTAAGGAGATACCAAATCGCGTTGCTATCGAGGGAGCGGTTCATAACATTTCTCATAGGCGATTTTGCGTTGAATGTTCGCCGTTTCGCAGTCATAACACACGCTACGCGCTGATCGAAAGTCAAACCGGAAAACGGTGTCGATGTGGCGAGACTAATCCTGATAGCTTCAGCGCCGGAAGACATCGCATGTGCAGAAAATGCGTCGCGATCTACGGTACGAAAAGAGGAAGGGACCGTCGGAGGCAAATTCGAGATTTAATGGGTGGTAAATGCAAATATTGCGGGTATTCAAAGTACCAAGTTGCGCTGTCGTTGCATCATACGGACCCAAAAAAGAAAGACCCAAACGCGCGTGGTATGCGTAGTTGGGGTTGGGAAAGAGTATTGGAAGAGATTAAGCACTGCGAGTTGGTATGCTCAAATTGCCATATCGCAATCCATGCGAAAGTTTTGTGCCCGGTTCGTTCAAGCGGATAGGACTCGTGACTACGAATCACAGAATGGGGGTTCGACTCCTCCACCGGGTACCATAAAAGCGCAGAAATATCTTGCGCCGCGGTGAAAGCAGTGGTAGGGTAGGAAAGTTGCAGCAAAGAGTTTGAGTTTCCGCTGACTGGCTGACATACATGGCTGGGTAACCAGCATTTCACTACGAATGAAAAGCCGCCGCAAGGCGGGTGTCCCCGCAAGGGGTAGCCGACCGACACCAGCGGAGAGAATTGGGAGTAGCGCAGGACGGTCAGAGCGGGTTATCGTGAATACCGAAGTAGCAGCGCAGATCGACCAGAGCGGACTCCCGCAAGTTTGGCTTGACTGATTTGGGTACATGCATTCCAAGCACGCAGTCGGGGGTTCGATTCCCTCATCCCGCTCCATCAAACATCGACGCGGGATTACCTCAGTGGCAGAGGGCGAAAAGTTCCAGATCGACACCAAGCCAATAAGTTTGGGCTGAACTGGTTGCATACATGTAGCTCATTTGGCAGAGCATCTGACTTTAGATCAGACGGTAGTTGGTTCAAATCCAACCTGTACCTCGCAAGAGGTTGCAGCCTAACACCAGCCCAATAAGTTTTGGGGGACCTAAGAGGTTCCGGAGCGACACCAGCACGCGAGTGCTGACAGGTTCGGATACATGTCTTGCTACGCAAGTAGTCTCGGCTCGTAACCGAGTCCCCCAGCCAGAGTTGCAGCGGGTGCATACTGGGCAACCGGCCAGAAATGGTGAGCGCTCCCGGCCCGCTGCAAAGAGTTTGCGCTGACTGGATTGGCCGTACATGAAACCCGCTCGCAGCGGGCCCCCTCCACCTTAAAACATCGACGGGGGGCGTGGGGTGAGACCCCGATCATAGAAACCAGTTCGACACCAGCGCAAAAGTTCCTCTTGGGAGGGGGAGACATGGCAAGCGATTCCAGATTCTACCAACTCGAACTGCGCCACCGCCCGGCGCTCTGGGGCGACGTGGGCTCCCTGCTCAAGATCGAAGGGCTTCTGGTCGGCGGTGAGGGCGCGCGGACGATCCTCTTGCTGCCTAGCGCAGACTTTGATCCGGGTAAGTCGTGGAACATTCATCAGCCATCTATCGAAGACTGGTCGGACTGGCTGCAGCGCTCCGACAACCCGGAGATACTGGTCAACGGTTCCCTGGAAAAGGCCTTCCACCGCAAGGTGCGCTACGAGATCAGCGGCGCGGTGCAGCAGAAGGTATGGGTCGCCGACGGTTGCAAATGCATGTACTGCGGCCGCCCGATGGGCGCTGTGCAGTTGACGATCGATCACTTCTGGCCGCTGGAGATGGGCGGCAAGAACGACCCGAGCAACTACCTTTCCGCGTGCCGGAAATGCAACAAGGACAAGGGTGGTATGGACCCGCAGGAGTGGTGCAACATTCTGAAGCATCCTCCGACAAAGTTGACTTTTTCTGACTACGTCCACTACCTCGCCACACGCAAGCTTCCATAACGATCCACTGAAGGGAGGATGACACTATGGAGAAGGGACTCACCAAGCAGTCCATTTTCAGCGCGATCTGCCGCTCACCGCACGGATCGCTCAAGGAGTATTTGCCGATCGCGCGGGAGGCGATCAAGGCTGAGCCGCTGTTCTACCAGCACCTAGTTGCCTGGACGGCGAAGCACTCACAGGTACGCGACGCCAAGATCGCTCTGCCGGTTCTCGGCGTGGCTTTCGAGCCGGACGCGGAGTTGCTCGACAACTCGCTGGCCCACCTTGCCGCTCTCGGACCGCGGGAACTATACAAGGCATTCATGTTTCTGCGCGAGCTTCGCCCGAAGGGCAGGATGCAGATCGTCGACCGGATCATCCGCGACTACCTCCACCAGCTTGAGGGGCAGCGCCATTGGGACGGGGTGGCTGTACAGCACGCGCGTGTGCTGAAGTCGCTTTACGCGTATGCCCGCGTCAAGCCGACCAGCGACCGGGTGCGGATCGTGCTCTTCGGGGAGGTGGCGAAGGGCGACAAGCGGCCGGTGCCGAAAGGATCGGTGTTTGAGGCAGTTCGTGATCTGAAGAAGATGACCGCCGTCGAGGCGGCCGGTGCGATTGCCAAGTTCCACATCCCCTTCCTGGTCGCCGCGGGCGCTCTGGAAGAGCGGATAAAGGAGCCGGAGCTTCTCCAGGCGCTGATCGAGCGCATGACGCCGACAGAGTTGATCTCCAACGTCAAGACGCTGGAGAAATACGGCATCAAGACCAACCCGGCCCTACGCGCGGCGTTCGAGAAGGCCACAGTGAAGGCTGCCAAGTCCAAGCAGAACACGCTGAAGACGACCCAGGCTGTCGAGGCCGTCCAGGACGACGGGCTGAAGGAGAAGCTGCGCGCCCTGCAGAAGAAGCAGATCGCCGCAGCCGGGGGCCCGGAAGGAAACTGGTTGGTCCTGGTTGATCGCAGCCCCAGCATGCACCGCGCGATCGAGTTCGGCAAGCACGTCGCCGCGGCGCTTACGCAGTTCGTGAAGGGCAAGGTGTACCTCGTGTTCTTCGACTCGGGTCCGATGACGATCGACGTCAGCGGGTTATCGCTCGACCAGATCATGAAGGCGACGCGCCACATCGGCACCGGTTCGGCAACCTCCATCGGCTGCGGTCTGGCCAGGATGTTGGTGGAGAAGATCGAGGTCGACGGCATCGCCATCGTCTCGGACGGCGAGGAGAACACGGCACCGTACTTCCCGGAGACCTACAAGAAGTACGCGGATTTCGTGGGCAAGGATGTGCCAGTCTACTTCTACGACTGTGACGGCGGTACCGACAACCTCACCGCCCGGATGAACCAAGCGGGGATCGAAATGCAGAAGTTCGACCTACGTCACGGTAAGACGGATTTCTACGCGATTCCGAACCTTGTGCAGTCCATGCGTAGCAGCACGTACAGCCTGGTCGATGAGATTCTGGCGACGCCGCTTCTAGCGGTGGGAGATGTGCTCAAGAACAGCACGGAATTGTTAGGTGTGTAATGATCCAGACGCATCATTCTTATCAGGATCGGCGGCAGAAGACCAAGAAGAAGCCGCCCAACATCTTTGTCGGCCCAGGTCAGCGGGTCGCGGAAAGGAGGAAAGCTATGCTCGAACAGTTCAAGAGCTTTAATGCCGACAGCGCCAACGTCGACGAGCTTGTGGCCATGGCCGCCTTCGGCAGGTCTCTGAAGGCAGAGTTTGAGGCCCGCAGCATGAAGGTGCCGGAGTACGTTGCCGTCCAGAACGAGGCACTCGACCGGGAGATCAAGAACCGCATGCTCGACGAGCGCCAGCGCCGCATCCGCGACCTCAAGGCGCAGCGCGAGGGCCTCAAGACCGCGCAGGAGAAGCGCGAGTCGATCGAGAAGGAGCTTGCGGCACTCGAAGCCGCAACCGTCTGACCTTCCCCTTTCAACTGCCAACAAACGGGGCTACCGCTTTGGTAGCCCCTTCTTTTTTGCCTTCTCCAAACGGCGACGCAGGGCCTCGTTGGCGATGGCTTTATTGAGCGCGCCGGTATAGCTCAGCGGGTATTCCCGGCGCGTGCCCTTGATGCGGAAGACCATGAAGTCGGGCTTGAGTTCGATGATGATCGCCCGGTTCCGGCGGCGCTCCCAGATAGAGTTGTCAGTCTCAAAGACCGCGCGAGACTTGCGCGTGGCGAGCTTGCTCATCGTTCGATCCTCCACGCCGCCTTGACGCGACGCCGCAGATAGGGGCAGACGCACACCGATTTGCCCAGGTGAAACCGGTTGTCAAATACCAGGTCATTGTGGACCACGATGTAGTGCCCCGTGATGTTGACGATGTATTCCCCATCGGGGACCGCATCCATCCAGCAGGATAGAGTCGGTTTGATCCATTTCCCCCGCTTGCTGTTCCACCGTAATTGCGTCGGCATGCAGAAGTGGAACTGAATTCCGAGTTGGCGCATGGTGAACTGAAGCAGGTCGTTGGAGACGCCTTTGACAGCGCGGAGCCGACCCCAGCGACGCAGATGCGCCGCCGCGGTATCGGGATCGGTCCTGGTAACATAAGCGAGAGCAGCCGGTCCGCAGTAGCTATTGCGGCCATACGGAATGGTGTAAGTGTCCTCCATAGTTTGTTTCCTCCCATACATCTATTTTCTCATCGCGATTTTTTGAAAGTAGCGAAATCGCCAGTATTCATGCATGCGCGAGCGCATAAGTTCTTACATTGCACTGTGAAAAATAATACTTGACAGAGGAAATCGTATTTTTAGATACTCATCACAAGATGAGCCGAGACAGGAATAAAAGCGATTTGACCCACAGGGTAACGGAGGCCACTTATATATGGCTAGACAATCATGGATTCAAGCCCGTGGAGACCGAAGTAGAAGTAGCGATGAGCCGTCGGACAGAGCGTGGCTGGATCGCCGATCTGGCTGGTGTCATCGTCCCGACACAAACCGAGCTTATCGAGATGAAGATGATCCCGAGACCGCCTCGCTATAAATGCAGCGCGAAACTCCAGGATTATGAGAAAAAGCGTGAAGAATGGGAGGCTCTGTACCGCCCACTTAATCGCATGATGACATGTCTCGTCGAGGTGAAGACCACTCGCGCAGACTACCTCGGCGATGATAAATGGGCCAGGATTCCGCCGACCGACCTCGCGTTTGTGGCGATCCCGTCCGGGATGATGAAACCGGAGGAATGGCCGACGGGATGGGGTGTATTCGAACTGCGCGAAGATGTGATTGTAAAAGTTCGCAATCCGGCTCCGAGAGTGGCCACGGTGACCGAGCATTTGGCCGTCATTTACCAGATCGCTGTGCGCCGCGACCATCGTTCGCGGTACGAAGAAAGCCGCGAACTACAGAAAGCTCAGCGCGCCGAGGATGCCATTAGAACCTCGATGGACCGAATCGATAAAATCGTGGACGCCGTACGCGACATCGCCGCGGGGCGCACGCGATGGGGAGGACCGCTGGAATCAGTCGAACATGCCCTCCGCCATCACGGCATCCGTAATGCGGGGCCGCGGCAGTTGGAAGAACTGGCCGAGATATTCGGGATTGCGGCGAAGATAGAAAAAACTACTTGCAATTCCGAATTACCTGCGCTACATTAAATCAGCGAGATTCACCAATGACGACGATCTTCAAACACGGGATAACCAGAATGACCAAGCGGGTCATCTGGGGAGGCGTGTCTTGAGGGTCTGAGCGTGTTTTTCTGGCGTACAGACCCGGCCAAGCGCCGGGTTTTTTGATGTTCGATCTTTGACAACTTATGGGCGTAAGATAACGGGAGTCGCCGGGTCTCCAAAACCCTGGAGTGCGGGTTCAAATCCTGCCGCCCATGCCAAATGTTTCGCCGCACATCAGGTGAAAGCATCGCGTCGCATCATTGTGCCTGACCGGAGGGAACACCGGAGAAGACAAGCGCTCTGCGATAGATGCTCATGATCCTTGAGGCGAAAATGGGGTGACACCTACCTGAAGGCCGGTACCGGCCTAAGTGGTGCGGCGTGAGGGAGAGAGTCCTCAAACAAAGAATTGCGGGCCGAGGGATGCTGCGCGCTGAGGAGCAAAGGCGCGCGGAATAGGTAGGTCGTCCAACCTGCCTCTCCTTTATCTCCTTGCTCGGTATGGACGGTCCGCAAAGATTGGAAAAACAAATGGCACATCCGCATCCAGATCGGCGACATGTGATGGTGACCTATCGGCGGTACCTCCTGGGAGAGAAAAGGACGGCAGGCCGACGTGATCCGGCCGCTTTGCGCCGCGGCGCGAGAGGATTGATTCACTACCGGGAGTATGTCGACGAGTATCTGGAGGCGAAGCGTGATGTGCTGAGAAATGCCTGCGAAGCTCATGTGGATGAGCAAGCCTCTCATAAGGGCGAGGCAGTCAGTTCGAATCTGACGGCAGGCACCAGGTTCCCCGAACGAGAAGCGCCAGCTTGCGGTCAATGAACAGCGCCCCTGATTCTGGCTAACTCAAAAAAGCGGAGTTCGCTGACGCCCGCTTAATGGTTCGGGGAGCACGCCGGAGTCCTCGGGTGAGGCGCGGGAGCTTATACCTCCTGTTGGCGGTAGATGACCGCCGTGCAAGGGATCATGCCCCTTCTCCGGCCCCAGATTGCATCCAACTCTGGAGCATTGCTCCCGGGAGGGGATAGAACAGAGGAGGATACGATGCTCATGTCTCTGTTTTGGATAATCGCAGTGCTGGTGATCGCCGGATTGATCTTGTACTTCATCCGCACGATTCCCGGGATCGATCCAACGATTCTGGCGTTGATCCGCGCAGTGGTCATCATCATTTGCGTGGTCTTTGTGTTGTACTTCGTGTTCGGGTTGCTTGGCGGCGTGTCATTCCCGGGGCATCACCCATTTACACGATAGTGAAGTTTGGGTCGCAAGCTTAGATGGCGAAGCAGCGGACTCTTAATCCGCAGAACGGAGTTCGATTCTCCGGCGACCCACCAAATTTAGGGACCGTACTCGAATTGGTTGCAGAGACCTGACTTTTAATCAGAGGGAGAAATCCCAATGTGGGTTCGAGTCCCACCGGTCCCACCAGTTTTGCTCGCGTGGCTCGATTGGAGAAGGCAACGCACTTCTAATGCGTCTTATGGGAGTTCGAATCTCCCCGCGAGTTCCAGTTTGCCGCTGTATACTTTTCTCGTGAAACCAGAATCACTCCGCATGAGGCAGTGGCGAGACGCAAGGAAAAAGTTGTGCCCAGATTGCGGAGCGAAGATCGCTCACGACTCTGAAAGGTGCATGCCGTGCTCGCGTGCATTTCGTGCGTTTGTTAACCGTGATACGGTCACTATCGGAGAATGGAGAGGTCGTCTCAGCCTAAAAGGGAAGCACCCGTCATGGCTCCACGCTCAAGTTCGAACGATGGCACGTTATTACAATCGGCATCTGGCGGTGAACGGATGCATGAATTGTGGGTATTCCCTTCACGTAGAGTTTTGCCACATAAAAGCGATCTCCGAGTGGCCTGATGACACCTTGATCGCGATAGTTAACGCAGAGGAGAACATTCTCTGTCTTTGCAGAAATTGCCACTGGGAATTACATCACGATTTAATCTCAGTGGAAACGATAAAGAGCCGCTGTATCTCTCTCGCCTCCTAAGCGAGCAAGAGTAACTGGATGATGCCGGTTCGACCCCGGCCAGCGGCCCCAGTTTAAGCTCCCGTATCGGGCCGCCCTCCGAAGGCGGATACCGTAGATGGAATGAGGCTGGTTCGAGTCCAGCCGGGAGCACCATTACCGTCGGAGGATGAATTGGAGAAGCCGGACAACGTATCGCTGAAGCGCTGTATTGTGTGCGGAAAGATGCAGACTTGGGACGCGTCTCTCGGCTGTGTGATCACGAAAGGATGGCATGGAATCGACCTGAAGACGGCCGGGAACCCAGCCTCGACATTCTCTTACCGATTTGCTCTGCGCTTTCCAGTTAATCACTGCCACGAAAATGTCGTATGCGAAGGATGCATACCGGCAGCGCTCGAAAAGTACATCGAGGCGGCGGCGAAATGGTAGATGGGACAATGCGACGGCAATGGGCCTCCGAACAGTTCCACCGCGATCGACGCGTCGGCGATAAGACTATTCACGTCATCAGCCGCGTCATTCAGCGCGAAGACGGAGCGACGGCGATGTTCGCGGCGACCGGAAGAAATGCCGAGGAGTGCCTGGCGATGCTTTCGACGTTTCTCTGGCCGGAATGCGAATGCTGGGAAGGGCGGCCGCCGTGCCGGATACACGCGCGGTGAGAAGTTTTGGGGAAGTAGATCAACGGTAGATCGGGTGTCTTACAAGCACTTCGTCGTGGGTTCGACTCCTACCTTCCCCACCAAGTTTGTTCTGGCCCTGATAGCTTAGTGGTAGAGCACCTGCTTGGTACGCAGGCGACGGCGGTCCGATTCCGCCTCGGGGCTCCACTCGTTCGGAGGGTTATCTGAATGTGGACTAAGGGAGAACAGCGCGGATTGGCGGAGAAAGCGATCCAGATCGTCAAGGACCACACGTCCTCCATGGATTATCGGTGGTTGGAGAAAATCATCGAAGACGAATGGGATTTTCCGGGGGAACCAGCCGGGGTTACATGGTTTGCCCGGCAGGAAGATGGCAACGACGCATTAGCTGGAGCGGTAAATATGTGCATTCGCGAGGCGTTCAAACGCGGTATGGAATATCAGAAGCAGATGGCGGATAGCTCAGGTGGCAGAGCACGCGATTGATAATCGCGAGGCAGGAGTTCAACTCTCCTTCCGCCAACCATTTTTAGCGGGGCTGGTACATGGGTTGCTGCCCCGGCCTTCCAAGCCGGAGAAACGAGTTCGAGTCTCGTGCCCCGCTCCATATAAATCAGGCCGCCCTTTTCTTCCTGATCCACTCCGTGGGCACCGCGGCGGGATGAAAGGTGTGCGGAGTGCTCATGCCAAGATATGCAAGCTGGGCACTCACTAATCGATCGAGCGAATCTTTGCGCTCTCCCGCGGGCACCGCGCCAATCCTGGTCCGCCAGGCCCGGAACGTCTCGGCCGCCGCCTGGTAGGACGATATCTCGCCGCGCCAACGCCCCTTAATCTCGCGCCCGGAGGCAGACACTGTCGCCGGTGGTTTCTTGAGGGCGAGCCTCTGCGGCGGAGGCAGCATGCCGGACTTGAGGGCCGGGCTCGGATTCAAGACCCTCCGATCGATGTAGGAGTCGATCACGCGATGGGCGGTGGCGCGGGAGACGCCGAAGCGCTCCCAGGTATGGAAAGACAGCCAGCGGTCCCACATACGTTTCGGCTTGAGTATCTGGCGTACCGCGATCAGGTCCCGAGCCAGCGTATCGCGGTCTTTTCCGATCCGCGGGATGCATTCCATAATGGACGCCGTGCCGTTGATGACCTCGGCGCGCTCTGTGTCGTTTAGCAAAGAAGAGGACTGAACCCAGGTGCGGATTTCGCTGATCCCCTCGCTGCTTTTGGCGATAGCATTCATCTGCGACCCTCCGATGTGCTTTCAGGGCCCCATAGAGTTTCTTGAGTGTCCCACTAAAACGACGCTCGATCGCGGCAAAATCTCACAGTGAGACGCCATGGTAACGTTTTGAACGGTTACCGCATTGATCTTAGCGTTCTCAAGCTTCGTCCTTTATCTTGTTCGATATTTGAGCTATAGTATCGAAAGAGCGCCCTCCATGGCGTTTCGGCTTAGGATGTCTTGTATAAGCGTCTAGGCACAGGCTCCCTCCGTCGCAAACGTCTGGGTACTTGTCTTGATCGCTTACATAAGCATCTGGCCCCTCCCAAGTCGGCGAGCCTGTAAACTACCCGGTGAGCAGGCTCGACCGGCTAAACCATTCGACAGCAAGCAAAATTCCTTCAGGATTTAGCTTCGGCGAGAAGCGCCTTGTTTCTCTTGCGGGCCCGCCGCTTGTTGGCGTAGCGGTTATTGGCGCAGGTGCGGCACTCGCGCCCGATCTTGCCTCCGGGCCGGTTGTGGAGGATGAGATTGTCTCCTGACATGGAGTGGCCGAAACGGCACTTACTGGATGGCTTGCGGGGCATGGGCAGGCTTCCTGGCGAACGTGGTGTAGCTGCTCAGGCAGCGGCAAGACTACGGCCGACGGTCTCCGAAACAGTGGTAAAGGCCCCATCGGGGACTAGATCAGAAAGCGAGTGCTCGCTGATATGAGTCTCCTCGTATGGCCATTCCACGATCGCGCGGCCGTCGCCGCTGATGGCCCGAACAAATCCAGGCTCGCCGACCACAGACTTGGCAAGGTAGACCTTAGCTCCGATTTTTACCGCGTCAAGCAGCATGGTTTTATGGTGGCGCAGAATTATACGGATGTCAACATGAAATTCCTGCGCCGTCTCCTTTGCGTGATTGGATGCAGGAAGATCAGAAGGCGAACGACTCGGCCTTCGGTTCCGGCGCGCCCGTGGGCCGTTCGCAATCCCGGTGCCGGGGCCGCCCGTCCGCGCCGTGGCTATACTTGTCGTGCTTGCGCATGCGCTTCCCGCAGAGCGAGCAGATGCGCTTGCCAGCCGGTTGCGAGTAGGAGCCCCACAGCGGCCGTCGGCAGACCGGGCAGATAGGAGTGCTCATTCCTGGTGGCCTCCTGGGCGGCGGCGCTCGATGTTCTCGGGGCTGTGAAGCGCTTCGCGCACCCCCCGCCATGACTGCTCCTGCATGGCCTCGACGCGGGCCGCGGCAACCGCGCGCCCGATGTGCTCCTTACAGAAACCCTCGTTGCCGACTCTTCGAAGCGCTTCTTTTCCGCAGGCACATTTCATTGGGCCGTCCATCCGACTGATGCGTTAAGCAGATGAAGATAGAACTCCATCCCGGCTTTGAATACGCGGCCGTCCTCTATCGTCACGGTGCCTTCTAGCTCACTATAAAAGATTTTTTCCTTGGCTTCTCCGTTAAATGAAACGGTCGAAGCGCCAGTTTCATCGGGGCACGAAATCCCAATCTCATCGCCGGTATCGTTATTTCGCAAGATCATCAGCGTGATCCTCCTTCCACTTGGCGAGAGCTTCCGGATCGTTGTAGGGGATGTAGCGGCTTCCCTTCCATTGATTACAGAGAGTGTGTGCGGCTCCGTTCTGATTTTTCATCGTGATCGTGCGATCAAGATTCTCCACTGGGATTGCAATTCTGTCGTCCCGCTTTCCGCCGCCCGCACCGCGGCCGTGCTCATGATCGAAGCTGGCCTCGGTGTCGGCCATGCGCCCCGGACACGTCGGCGCGATGCCAAAAAGGCAGCAGATGTTATGTTGGCGACGCACCATGACGATCACGCGGAGCTTGTATTCAAGCTTCCCGGCACGGGTCTTCTGGCATACCTCGCGTCCATCGCGGCAGACCCTTAAATCCGGAATAGGTCCGCGCTTACTTTTCCGCCGCGGCTTGACGCGTCTTTTTTGAATCGGTGCTCGTCTCTTTAACTGACCGCCGCGCTTCATCTTCAGTTCACCGCCGACGACAGCAGACCACGCTTTTTGGCTTCTTCCACCTGGTCGCGCACGGCGTACTCGATCCAATCCATCCCGGAGTCATGCTTCCGCGTACAGTCTGGATCGCCGCAGCCGTTCTTCGCGGCCTCGTCCATGAAGCAGAGTAGGCAGGGCGGCGCGTCGGCGGCCATCACGCCGATGCCGAACTGTGAGAGCAAATTCCCCCAAATGGCCATATTGGCCGCCATAAGAGGATCATAGGTGGCGTTCGAATCATCGCCCATGGATTGCTGCAACGTCTTCTCAATGGCCTGTTCGCCGCTGTTGGAGACGAACTTCATGAGGCCCTCTTCGGTGATGCGGGCCTTCAGCTTATCCCAGTGTGTCTGGCACATCTGCATCGGCTACTTCCTCCTCTGAGGGGAACAGGAATACATCCTGCGCCAACCTCTTGACTGCGATTTCGGCATAATGCTGGTTCATCTCGATGCCGATCGAGCGGAAGCCTTCGGCGCGCGCCGCCTTGAGCGTGGTACCGCTGCCGACAAATGGATCGAGAATGGTGCCGCCCGGCGGAGTAACCAGGCGGCACAGATAGCGCATCAGGCGCAGCGGCTTGACAGTGGGATGATCGTTCTTGATCGCGCCGTCCATATTCTCCTCGCGATCCTCACTGCTCGCTTTGGCGCAATAGAAGAAGCGAGCGGCCGAACCTTCGTCAAGGCGGCGTGGGCCCGGCGTCATCGAAAAGCTGGTGCCGCCCGTATCGGCGTAACGCTTTTCGGAGGAAGATTCTCCGTCTCGGCTGACAGGTAGCCGATCGACAGTTGGTCCGGCGCGCGGGAAACACGCAAGAACCTCTTCCGAGCCGTCGTGAATGAAGTTACTGGGGAACCTGCCCACGTCCACCGGCGTATTGATTCGGCGGTCTTGTTCGTGGGCGAAGATGTTGCCGCCGTTGCCACCGTTGATGTGGTCGCGGAGATGGCTATTCACCGATAAATTGCCACCGGCGACCGTGACATGTTTGATTCGGCCGCCGTCGACATTGATCGCTCCAGTGCCCCACTTGAGGACGTTCGCAGCCACAGTGCCGTCGAGCGGCTTGCGTGCCACGCAGATGGGCTCATGTGAAGGCTTGAGCGCAGTGCCCCAGCCTGACCAATCCTGCACATCGAGCTTTTTCCCGTCGACTTTACTGATGGCTTTGCTGACGTTCAGCGATTTCGGATATCCGTTTCCGTACACCCACATCACCTGATCCCTGATTTCAAACCCCGCATCCTCGATCGCACAGGCAAGCCGGTGGTAGGTTCTCGCACCACCAAAGGAGAGTAGATAGCCGCCTGGCTTTAACACGCGCAATGCTTCGGCAGCCCACGCGTGATGCCACTGCTGAAGAGCGACCATTTGCACGTTTGACGCACCGTAGCTGGCTCCAAGGCCATAACGTACTTTGCTGCGTGAAAACGGTGTGTTTCGATCGTCATGTAATGTTCCATCGAAAATTTGCCTCCTGTCTGTTTTCCATGGCGCATCCCAATTCTCTCCCTGGAACTCCAATCCATACGGTGGGTCTGCCACCACAGCGTCGATCGAGCAGTCCTCCATGTCACGGAGGATATCGAAACAGTTGCCGAGATGAAGCGTCACATTCCCCTGCTCGTAGTATGGCGTCATGATTGACTTTCCCTTCGCATCAACTCTTCAAAGCGTGTCTTCCTCTTCGGCTTGTCGCGCACAGACCAGAAAACTTCCTGGCCACCGCGGCGCTCGGCGCTGCGGTAAAGCGCCATGCGCGTCTCCGGCTCTAGTTCCCACCAGCGCACCGCTTTGATGGCGAAGGTGCGCACCGTCGCGCGCAGCGGCCGCGCCGACAGGATGAACCAGGTACGCTGGCGTCGGTTGCCGAGGTTGGTCTCCAGTAGATCGCCGCGCTTGGGGGCCGGGCAGTCCATAGGCAATCTCAGGCGGAGCATTGCGTCGCCTCAGCGTCGGTTGCGACGTCCGATGCGTGTTGAGTTTTGGGCCCGCGTTTGCGCGCAGTCCAGAACTTCATCCGTTCTAAAAGGTCACGCGCGCGAGGCGCAAGGAGCAGGGCATCGAGATGTGCGTACCGGCTATATCTGTCGGCGGCGTCTAGCGATTCGACGATCATGATGCGCGCCATTCCCGGGAAACGCCTGGCGGCGGCTTCAATCACGTTGTCGGCCGCGTCGAGAGGCATGACCAGCAGCAGCATTTCAAGTATTGTCTCAGCATGAATCACATTGATGGCTTCACGGAAATTAGACCCGCACACGACGCGGTATCCGTTCGTTTCCAGCATGAATTTCATGAGACTGAGTTCGTCTTCGTTATCGCAAGCAACTAAAACCCGTTTCTTCGGCCTCATTGGGACCGACCTCCATTCATTCGGGAAATTGACGCACCAGGAGGTGCGCCGGAATCAGCGCCGCGCCCTCATGTGGAGTGCGCGCGCTAAGCTGTTTCATAAAAAAGGCGATGCCTTCAATCGAGCATTCGGCCGCCAATGCTTCCGCCCAGATTATCTCCATAGGTCTGCGGCCGTGGCCGCTCTCACCGCCGCAGATGATCCAGTTCGGAAACGCTGGACGTTTGTCCAGGCCGATAAGCTGATTGATCTTCCACCAGCCCGGTGACAGCGGGCCCAGGGCAGGCTCATAGCTGATGAATGTCTTCAGATGGTGACAGGCGGCCGCGGCGCGCAGTTGTGGCCAACGGGCGTCATAGTATTCCTGATTCTCGGCCGACGTCCCCAGCCAGACATTTCCGTGCTTGAACTCCGCGGGCAAATAGCGTAGGTAGCGGTGTGGGCGCTTGGTGAGAAGCTGCCAGATCAGATTCGGCGTCGCATCGATAAGCTCCCAGAGGCGCTCACGCGCCCCCGCCGGTGCTTCATCGTCCATGACGTCAGCGAGAGAAGCACAAAAGACCTTGTGCCGCTTGCCGGAAAGCAGTGCTTCTCGCTGCCATTGCAGAGGTTTCTTCCAGTTGGCGTCGCTGGTGATGCGCCGCGGCTTTCCCTTCCCCCAACTGTCGTTTCCCCAGCGGTTATCCTGCGATTCTGCGTAGCAGTGGTCGCAGCCCGGGCTGACCTTTGTGCAGCCGATCCAGGGATTAAATGTCGCGTCCGCCCAGGCGATCGTCGTGTTATCTCCCATTCGCCGCCGTCCTTTCGGTGTTGCTCAGGATTTCTCGCAGCCTTCCCAATGAAAACTCTTGTGCGCTTCAGCCATATCGG
The DNA here is from genome assembly GCA_036279175.1 of Candidatus Acidiferrales bacterium. Classification (GTDB taxonomy): domain Bacteria; phylum Acidobacteriota; class Terriglobia; order Acidiferrales; family UBA7541; genus Palsa-295. Next base: position 61,481 of record DASUJR010000474.1, on the reverse strand, counting down.
TGACGTACCACCCACGTTCCGTTTGCAGTATGTCGACCGACCACGCGCCCGCGATGGCGGTGGAGACGCGCACTGCCAGCGCACGTAGTTCCTCTGCGTGCTCGTCAGGATCGCAGAGTTTTGCGTAATCCTCTGCAGTCCCTCGCCAGCCGCCGGTTCGCAGCGACTCCAAGGGCCAGTAGGGATGGAAACAGCGTACCTCCCCATCGGCGACGAAGAACCGGAACTCCTTGGCTACTGGCATGTTGTCGTACTTGGGACAGTGGCCGTAGATGATCGACGGCAGCATTTCACGCACCGCCCATAATTCCCAATCGAGGCCGATCAGGCTGGCGCATTCGGAAAACTCCACGATCTGCGTGACATGTGACGGGAAGTCATCGTGGTTCCGGATGAAGCAGGATTTATCCCAGCAGTGCTTAGCGGAAGTCTGCGCGGTGCGCAGGAAGGCCGGGTAGCCGACCTCTTCGGCCGCCGCGCGTAATGCCGCGAAAAAGCTCTGCGGATCACCGGCTTGCTCGCCATCGAACGTTGCCCATATCGCGCGCCGCGCATCGTCAGTTAGAGGTACGAGAATGGTTTGTGGCACCGGGATCGAAGCGTCGACAAGCTTGGGGAACCAATAGGCAAGGCTGGTTTTGTCGACGCTAAGGTTCTTGGCAGCAGCCGCCTCTTCCATAGTCGGCAGCGGTCCGAGCTTTTCCAGTGAAGCGCGAATGGCATCTTCTAGTCCGCTCATACAGTTCCTCTCCTGCTTCTCTTAAAATTCATTCCCAAATGGGAAGTCGGTGTCACCGGTTCGTTGTGCTTCTTCGGGCTGCTTCTTCTTGCCGCGGCCGTTACGCGTCGGGGTTGGTTGACTGCTGTAGGCTCCCGATGGTGCTTCTACCTGTTCGAGATGTACGGAGTCGTGGTCGCCCAGGATGCGGTAGTAGATGGGCGCGGAGGCGCAATCGGCTTTGGTGTGGAACTGAATCTGCCGGACCTGGTTGACAGGATCGGCGTCGGGGTTCTCGACGGTCAGCCCAAGCCCCCACTCCTTCCATCCGTTGATGCCGCCGCCGCGGGCCCGGTCAAAGATCGTGCCGCGATCGCTTTTGGAGAGGTGGTGAACCAAACAGGCCTGACATTTAGCCTCGGCGGCGATGCGATTCACTGAGGCCAACACGCGAGCGGTCTCCTGATTGTCGTTCTCGTTGCCGCTCCACAGCGCCCGAAAGACGTCGAAGAAGACCATGTTGATTCCGCGTTTCTGGATGGCTTCAATCACGTCTTGAATATCGGCTTCGCTTTGTAGGGTCCAGGTCTCCCGCTGCGCTTTCGTATTGAGGTAGAGGCTATCTTCCAGGTCCAGGTAGTCGAGTACGCCCGCCAGCGACATGGGCGCACCGGCAACCAGCCTTTTGAGCCGTGACTGGGATAGTCCAGGGGCGTCCTCGCGGGCCACCAGACCCACCTTGATGCGCCTGGGCACGCGATGCTGAAACCAGGTGGCTCCGGAAACCAAATGCAGCGCCAGATGGAAGACCAGCAGCGATTTCGATGTCCCCGAGTCGCCGAGAACCAGGCCGTTGCCGTCCTGCTGGATGATGCCTTCTACCGTCCAATCAATCTCCGGAACAGCCTCGGCGACGAAGGTGCGGTAGCCGACGAAAAAAGGCTTGTCGCTGCCTCGCGGAAGGGAGGCGATGACGTCGCCAAGCTGTGCGCGGTGCCAGTCCAAAATCTCCAGCGCGGTTTCCGACTGGTCGGCGGCGCGCGCGATGGTGGCCGAAGAGATGACCATGATCTTGCGCAGCAGGCTCTTGTCCTTGACGATGCGCAGGTATTCGGAAATCACCGGCCGCCGCGGCAGGCCCTCGGTCAGGGAAGCCAGATAAGCGACACCGCCAACAGCTTCAATTTCGCGGTTTCTGGCCAGTTCATTGGACAGCGTGACAATGTCCACGGACCGGCCCGCGCCCTTCAGATCGGCCATGCGCAGCAGAATGCGCCGGTGGCTATCCAGCGACAGATCGTCGGCGCTGATGGCCTTCAAGATTTCAACCAGAGCGCGATCGTCGAGCAGCACTGCGCCAAGAATGGTCTTTTCCGCGTCGATCGCGGCAGGAAGGCCGCTCTCAAGCGTCAGGTCGGGAACGGCGCGCGCCGCGCGCGCGGGCGGATCGGGGGGGACCGGCGAACTAGATTCGCCGGGAGGCTCTGGCACGACGTCGGCCACGAAGTAATCGTTGGCATCTGTCATAGACGAAATCCTCCGCGCCAATCGAACCTAGATTGATTCAGACGGTGCTTGGCGATCTCCACATATTCCGGGTTAAGTTCGATTCCAATGCCCGCGCAATTTAGAATCTCAGCCACCAGAAGCGTGGTGCCGCTGCCCACGAAGGGATCGAGGACAACACCGCCCGGCGCGCACCCGGCGAGAATACATGGTCTGATCAGCGCCGTTGGGAAAGTCGCAAAGTGGGCTTCAGGGAGAGGCTCGGTTCCCACTTCCCAGACGCTGCGCTTATTGCGCACAGGCTTCCAGTTTGAGAATGGCGTGGCCGCGCCGCGGCTATGATAGGTTCCGTTATCATCGCCTTTGCCGCGTTGCTCGTTGCGGGTGCGATTCTTGCTTTTTTGTGTCGCTTCATCGGCCACCACCGGTTCTGCAATAGCATCGGCTTTGTAGTAGTACCGCTCGTTTTTACTGAGTAAAAACATGTATTCGTGCGCCTTGGTGCAGCGGTCGCGTACGCTCTCTGGCATCGGGTTCGGTTTGCTCCAGATAATGTCCTGCCGCAGATACCAGCCATCGGCGCGGAGAGCGAAGGCGACGGACCATGGGATGCCCACTAAATCCTTGGGCTTCATTCCATTTGGAATGGAGCGCGCTTGGCTCGCGCGATGGCATCCTGAATCTGCGATGTTCTTGTTAAGCCCGAGGTATTCGGACCTGTCGCCCTTCCCTGGGTCACGGAAGTAGCTATCTCCTAAATTCAGCCACAGCGTGCCGTCATCTCTGAGCACGCGCCGAACTTCGCGGAAGACTTCCACCAGCTTGGAAATGTACTGCTCTGGCGTGGGCTCAAGGCCAATCTGTCCTTCGCAGCCGTAATCCCGCAAACCCCAATAGGGAGGCGACGTGACGCAACAGTGAATCGATTGATCGTCCATCGCGCGCAAAGTCGAGAGAACATCGCCGTTATAGATCGACAATTTTCCCTCCTGCCATACGGGGCGGGGACGCGCGTCGGAACTATCCTGAATACAGCCGACCGATAAGTAGTTTTCAGCGTCCATGACCATCCATCAGTTGCAGGTTCTGCTTTGCCATAAACACGGGACGATCGTCGACCGAGGTCGCCCCGTCCTTAAAATTTGGGAACACTTCCCGGGCCGCGTCCATCTGTTCCAGGATCATCCCCATCGAAGGGAAAGCTGGTTCCCCCTCCTGCCGCGGTGCGTAGGCGAGATTCTTCATCGCCACCTGGAAGGCTCGCAGATCGAGGGGGGCGAGAACCTGGGTGTACAGGTCGAGGGTCAGTTCGTCCACTCCCCCCGGGCCCATCCGCGCCTGGCGGAATATCGCCAGCTTGGTCAGCAGCGCGCTGACGTTGTCTTCTTTCGAGAGTCCGTTGGAGAACGCCCAATGCTTCGCTTCCTCGTCCGTTAGGTACTGCGCCATGTTTTTTCTCTCCGCCCAGTGGTTTACCAAACCGGTCGATCGGCCCATTGCGATAGCTGGTCAGCTTCTCGATCCAGAGCGATGGTCGTTCGCTCTGGTTAACTTCGGAGCGGGCGCGATGATCGAGCAGCTTGATTACTCCGTTCGCGGTCAGCTTCGGGTTCGCGCGGAGCAGCATGCCCAGGGCTTTTCCCTCGCGGCCATCCCAGTCACAGTCCTCGCCGTTATTCATGAGCCGGTAGTAGGCAAAAATCGCGTCCTTGCAGGCGATGTGACGGGGATCGGTCGAGTGCTGCATTCCGTCCTCCCCGCTCGCACGTTTTTTTGTGCGAGAAGGCTTTTCTGCAGGAGTATTCTCTTTCGCTTTTCCTTTAGCCACTACAGCTTCAATAGCTTCTGTCCCTGTCCCTGTCCCTGTCCCTGTCGGGTGGGTAATAGGGGGTTCTAGGGGGGAAGAGGGAGGGATCGGACTATGGCCGCAGTCCGTACGCTCAGCGTCCGCTGAGCGCTCGCCTACCGCGTGCCCAGCGCCCGGCGGCCGAGCCGAGTTGGTATGCTCAGCGCCCGCTTTGCGCCGCTCGAAAATCCGTTTCGCCTCAGACCATTCGACAAAGCAGGTCTCATTGCGGAGACGGCCATTAGTAAGAACAGTGAAATTCCGAAGTATCCGCGCACCGAAGCAGTGCCAGCGCTCGTCGCCAAGTCTGCTTGCCTGAGCCAAATCGAGGGGATCGGCGGATAGTGTTGAATCGTCGGATTGCCACTGCGTACAGAGAAGGGCGAGGTAGCCGAGGGCGGCTGCGGGGTCCATCGCCTGGACGGCCGCGCTGCCGAAAAACTTGTCGATATGGAACGGCATCCACTGTTGCCACTTTGCCGCCATACACAATTTCCCCCAGGGCGCGAGAACACACCCTCGCGCGCCACCCCGTAAAAGATGTTGAGTATGCTACCCCTAAAACGTTGAGACGTGCCCTTATGCTCACCCCGGAGGTTCTTCGGGGCCGATTTTGGGGTCGGCCCCTCGAATGGTTTCAGGGCATTTGAAGGGACCGGGTCATGAATCCGGATTCCCCAACCCTAGACAACGCCTATAATTTCGTCAAGAGGAAAATATCGTCCAAATCAAACATACTGTGGAAAACAAGCCACTAATTAGTAGTAAGCATTGTCGCGGTGATTAAGAAAAAAATAACTAAGTTGAAGATCAGTAATCAGATATACGAATACATTAAACCATGCCAGCGATTTATATTGACATTCAACTGGCGCAGGTTTACTTTCTTGACAACCCCAAAAACGGGCGCAAAAACGCCTGAAGGAGCGTAATGGCGACGGACCCTCAATACCTCAGCGCCGACGAGCGCGAGGCCAGCAACGAGATTCAGGCGGCGGCCCCGAACGCGCTGGCGATCATCAACCAGAGCGAACATGCGGCCATGGTGACGACCGCCAATCTTCCCACTAATCGTCGCAGTTTAAAGCGGTTTTCCGACATGCTCATGCAGTATGCGACCCATTCGCAGTCGGTGGCGCAGTCGATGTTTTATTCCCTTCCCCGAGCCAACAAGCAGATCATCGGGCCGAGCGTCCGTTTCGCCGAGATTGTGGCTCCATGCTGGCGGAACAACTCCACGGGGTCGCGGCTCATCGGCACCACCGAAGACAGCGTGACCGCGCAAGGGGTGTTCATCGATTACGAGGCCAACACCCGCAACGTCAAAGAAATCCCCCGCCGGATCACCGACGCGCAAGGCCACAAGTTCGGCGCGGATATGATCCTGACCACCGCCAAGGCGGCGCTCAGCATCGCCTACCGCGAGGCCATCCTCAAGGGCGGTGTGCCGATGGCGCTCTACAACCCCGCCTACGAAGAGGCTAAGCTTACCGCGGTCGGAAAAGCGATGAGCCTCAACCAGCGCATCGACGCGGCGATGGAATACCTCGCCAAGCTGGGGGTCACCGAGTGGCAGGTGATGAACGCCGTCGGCTGCGCCAGCCCGAAGGAGATGGAAGTCGATCATCTGCTCACCATCCGCGTGCTCTGCGATGAGATCAGGAAGGGCACGCGATCGATCGAGGAAGTCTTTGGATCGCCGTACGACAAAGAGATCGAAAAGCTCTTCACGCAGCTTGGTAAAAATGAGACCGAGCGCCGCCTACTGCGTAACTCGTACATGGGGAATGCAGTTGGTTTGGTGGAATACCTGAGAAGCAAAGCGGGGGCTGGCGCGGCGAAATCGACGGCAGTCGAGCCGCCGCCACCGGCCGCGGAAGCCGCGCCCGTGGAGGCCCCCGCTGCCGATGGCGCAAAAAAGCGTGGAAGGCCTAAAAAGGACTCCGCCACCGTCGAGAAAGCCGCTGCGCCCGCGCAGGACGCGTCGGAACCAGAACAGGAACAGGGATCAGCGCAGGCGGAGCCCGCGCAGGAACCGCAAAGCGATAAACCGCAAGAGGGCGACCAAAACAGCAGCGACCTTTTTAACTTCTGACGACGTATCCGGGAGAGGATAGCGTGGGCGAGTTGGAGATCATGGAGCAGCGGCTCGACGCCGCCTGCTGCCCGGAAGACGTATTCGGGATCGCCGGGGATACGGCCGCCGTGTTTCGCACCCTGGCGCGGGCCTGCCATCCAGACCTGCATAAAGGCTCCGTGGCCGCCGAGCGCGTGTTCAAGAAGCTGAACGCGCTCAAAGACGAGGCGGACCGGCGGCATCAATCGGGAGCCTGGGGGAAGCGGGAACCGCTGGCCCATTGCGCGACAATGGAGATCGGGGAGTACACGGTTAAGCAAACACCGTTTCGCGGCGCGATGAGTGACCTCTACCGGGTAGACGGCAAGCCGCTTCTAGTGAAGGTGGCGCGCAACCATGATGACAATGACCTGCTCCGCGCCGAATCGACTGCACTGAAGCTGTTGGAGGCGATCGACGGGCCGGTGCGTGACGGTGTCCCGAAGCTGGTCCAGACGATGCAACTGGATGGCATGCGCAAGCGGCAGGCGAATGTAATTCTCGCTTTCGACGGTTTTTATACCGCCGAGCAGGTTCGCGAAAAAACCGTGGTCGAAGCGCGTACCGCGGTGTGGATGTTTAAGCGAATTTTGTCTTTGCTGACCTGGATTCATCATTTTAAGTTGCTGCACGGGGCCATCCTTCCGCCCCATGTGATGTTCTATCCCGATAACGACGGCAGGCGGCTGGTGGACAAGCGCAAGCATTCGATGCGCTTGATCGATTGGTGCTACGCGGTGGACCTCAGGGCACGAACGCGGCTCTCGGCATGGGAAGAAAAATGGAAGGACCATTATCCGCCGGAGGTGGTGGCCAAGAAAAGCCTCAGTCCGGCGGCTGACATCTACATGGCAGCGCAGTTGATCCGCTTTATGTGCGGCACGCTGCCCGCACCTTTGGAACAGGTCATCGAGAAATGCACCTTTCCAGACCCAGAGCAGCGATACCAGAAGGCCGAGGAAGCGTTCGAGGCCTGGACGGCAGCGGCGCAGCGGGAGTTTGGTCCACCCCGCTGGCATGACTTCAACATCCCCCACATCAACTGAGAGGAGAACTTTATGGGCGGCGGAAGCTGGGATAGCGGCAGCTATCACTCATCAAAAGCGACACGGGCAGCTACTGGAAAAGCGGACTTCGAATACACGAAGACCGCCTCCCAGGTCCACAAGAACCTCGATCCCATCAGGATCAACAAGAAGCCGTTCGGCAAGCTCGAAGCGCGCGACTCCGACGAGCACCCGAATTCGACGCCGGTGCTGGTCTGCTTCGACGTGACCGGCTCGAATGTGGAACGCGCCGTCGACGCGCAGAAGAAGCTGCCGGGCCTGATGGACCTGCTCAACAAATACCTGAAAGACCCGCAGGTGGCGGTGGCCGCCAACGACGATTTCAAGGTCACGCACCGCAACGCGCTGCAGATTTCCGATTTCGAATCCGATAACCGCGTCGACGAACACATCCGCAACATCTGGCTGGTCGGCAACGGCGGTGGGAACGACGGCGAGTCCTACGATCTGCTGCTCTACGCGGCGGCGCGCAAGGTGGCGCTCGATTCCGTCGAGAAGCGCGGCAAGAAGGGGTACCTGTTCATGTACGCCGACGAGCCGATCTTCAAGTACGTCGACAAGAACGAGGTGGAGGCGATCTTCGGAGATAAGGTCGAAGCGGATATTCCGATCGCGGAAATCATCGAAGAGGCGCAGCGCAACTTCGACATCTTCCTGATCTGGCCCCGGGGCGGCTACGACCACGCGCACGAGCAGTACAAAACATTGTTTGGGCCGGAGTCGGTCCTGGTTCTTCAGGACCCCAACATGATCTGCGAGTTGATCGCGAGCACCATCGGGTTGTGCGAGACGAGCGCCACTCCCGATGACGTGGTGAGCGATCTGGTGTCGGTTGGCCTGCACAGCACCGCCGCCAAGGCGCTGGTCAAATCCATCGGCAACGTGGCGGCGCTGGCCACCGCACCGGCGGGTGGCACCAAGGCGGCGCGTATTTGAACTACGTGATGAGGATCGAGGGGAAGGCGTCGGGCGTTCCGGAACCAACCGTGGATCGCGCCTATGTTCTTTCCTTCGATCCCGACGCGCACGACGGCGGTGGCGAACTGATGACGACGCGGAATGCACGCAACGCCAAAAGATTTGCCAGCACCGGCGAGGCATTCGAATTCTGGCGGCAAGCGAGCACGGTCAGGCCATTGCGTGAGGACGGCAAGCCTAACCGGCCGTTCACGGCGTTCACGGTTTCAATCGAGGGGGTCGAATAGTATGCTCAAACTTCTTAGTTATGAGTATAAAGTGGAGCTTCCACACGACGACCTACGCCTACTCTTTATCGCTGCTCGTTTTCATGGGAGCCGGATACATGAGAAGCTGACAGCAATCACCGGCGTTTTTGGCCCAGCTATTAGGACTGATCGCGCTTCTTTCGGCATGACATTTCACCTTGATGTGAACTGCGACAAAGACTCAACTCTTGGTAAAGTTCAGGAACTTATCCAGTCTGAATTGAAAAAGGCAAAGGAGGATCAAGCGACATGGCGCGATCACTTTTAGTGGCTGGGTTAGCCTTCGGAGATGAGTCGAAGGGCGCGACGGTGGACGCGCTTTGTAGGGAGTTCCCGGTGGATTTGGTTATTCGATACAACGGAGGGTGTCAAGCGCAACACGCGGTCGTTTTACCGGACGGAACGACGCACACCTTCTCGCAGTTCGGCGCGGGGATGCTGGCCAACGAGCAGGTATGCACCTATCTTTCCCGCTACGTCCTGGTCGAACCCCTGGCGATGCTGCGCGAGGCGAGCGCGCTGCAGCCGCTGATCCCCGATATATGGGATCGCGTCAGTGTCGACGCGCGCGCCCCCATCGTGACGCCGCTGCACCGCCAGCTTAACCGCCTGCGGGAGCGCGCCCGCGGCGACCAGCGTCACGGCTCCTGCGGCCGCGGTATCGGGGTGACACGCGAACTGCATCTTCTTTACGGCTCCGACGTGCTTGTTGCCGGGGATTTCCGCGACAAGTCGCGGCTCGCCGAGAAGGTGGCTTTTCTCTGGGAAACGATGCGCGCCGAGAGCCAGGCGCTGTCCATCTCACTCCGCGAGCGCTGGCGCGACCTGACCAACGCTGATGACGTCATCGCGCTCTATGAAAACCTGGATTGGCCGGTGCGCATCGTCGATGGCTTCGAGCCCGCGCCGCTGATGGTGTTTGAGGGCGCACAGGGCGTCCTGCTCGATGAGACGCACGGATTCCAGCCGCACGTCACCTGGACGGATACCACCTTCACCAACGCCGATGCGCTGCTTGACTCGGTTGGCGTCACCGATGTAGTGCGGATCGGCTGCCTGCGCAGTTACTACACGCGGCACGGCGCTGGTCCTTTCCCGACCGAAGACAGCACGCTCGCCGTACCGGAGTTGCACAATGGCACCGGCGAGTACCAGGGCGCGTTCCGTGTGGGGCGCTTTGATTTCAATCTGGCGCGCCGCGCGCTCAAGATTGTGGGCGGCGTCGACGCGCTGTCCATCAGCCATCTCGACTATCTTGACAGGCTCGGCATTGGCAATGAAACAGATTTTCTCGAAGCCATCGAATCCAGTCTCGGTATCGAGATCGGTATGACGGCGCACGGACCGACCGCAAATGACCGACAGATAAGAAACGGAATTCTCAAAATGGAATGTACGGCATAGGAAAGGAACGTACGATGTCTCCGGAGATAGTGGGTCTGCAAGACCCGCCCCTTCATCAAAGCACAGAGACCATGACCGCCTGCCCCGTATTTTATGCGGAAGTAGTGGGCAAAAACCGCCGCCGCCCTTCCGGAATTGAATCCGTCCGCGGCACCCAGGTGCATCGCACTACTGGCTTCTATCTCTCCCACTGCGCGCGCAAAGGCGTTTCCATGGACCTAGAGGCCTTCGATCACTTCGCGGAAGGTGTGGGGCCCCAGGCGGCGAAAATTCTCAATGGAATGCGCGACTCATACCAGGTGGACCACGAGCACCTGTTCGCGACGGAACTGACCATGTCGCTCGACGAGCAATTTCAGCCGACGTATTTGATTGACGAGGTTGAAGGTATCTGTTCGGATAGCGGACAGCCTCCCGCCTACCAGGGAACGCTCGACGCGCCTTTTGTCTTTCGTGATTCCAACTTCATCCGCATCGACGACTTCAAGACCCATCCGCGGCCGTACGATCCCAGCGAAGAAGATAAGGCCCTCCAGGGGCGCATGTACTCACTGTTCTGCTTCCAGCATTTCGATTGGGTAGAGAAGGTGACCTTTCGGCTTGTGTTCGTGCGCTATCGCGACATGTATCGCGAGGTTACTTACACCCGCGCCGACCTTCCCAAGCTGATCGAGTGGGTGAAGGCGGCGCGCTCTCGGCAGCTTTCAATCTTGCGCGACATGCGCGAGGGCGAGGAGCTACAGGCGATGCCCGGAGAACATTGCGTGTACTGCCCGCGGCTCTCCGACCGTAGCTGCCCCATCGCCGACCTGAATGAGCATTCCCAGGTCAGTTACGAGGATCGTCTGCGCTGGGACCTCTGGAACTCTGCCTTCAGCAAGATCAACCGCAAGGTTATGAAGGAACGCGTGCAGGGTACCGGCTATCCGGTGGTGGTTCGGGACTACAACGGCAAAGCCTACAGCTACGGAACGGAGCCGTATGATTCCTATGTCTATCCGCTCTTTGAAAAAACCGCCCACGGCATCGCCTTTCGCTGCAGCGCCTGCGGTTGCCGCGCCGACAACGCGGTCGAGTCCGGAAGCTGCCCCGCCTGCGGCGGCCTGATGACGCCGATCATGCCCATCGTCAGCCTCTTTGAGGACTACGCCAACGGCAATCCAGAGGATACCGAGTGGATGGGAAAAATCGGCTTATCGAGCAGTTCTTTCGCGCAGCCGCTGAGCACCAAAAAGCGCGCCTTCCTCGATCAGGCCGTGACCGACACTGCGCAGAAGGTATCCAAAGCGCGATTCAAGACCAGCAAGCCTCTCGACACGATTCCCGATGATGAAATCGCGATCGACGAGTGGGATGATGAGGAGTTCTGATGGCCTACGAGAACACGGAGGTGGCGGTCAGTAAATCTCAAGATGGCATCAGAAAGCTGATTTACGCCCACCAGGGCACCGGTCTGATGCTGCTCTCGCAGCCGCCGCGCGAGGGCTTCGAGGCGATGGTGAAGATTAGCGATCAGGATTATCACATCCGCGTCATGGCCACAGCGAAGCCGAAAACCAAAGATCGATCGGGGTGGACACTCAGGGGCGCAAAGAAAGCAGGTGCCATTGAGCAGGAAAACCGCCGCGTGTGGCGCGTCCTCTATTGGCACCTGAAGGCGATGTTTGAGGCCAGCGATTCCGGCGTGATCGACGTGCGCGATGTGATTATGCCCTACGTGGTGCTGAAGGACGGAATGACTCTGGCGGACCATATCAAACCGCAGATGTCGCAACTAATGAACCTCGATCCCGCGCGTCTTCTTAGCGCTGGTGTCTGAGCCGAAACGGGTAATAGGGGAGAGGAAAAGCTTTGAAACTGACACGTATCGAACTGGAAAACTTTCGCAACCATGCCCACACGGAACTGAAAATCGGCGATGCCACCTTTGTTGTGATCTTCGGTTCCAATTTCTCCGGCAAATCGAGTATCGCACAGGCGGTGTCAATGTGTCTGGCGACGTCGACCATGGGTCTGGACCCCCAAGGCAGGCTGTTTGAACGCAAAATCCGGCGGGGCGCGACGAAAGCCATCGTGACCACGGACATTCAAGCCAAGCACGCGATCGAGCGGTCGGTGGTGCTCAACACCAACAGCAGCGGACGCACGCCGAGCACACGCTGCCTTGACAACGACGATTGGAAGCCGCTGCCTTTCGAGGCATTTTTGGCGCGCTACAAGGACGCGCTTCTGGTCGCTCTCAATACCGACTACTTCCTGCTGCGCCTCGACGAGAAGGGGCAGAAGGACCTGCTCGCCAAATTAGTGCTGCCGCAACGGCACGATTTTCCGCCGGACAAGATCGCCGCAGTGGAGCGGGCCCTCGGCCAGGGCGCGATCGATTTCAGTGGCGAGCCGTTCGCGGTGATCGCCCGGGCCTACAAGAAGCTCTTCGACGAGCGCCAGGTGGTGAACCGGCAGGTGAAGGAGTTCGTGGTGCCGGAGGAGCTTGCCATACCCGCGGGCGTCGATTCGACGACCCTTCAGAAAGAACTTGAGCGGCTGCGCGGGATGCGCAGTTCCACGTCGACGCAGCGCGATCAGGTTCTGCGTGGCAACGTCGAAAAAGAGAAGCGCCGGGCCAAGCTTGAGGCCAACATCACCGGCCTTGACGCGGAAATTGCGGTTCTCAAAAAGAAGGTCGAAGAGATGCGCAGCGTTTGGGTGGATGCGGACAGCATGAAGGCGCTGCGAGAGGTGGCCGCCAACAGCGAGAAGCTGGCGCAGTTCCGCACCGAGCTTCTGCGCCTGTCAGTATGCATCGAAAATAAGGATCGCGAGATCAGAGAGTTCGAAGATGTGCCGGACGCCGGGACCGAATGCCCCACCTGCCGCCAGAACATCGATCCGGAGAACCTCAAGAAGCTCGTCGCCGGGCTCTCCGATATGCGTCGGAAGTTCGTCGCCGATAAGCTGGCTGTCACCAAAAAGATCGAATCGTTCGGCGACGTCGACGGCGCTCTCAAGGAAATCGCCATCCAAGAGCAGCGCGCCAAAGATGGATTGGAACTAAAGAAGAGTCTCACCGCCAGGCAGGAGGCGCTGCGCAAGGCTGAGGAAGAACTCCAGAAGGGGGCCCCATCAGAGGCGATCGACAAGCTAGAGGCGGCTCTCGCCGAACTTGACGCCAAGATCGGAGCCGCAGAGGATGCCCTCCGCCCGGCGATTGCCGCCGAGGAGCGCAAGAAGGAAATTGCCCATCGGCAGGTGGCGCTGGAAAAGCTGAAGGCGTCGGCGGGGCTCCTGGATGGCCTGGTGAAATACTTCGACAAAGACGGAATCAAGGCCGAACTGATCGCCACCTATATCGGCGGATTTGAGAGCAAGATGAACGCCGTGCTGAGCGAGTGGGGATATCGGGCCAACCTCTCAATTGATCCCTACGAACTGATGGTCACCGACGGCAGCGGCGTGTCCACGCTGGCCACGGAGTTATCGGGTTCCGAACAACTGATGTTCTCGCTGGCACTGCAATGCGCCGTCAGCCGCACCGCCGGGATCGGCTTTGTGGTCGCCGACCGGCTCGATACGCTGCTTCCCAAGCATCGCCAGAAGGCAAATAAATGTCTTTTTGGCATGGTTAATGGTAAGCTTCTGGAGCAAGTCATTCTGATCGTCGCTGAAGAGAAGAAAGACGTCCCTCCTCTTCCTGGAAGCGCCTGGTTTTACGTGGAAGAGGGAACGGCAAAACGCATCTTGCCGAATCGCATGTAAGGCACGCAATGGCCAGAAACGAGCATGGCTCCGGAAAGCTCTTCCCCTCGAAGGCGAGGACGGAGTTCCTCGCCCTTACCCACTCCCGCTACAACGCCATGATGAAGCGCCTGGAGCGCAAGAAACTTATCGACGTGGGACGGCCGCCGTTCACCAAAGAGGAGTACCGTAATCATCTTCTTCACGCCATGGGCGATCGTTACGACGGATTTATTCAGTGCCGTTACTGCCGCGGTTTTTTTGGGGTAATCGACATCTCGGCCGACCATGAAATCCCTCTCATCCGCCGCGGTTCGATCGGTCTCGATAATATCGGCTATCCCTGCATGCGCTGCAACCTGCGCAAAGGCGGCATGACGCCTACCGAGTTTCTCAAGATGCTAGGCTTTCTGGAGCGTGAGATACCGGAGGCCCGTCTCGATGTTCTCGACCGGCTGGAGAAGGCTGTGGCGTTTATGCAGAAATCGGTGGTCAACGCTGCGGTGATCGGAGAACTGAAGAAGACCGGTTCGTGGCAGATCGCCCAGCGCGCTACTCGTGAGCACAAGAAAGCGAATAAGTATGGCCGAGGGAGGTTCGGATGAAACACCAGCAGAAGCCACGCGGCCGCTTGCGTCCCGACTGCCATCGTTCGACGGTAGAAAAGCACATCGCGGCGCTCATGCAAGAGGTGAATTTCGTGGTGGGTCCTCGCGTCTCTGATTGCCATAATCCGACGAGCGGATCGAAGCAATTCAAGTGCGCGGATTGCGGCCAATGGGTGTGGCTGTCGCCGACCACCTTGAGCTTCAATCTGAAGGTGCCGATCGTATGTCAGCCATGCGCCGTCGTCAAATGCGAGGCCGCCGACGAACAGGGCGAGACGGTGAGTGGGGTGCGCTTTCGGAACGGGAAGATCGAGGAGGGTAGCTATAGGCGATGAAAAGACTTGACCGCTGTCTGCTTGTGCTTATCGAACGCTGCATGCAGTTTCTGAACGATTGGGCCGGAGTCTCCCAGGACGCGGCGGAGCTTTTTCTGGCCCGCGTCTGCGGAATCCTGGTTATCCCCATGTGCCTGAGCACGCTTTTGGACGTCAAGATGGGGTATTTCGACGGCGGAATCGTCGCCGTCTGGACGCTGGGATGGACCTTGTGGACGTTGGGTACGATGCGCGATGAGCGCCGCCGCGGAAATACATCACGGCGATTGTCGCGGGAGGCGCACTTTATTATACGCATCGGTTGGATCGGGCTAATAGGTTTCGACGCCATGTGCGGTGTGCTTCCCCCGCACTCGGGATTTGTGGATTGCTATTTTATTTCCGCCACATTTTTCGCTTTGTTTCGCACTGCCGCGCTCTATGTCAACGTGTGTTTTGTTGATGGGGACCGGGCCCGCAAGACGAAGCTGGCATGGCAGAAGCTCAAAGAACTGTTCGGAACGGAATGGATGCCAGCCCCGGTACCGGCCGCTGTCGCCGGGCGCTATGCATTGCTGCTGACAAGCGTCTTGGTGATGGCCGGGTGCGGCTCTTCGACGCGCGGGAAAGTGTTAACAGCACCCTCGCCGGATAAGTCTACTTATACCGTGGCTGGCGTCCCGGTCCCTCACTACCATCACTATTCACAAGACGCCACGGCCGCGGATTGTATCCGCGAGCATTTTTCTTCCATTCACAATCCCGGCGATCTGATCTACGCTGCGATCAACAACGACACGCCGACTGTCGACCATATTTCAAGCTGTATCGGCACCGCAGAAGCGTTTGCAGACGCCTACGCTTCGGAACACCCGAAGATTCTCGCAAGACTAACTGAGAAAGACGCGCGAAAGGGAAGAATCCATGGCAAAAGATGAAATGCTGCCGACCGGAGAGGCGGGGAGCGGCCTGATCCGCGGCGCAGGTCGAGGCGAATTTAACTGCGGCAACTGCATTCATTTCCGCCGCGGCCACGCCAAAAACGGCATCTGCGAACACCCCGTCGTCGATGCCCTCAGCCAGGAGCCGCGCATGGGCGGCTACGTGAAGGTGGATGAGGACGACTGCTGCTCCTACCAGCGGCGTCCCGGAGACAAATAGGAATGAACCTCCAGCCCGGAATCAGGGCGACGCGAGGAGCAGCAGCCAGCAGTAAAAATCACACGGGAGAGGAAGAACCAATGGCAACGAGAATCACGAAGGAGACGCTCTATCTGCGTCACGAGTTCACCAGCGAGGAGCGTCTCCAGATGGGGACCGACCTCGCCGAAGCCTACAACCGGCAGAAGGAAATCGACGAGGATGAAAAGGCCGTCAAGGCGCAGTTTGCCGAGCGGCGCACTGGGGTGATCGCCAAGATCGGCCAGTTGTCGCGGAACCTGTCGCAGGGCTTCGATATGCGCAATGTCGATTGCCGTCTCAGCTACGACGATCCCCACGTTGGAGAGATCACTTACTACGGTCCGGATGGCGTGGCGGTGAAGACCAGGGCGATGACCGAGACGGAGCGCCAGATGGAGATGCCGTTCAGCGAGGCCGCTCCGCCAACCGAAGCCCAGGCCGAGGCCAGCGTGCAGGCGTCCCAGGACGCCGTGGACGATTTCTTTGGCCGGGGTGAGGACGACGAACAGAACGAGCCCGGGGATGAGTCTGAAGCCGAGGAAGAGCCGGAGCCCGAGCCGGTGGCCGCGGGCAAATCGGGGCCCGCGGAGCTGCAGTCGTTTCACGAAAAGGAACTCGAAAAGCAGACCAAGCGGGGGAGGAAGAAAACGCAGGTTAATTGAATGGTACATCGCATGTATCATCTTTATCCTGCGCTGTAGCCTAGCGCGGTCCGGCCATAGCTCCAGCGGGCGGTGGCCGTTCCATTTTAGAGGGTTGGCGGTCTCCGTAAATGGGCTTGCGTCGTTTCTCTATAACTTACACCGAGGTGTTGGTACATTCGACCAGAAAAGGGCCTCAAAATGGCCTCAAATCGGTCAAATTTCCATTCAATTTTGTGTCAGATTGTCACGAAAAGTATGGTAAATGAATGGTTAAATGGCCAGAAACGGCCAAAAAGCGCAGGATTACGCCGCAATCGGGGTGTTTTTGGCGCTCTGCTCGCGGCGGATGATTTTGGCCACCGTGGTACCGCGCCAGGGGCGACCGGACCGGGTGGAAAATCCGTGCTCGTTGAGCAGTGTTGCGATCCCGGAGCAGGTCCACTGATTGCCTGCGTGGGAGAGGATAAACTGCAGGGCTTGCTGCTCCCCGGCCTTTTCTCCGAAGGCATGGCGGCCGACGCCGCGTTCGCCGCGCGCGGACTTGCGCTGCCGGGCGGCGCGGAGCTTCTGGACGGTCATGGCCTTATCGTATTCGGCGATTGCGCCGATGACCTGGCGGATCAGTTTGCGGGTGGGATCGTTAGAGCACAGGTCCGGCTCGTAGCAGGACACCAGAACGAATCCGTGCGCCATGAAATCCTTGATGATGGCCTCCTGGACCATCAGGTCGCGCGCCAGCCGGTCCAGCTTCTCGATCAGGACTGTCTTGACGCCGTTCTCCTCCAACGCGGCGAACAGTTCGGAGAGCGCCGGGCGGTCGTCAAGCTCCTTGGTCCCGGAGACGCCCTTCTCGCGGAACACCTCGACGATGTCATAATCCTGCGCCGCCGCAAAGGCGTGGCAGGCTTCCAGTTGACGGTCAAAGCCGTCGCCGAGAACTTGGTCACGGCCGGAAACGCGCAGATACGCAAACGCTTTTTTAGACACTGGGCGCCTCCTGTATGGGCCGCTCCTCTTCCTGCTCCTGTTCCTCAGAGTAGGAACCGTTGACGGGGGCCCGGAACGGCCGCAGGCGCTTCGTACGCTTGCCGGAGTTGATGTGGTCGACGATCAGGTTATAAAGAATCTTCATGCTCGATCCTCCCGAGGCGCAGAGGGCGACGACATGCGGATCGTTGATGGGGAAACGGGCGATCTTCTTGCGCAATTCCGCCGGGACGGAAAGCTCGTAATCCTTCCAGAAGTCCTCGAAGCTGCCGAGAACATCGGCCAGGGTGTAGAGGAAGGTAGCGCGCAGGGACGGCGCAGCGTCGGTGTAGACCACCTCCCCAGTGCGAAAGCAGTAGTTGACCACGTCGAAGTATTCGCGCACATTGGCCATCATGATGGCGCGCCCGATCTTATTCATGACCCGGTCGAGCGCCGGTACCAGCTTGCCGTGGGAGCGCTCGGCCAATGCGCTACCCATGCGACGATGCAGGTAGCCGGTCACCTTGGTCAGGGTGGTCGCGGTCAGAATTTCCCCGCGGCGCATGCGCTGGCTCCAACTGATCTTGCGGCTGAAGACGAACTGACTGGACAGACAAAGCTGATAGAGCGCCTGCAGGCATGGAGACTCGTAACGCAAGTTGCGCAGCAGGACGTTGGGGCTCAGCTTCACGCTGGAGATGTTGAGGGCGCGGAAGCGCTTGCGCTCCAGTTCTTCGGTGGTGTTGAAGCAGATGGTCGCGCCGACGTGCGGGCGCAAGCCCTTCTCCATCAACTTCAGGGCGGCGGTGCGGCGCTGCAAACCGTCGATGATGTAAACATCGTCGGCGATGTAGTAGGCTCCCTCGCGTTCCCGGAAGTCGCCGCCGCGACAGCCAAGTTGCAGATCAGGCACACCTCCGGCTTGCAGGGCCACCATGAGCGGCCCGATCTTCGACTGAGGAAGCTCCTCGCGCTGGTAATCGGCCACCTTGAGCAGTGACAGGCTCTCCGGTTCAATGACGCCGCGCAGGACGATTTCATGCTCCTGCTCGTCGAGCGCCGCCCGGGTGATTTTGATCGACATTCTCTCCATATTGTTCCTCCCTCTCCTTACTTTCCTTGCAGCCGTCGGTTCACGCCGACGATTCGTTTGTACTCTTCCTGGCTGAGGGGATTCAGATATTCTGTCTCCCACTCCCCCATCTCGCCGCGGCCGTCATCGCGCCATGCCGATAAGGCCGCGCAAAGTTCGCCGGGATAAATCCCCTTGCCGCAGCCGTCGCAATCATAGTGCGCCGATTCCAAAGGCTTCGCCGCGCCGTTGACCAAAACAACACGCTGAGCGGCCATGGGAAGTTTTGCGGTGCCATATACGACTCGCGTCTTTTCCAATGGGAAAATTTCTTTCGACGCATCCGCAAAGACGATTGAAGTGTTTGCTCTCGCGCTGGTCCCGGCATACGGGTTGACACAGGACTCACAAAACAGACGTCTCACGTCGCGATCTCCTTCATTGGCTGCCGGTCGAATCGTGTCTCCTGGTGACATACCGGGCAATCCAGCGGCTTGCCGTCGAGCGGAGCCGGTACCGCCACCATCGAGACCACGCGGCAGTGCTGGCACTTGATCTTGGCGATGGCGTAGGGATCGCTCTTCGAGTACCCCTCGACCTCGTAAACGTGCAGGTCAACGTGGCCGCGCATCAGATACCCTTTCTCGGGAAGACAACTCGCTTCCCGCTCTTGAGACACGATCCGCATACCTGATGATTGCGGAGCACGCGCCAGCCAAGCTCATAGAGGAAATGCGTCGCCATGCGACGCTGCGGAAATATAACGGTGGTCTGGTTGCCGCAGATGCCTTTTCCTTTGCGTGCGTCACACGAAATCTCGATCTTGACGACGCCGTTTTTGTTTTCGCTCTCCCGGTATCCCATCAGAACTCCTCTTCGATCTCCCGCACGCGCTTTGGTTTGGGCAGCTTGACGCCCGCGCGCTTTGGCTGCGGCGACTTCTTCCCGTTCCACTCCCGCGACCGACAATAGCGGCAGATCACCGGAGGATCAACGCCGACGAATATCCAGGGTATTCCGCGGTGCTGGCATTCTGGACGCTCGCAGCGAACTTCCCATGCCCATATCTGGACTCGCGTGATCACTTCTTCGCCTTTCCGTTGCGCTCCTTGTAGGCGCGGGTGCGCTTGTCGATGCCGTTCCAGGAAAACCGGCCGCAGAAGTTGCAGCGGCTGGGAATCTTGTTTTCCACCGAATCCCAAGAACGGCGCTTGCCCGTCTTCGGGTCGAGACTGGGGCAGTCGTCAAGCTCGCAGGTGCAGCGGTAGATGGTCTTGGTGATTTTCTGAACGCTCATGCGTTTTCCTCCGGTTCTTTCTCTTTGCGTTCACCGAGCAGACATGCCACGGTCAGTACCGCCCGCGATCCGCATGCCGGGCAGATATTCTTTCCGTTCGAGAAGCATCGACAGTCCTCGCAGAGGATCGTCTCCCCGAACGGTATATAGCAGATCGCATGGAGCGTCGGTTCAGCCATCGTTTTAACCGACAGCCGTTTCCGCGTGCTTCTTTGCGGCGTCGACCGCCGCCGAGAAGCGCTGCGCATTGCGCGCCGCCGCGCGGGAGAGGAGATTCAGAACCACCGGTATCTCCCTCTGGCGAAGGTTGCGAACCTCGATACCCCGGGAACAACCCTTGCGTGGATGCAGCCACCAGAGCGTGAGGCCGAGAAAGGCGGGGCCGGTGAAGAGATGCCCATGGCCCTCACAGCTTGGGCACTCGTAGGGAACCCCTAGACGCTCGCAACGACGCTTGCAGCAGATGTAACGGTTGATGGCGTCGTGGAGCATGGTGCTGCTTTTGGCGGCGCGGTTGACCTCTTCTGCCGTTGGCTGGTTTCTGAACTCAGTTCTCATGCGTTCTGAATCCCATAGCGCATCAACCTCGTCCTGAGTGATGTTGGTGCTCCACTCGCCGCCGTTTTCGATGGTGGAGACGCAGTGGTCGAGGAATGGCTTGCCGTAACGGTTGATGACGTCTTCGGGAGGCAAAGTGCCGCGGCCGACGGCGGTGGGCGTGAACTGGCTTCCAAACTTCTCCAGAATCGCCTTGGCGAGCCGCTCGCGGTCATCGGGAACGGTGAACGGCGAGGAGTGACGGTACCAGCTTTCCGTGATCCACTGCGCGTCGGGATGGTGACCGGTGCTCTTGCAGGTATCGCAATCGCGATGCGGTCGGCCAATAAAGAAGTAGAAGTTGACACACTCGTTCAGATCATCCAGAGAGAAGTCCTTGAACTCCCGCCAGGAGTCAAACTCCAGCGGAGAATCCCATCCGCTGTTTTTGTCCTTCCACATGTAATCCTCGTGCGGGCCCCACCAGAGGTAGGCGGGATTCAAACGCAGCAACTCGGTCATCCAGGGCTCTGGCGCGAGCCGTGCAAGCTCTTTGCGATCACTTTCATCTGTCGGGTATTTTCTCATTGGTTCTCTCCTCTCACTTCCCGGAGCCGCTTTTCCTGCTCGTCGAGCCAGTCAAATAGCTCGCAGTTCATCCAAAGCGTCGGCATGCCACGCTCGCAAATTGGCGTATGGTCGTCAGCGTGTTCGTAGTAGATGCTCCCAATCTTGCCGAACTGATCCAGTACGCGCTCGCATTTACCGCAATGCGTTTCCGGGAGGTTAGTAGATAGGAACGTGACTGGACAAGGACCAATCTCCTCTTCGGGTGCCGCTGTGCCGAAGTACCTACTTCCTTCGTAGTGAACCTCCACGTCGAGGTACCGGTTTCCAAATTTATCCCGGATGCCCACAAAGTCCCCACTATCACGGAACACGCCATAGAGGATGTTCCGCGCGCGCAGGCGGTAGAGGTAGCCGGGTTTGCAGTCCGATAAAGGAATCATTGCACCCTCGTAATCTTGGCTCCGCTGATGGTGCCCAGCGTGCCCATGGTGAATTGGTTGACTTCCAGATCATCTGGATGTGCGTGTCCGGGATCAGGCTCGAATTCGCGCAGCATGTCCGGATCAGCCTGTAGCTGCCAGTGATGAACGTAGAAGCGCTTACCATGCGAGGTCCGGCGATTCATCGAGCGGACCGCGTTGGCCTTCTGCGCAGCCACCGGCTTCCGCTGCCGCGACCGCAGATGCTGATTGATCTCCGCAAGTTGAGCCGCGATCTCGCGCAGAAAAAAAGAACAGTCCTGGACATTGCGCGTCACCCCTTCGAGTGCTGCGGCATATAACTCTACGCTCCTGATTTCATCTGCGGTCATCATGGCTCCGATCAGAGTGAGGCTATTTGCCCCTCAGTGCGGCGGTCGCTTTGGCTGCGAAGTCTAAGGCTTGCGCTGGATCATTCGTACACCAAGCCTTTTCGTCGGTATGCCAGGTCCAATGCGCCCAAACGCAGGTTCCCGTATCGCCGCTTGTCCCACGGGAAACGTAGTAGTAATCCACGTTGTGGGGTGCGAATGCGATCACCCCCACAGACAGAAGCACGCCGACTGCGACGGCAGCGAGAAGCCCTAACCATAAATCTTCCCAATCCCAATCCATCGTTTGTTCCTTTCTGTACGGTGGTGCGCTTGCGATTTGAAGCTAAAGCCATCCTGGGGGGAGTCGAGCAATCAGGATTGCGCCGGGGATTCGGACTTCGCCTCGGCTTCGTCTTCGCTCTTCTGCTCGCAGGCTTCCAGAAACGCCTGTTCTTCCGGAAGCGAATCGAGCGAGAAGGAGATGAGCAGCTTGACCGGGTAATACTGGTCTTCGCCGCGGCGCTCCACTTTCGATTTTTCCATCAGAAAGAAGAAGCGGTCGGCCTCGGTGAGCGGCTCGGTGTTGAAGCCCGTGTAGACCTCGAAGGTGCGCTTATCGAGATCGACCAGGTAGAGGAATTCGCAGAAGAGCGAGTCGGCGGCGAAGTTCAGATCGGGATGCAAGGGCACCGGCTCCCGGCTGGCCATGATTAGCGCCAGGATGGCCGCCCCGGTGTCGCGCGAGAGCGAGGGATGGGCGGCGGTAAACTTTTCGGCGACTATGCCGTTTATCCAGCCGTCGGTGCTGGTGTTTCCGGCCTCGCGGTACCACTGTTCGACCTGCTCTTTGGTCGCCGTGAAACAGGCGTTGAGCCGTTCGATAAAGCGATCCTCGCGGCCGAGAAGCCGGTCGCGCAGGAAAGCCAGCACGATCACGCCCTGCCCAGATGGGTATCCGTCCCATTGGCCGTATTGTGCCAGCTTATACTGGCCGTCCTGATAAACGCATGTCAGATGCCTGGTGCCCATATCGTTACCTCCCGGTTTGAGACATTCGGTTGCGTGGTGTGTTTTACTCTGCGCTTTTCACACCGCATTGTCAAGTGTAAAGTCGCAGCGCGGCGTCAGATGCGCATGGGCATGAGGAGATGCTTGAAGTCGTCATTGAGGATCGGAAGCGTCGACGTCTTGCGCTCGTAGATCGACACTTCAATGGCCGCGACCAGCGCCTCGACCGTCGTCTTGATTTGTACATCCTTGGCCATATATGGCCCTCGCTTTCTTTTGGCCGGATAACCGCCGGGGTGATGCGGCTGAGTGGCCTAGCGGCACTTCTCAGCCGTGGTTGTGGGTTGAGTGCGCCTTAGCCCTTCTTCTGGGTGCGCCTGGTGACCGTGGCTTTTCCGCCTGCGGCCTTGCGCCTGCGCCACATGGCTTTGGCCCGGCGACCTGCGGCCTTCCGCTGCTCGTCGGTCCAGACGTGTTTGCGCCGCGCAGGCGGTGCCGTCTCGGGAGTGATCTCCGGAACCCACCTGGCCACGACGATTTTGGAGTCCGCGCCCACACTCGTTGCAAGGTCGGTAACAGCCGACGCGCGTTCGGGGCTCTTGGGAAGAAATTGCTGAAGAGAGGCGATGACCGTCTGTCTTTCGAGAATCTCCGCCCTCAATGCCTCGATGACGGTTTTGATTGCGATCACATTTTCATTTGTGCTCATGGAGAACTCCTGTCTCGGTTTACTTGGTTATGGTTGACCGCGTCCGTGACGGACGCGGAGACATGGAAAGCATTCAGGCTACATGCTCGGCGCGCACAAAGTCGCGCGCCGCCAGCACGTCGGCGACATTCATTCCCTGAAGAAGTTTTCTGACCGCCCGCAGGATTAACTTGTATTCAGAGGTTCTCATGTTGCCTAGCCCCCCTTGAACTACTGGCGATTGGTGATGGTCACTATCACTGTGCTGACCATGGTCCCCGATGATGCAAAAGAACCTTCAGGCAGTGGCTCGATCTCATCCACAATCTCACGAAACTGCGTTGTCAGAGAGTTGGTCCTGAAGGCCACCCCCGCAGACATGACGGATGCCAACTTGCCACATGGAACCAGGAACTTCATCGCATGCAGTACGTGCCGAATATCGGCCTGCTTCGCGTATGGCGGATTCATCACCACACGGTCATATTCGGCGCACGGTTCAATCGAAAGGAAGTCGGCCTTGTGAATCGACTTGGCAATCTGTGATAACTCCCTACAGTGCGTTTCGTCGATCTCGAAACAATGCAAGCGGTCGGTGTATCGGAGCACTTCGCGGGCAATGTTTCCGGACCCCGCGCTCGGCTCCAGAACCAACATACCGGCGGTAATATCGGCCTTTTCAACCAAGCGTTTGACGACCGCAGGAGGACTTGGGAAGTCTCCAAGCTCCTGTTTCCTGTCGATCACCTTGCCGGTGAGAACGATCTGATCTACGACCTCCGCGGCATCATCAGAGAAGATGTGTCCAGCGGCCTTGCGGTTCCACTTGCCGCCCGCCGCTTCGAGAACGCGATTGACGGACACGTACAAGTCTCTCTGAAGCTGTCCGCTTAACTTGAGAACATTTCCACTTGTGCTCGCGTTTCCAAGAACGTCGAGTACAGCCTCGCTTACATTCATGCAGCCTCCTTCATCGCCGCGCTGATGGCCCGGCGGCTGAAATTCATTTCATGGAGAAGTTTCCTGACCGCGAACCGCAGGTCGTCGACGGCGGCTTCCCATCCGTAAATTCCCCGGCAGGAATCTTCGTGCAGCCTCTCTGCCCAGTTATAGTAGGCGCGCGCTTTGAGAGGTTCTTCGTCATCGCCGCGACGCAGACCGAAGACCTCCGCTTCATAACCATAGACGTCACCGTTACACCACTTCGTATAGGTGACGCAGGCGCTTTCCGCCTGCTTGACCATCCACTCGCGGCGGCTGAGTCCATCCTGGCCGGTGTAGGACTTACGAATGCACTGGTCGGGAATCCAGACGCCGTTGATTGCGTAGAACTCCGGCTCCGCGTCTTTCAGCCGTGCCGTGACCAGAGCCGTCTGGAAGCTGGATAGATCGGCGACGCACCATTTGCATCGCGATCTGTGATCACTAAAAAAGAGCGGCACGCAATCTGGATCATTCATGAGCATCTCAATCGCGTCTCTTTGACTCATCTCGCTGGTATAGGCAGGACGCATGCCGAAGGTTTGGAATTTCCCAAATCCAGGGTGTTGAGTGGGATCGTCATGCATATCATCTGGCGAGATAGTCAGAAAGAGGATTTTCTCCCCGATGACGGTCGCAGCCGCTTCGTTGCGGAATGGAAATTCGATTTTCGGAATGCGTTTCATGGCTCGGCGCATGGCGTCTGTTCCATCCTCTCGTTGCTGATTCACTGGTTATCGGATTCGGCGACCGTCTCGGGCGCCTGTTCGTGGGCGTGTTCCAGTCGGTTCTTGTAGTTGTTGATGTGGCACTCGGTGTGCTGCCGCTTCTGCCAGGATTCAGCGATGGCAACGCATGCCTCGAAGGCATCGCGCAGCGCCCTCGCTTTGTCGTTGCCTCTGCTGTCGTATCCGTCGCCCTCGAACCACTTCAGGAACGTGCCGGGGAGTTGCATGTAGCGGTCGCTGTCCTCCATGGTCCACTGATAGATGGCGCGGGCTGTCAGGTAGCGTTCCAGACCGTCGGCGAACTCAGGAAGCAGAAGCCGATAGAGCGACTTCGTCGTGCCGTCATGATCGCTGGTCAATTCCTGGTAGCGCTTGTCGTACTGCTTGGTCTTATGCGTGCCCCACTTCCGCTCAGCGATGGAGAAGTAGCGCCGCTTCTCGTAGCTCTTGTTCTCCTCGTCTCGCTTGCCCCAAACGACCGTCGCACAGAATTCGATGGCCTGTCTGAGGGGCCCGCGATTGAGACGAAAGAGGAGATGGCGAAGAAGCTCTTCGTCTTCAGGATGCTCCAGCGCGTAGGCGGCGAGAGAGAACAGGAAATCAGTCAGGTTGTCGGTGGTGATAGGCCAGTCGGGTGAGTGCTGAATCAATCCGTCGCCGTAAGTCTGGTACATGCGAAAGGATTCGTGGACCTGCGCGGAGTTATTGTAGGCTCCGCTGTCAATCGCGTAGCCGTGCTGATCGTCGGCGAGACTCGGGAACTTTCTAAGCATAAGCATTGCCCTCCCATGACTAATCATGCGCTTCTCACATCACGGTGTCAATAATAATTTGCAATGAGGTGTTTTTCGGAATCGTAATAATGGTCCGGGCGGTCCAGTAGATCGATTACTTTATCGGCTTCCTTTTGCGTCAGGCCCTGCTCTACGTCTGGACTAACCACATACTTATGAAGCGGAGGATAGATAGAGCCCACATCGAGAATTGCAAACGACTGGATGTGCCCGAGGCGATTCTCAAATGTCTCCGGCGTGGCGGCGAGCTTAAACCACTTCCGTATTTCGTCTGTGCGGTTGTCGCCGTCGGGCACAATGTCTACGCATGATGTGGTCAATCCCCACTGCGCGAACAATTTGTGCATCTGGAAAATGCCCGATGATCGCCAGGGTGCGGTGACCACAATCTTTGCTCCCGCGGTTTCCGTGATGCGGTTGAGCGCTTCGACGGCTGGCTCCCAGGCTTTAATGGCGCTCCCTTGTAACCGCGCCGTCACCGCGCAGGCGGGGATAAATAAAACGCCATGGAAGTCGAGAAAGATGATCTTCATGCCTAGCGGGTTCCTAAATCAATGTCGTGGCGGGAGATGCGCAGCGGTTTGCGGCGCAGGAAGGCGAGCGCCGCGTCCAGATCGGGAGAGTGCATGGGGCCGAGGTACCAGGTTAGGCGCTTGCGCATCCAGCGACCGTCCGCGCACTTGTCGATCACCGTGAGGTTGCATCCCTCGCGGCGCGGCAGAACGCGGTCATACTCCGCGTCCTGCTCGTCGGCAAAGGCCGCCAGCTTGCCAAGCTCGTCGTCGCTATATTTGGCGGACGGTTCGGTCAGGCAGATGGTGCTCGCCCAGTCATCTTCGCCGCATGCGTGATGAAAGACAACGCCGTCGGCGGTCCAGACGAATCTGGCGATAAGCTCTTCACGAGTCATTCAGTCTTCTGCCCGGCGCATCGCCTCGGCGGCCCGACGTACCTGTTCTTCACTGAGACCGGCGATCCGGAACAGGGTTCCGTCGCCGTCACTCATCTCGGCGTAATCAACGGTGATGCCGTCGGCGAAAAGATCGCTCAGTTGCTGCCGTTTCGCGCGCCTCGCCTCCTCCTTGCGCGTATACTCCGCTCGCTTGTCCGCTTCCTTCTGGCGCTCGGCGCGGTCGGCCTCGATTTCTTGATCCGTCGCTACGCGAACGATGTGGAATGACCTATGAAAGCCGACCGAATACCCAGCACGCTTGCCCTTGCCCGTGATGCGGTAGTAACGACAGTGTGGGGTGACTATCATGGTATCCGTCACCCGCTCCACCCGCTCGATGCGTGTTCTCTCGTTGTAGTTGGCGAGCAGGATCATGTCGCCCGCTTTGATAGCTTTGATG
Organism: Candidatus Acidiferrales bacterium; assembly: GCA_036279175.1. Taxonomy (GTDB): domain Bacteria; phylum Acidobacteriota; class Terriglobia; order Acidiferrales; family UBA7541; genus Palsa-295. The sequence continues at coordinate 34,329 of DASUJR010000474.1, read as the reverse complement.
ACGGCAAGTTGTTCCTCTCGCCCCTTGAAAATATCCATGTGCAATCCTCTCCCAAGAGTTGATCGGCTATCAGCCGGTTGTCGTGGTTGGAATAAGTCTGCGCTTTCCACAGCGAGGCGTCAAGTAGACGGTTGAGTGCGTTCGCTCACGATTACCGTAACGCGCGTTATGATGCGCGTGCGAGTGCGCTCTCCGCTGTCGCAGGCGGAGATGACGGTTGAGGACTTGTCTTTGAGTGTCACGGCGATGATCGTCATGCAGCCTCCCGCTATTGCACGACAGCCGTCGGCGGCTCGGTGATGGGCGGAGTGGTAACGGCGGTGAGATGGCCGCACTTGAGATAGCGGGCCACCCAGCCGGATTGAAATGCGCGAATCTTGTCCTTGCCGTTCTTCGGGTCTTTCAATGACTCGGACGGCTGTTTGCAGTATGTGCAGAAGTATTTCGCTCGCATGTGTTCACCTCCCGGTGGTTGGTTATGGTTCATTATCAAAGTGAGCGCGACTGATGCGATCCTGAAATTCCAACTCTTTCAGCAGCGGTTCGAGCGCCCGGCGCGCTTCGTTGCAGAAGGACAGGATTGCTTCCACGGAAACAACGTCTTCGATATGGCTGGAGGTATCCTGGCGGTACTTTGCCTCCTGCTCTAGCCAGAGCTTAATCCTGTCCAAGTCGGCTTTAACGATGCGAAGTTCTCTCAGCATGTCAGTAACCTGCTGCTTTCCGTTCGGCACGAATCGGGCAGCCGCGTTTCTTACAAATATCCTCGTCTCCTTCGGCAACAGGGCCGCATTTCTCGCACCATTGGTAGCCGCCATCGTAGGACGAAGCGAGATAGTCTCTATCGTTCGGGACGTCGAGACGTAGGTCGTGGTCGTCGAGGTATTCCGCGAAGAGAATGATTACCTCAGCGGCTTGGCGCGGCGTCAGTGGCTTCATATCAAAGGTGACACCTTCGCTCTCACGCCCGCGCATGACTTCGTAGAGATGCTCCATGCGCTCGCGATAGTAATCCATCGACCAGCGCTCCACGGGAACTTTGAGAAATTCCAGCGCATGCCAGAACCTCTTCGCATCGCGCGGCGAAAGCTTCTCGCTGCGCCATCCGACCGGATAGCCGCTGTCAACACAGTGCTCAGCTTGATGCCCTTTCCCCCGCTTAAATGGATGTTCGCTCCAGTGGGCAAACTTGTCGTACATCTCGCGGACCCAAGCATTGTGATTGGAGATGGTCTCGCAAAGAATCTCCTCGTCAATGTTCGGGAATCCTTTCCGGTAGTTCTCGTCGAAGTGATCCCAATGCTGCGGATTGTCGCGAAACTTCGTGCGCTTCAGCCCTAGCGTTGATTCGATTTCTTCGACGTGTGCCATGATGGCAGCCTTGGTGCCGCGCGGGACTTGCAGTGTTTCGGCGAGTCCGGCGGCAAACAGAAAGAACGTGCGATAAGCCATCTCCATGCCTCCCTTTGTTATCAGTTCCATCGCGCGGCGGTGAGAAAGCGCTGTGCTTCCTTCTGCACGGCAAAGGATGCCTCCACGCTCCACACTTTTGTGAAGCCCATGTCGATATAAGCGTTCGCCGCCGACAAGATGCTTCGCTGTACAATGGCTCCCACATGCACATACCACGCTTCACTTTCGCCCTCGACGGAGAAGGCGATCAGCCAGCGGTAGCGCTCAGGTAGAACGGCGTTGGGATTCTCCCACGCCGCAGAGCAGCAGAAAGTCTCCCAATCTCGCTCTTCGCGCTGGATGTGCTGCTCAAGGTGAGCATTCAACCCTTTGATAATTTCGACGATAGTTTTGTTCTCTATCGCGAATTCTGTCACGTGGTCGGCTCGATTCATTGTTGTTCCTTTCTTGGGTGCGGTTCGTTCCCATCGATCTGCCAGCGGCCCACCCATTCTCCGTTGCTATCAGTGATTTGCCCGTGGCGCGGAGCGTCCTCCGGTTTTAACATCTGGTAGAACAGCCCGCAGTTGGCCAGCAGACGCAGCGCCCGGCCCAGGTCGGCAAAGGTACGGATGCGCGCCGTCCCGAATTCGATCTCCAAAATAAACTTCATTATTCTCACCTCATCAGGCCCGGCTTCTGGTGTGTTTTCAGTCGGCGGCGACGGCCATGATCCTCTGGCTCATCGCGAAGGCCAGCGCCTCCGACCATGCCGCGTTGAAGCGATAGTCGTGATCGAGGCCGATACGCTCGGCCCGTTCCCATATCTCGTGCAGCCGCTGCTGGAGTATCTCCATGCGCGCATCGGGGGTGCTCCACGCCTGTTGGGGGAGATGGAAGTCGCGCACCAGAAGAGTGGTAGACACGGTAATGCGCAGATCGGTGGTGGTTTCGTTGGCGGCCTCCGCCAGTTCCTCAAACGGATTTGCAGTCGTTGTAGCCATAGTGGTTTTATCTCCTGGTAAGAATGATGTGATGGGTTGTCTATCAGCGGTCGCCGTGCGGCGCTTCTTCGTCGTCGCGGGTGGCGCAATCATTCCACGGTCGCCCGCACTCGCAAAGCTCAGGATGGGTCTCGCGTATCCGTTGCGCCTTCACGACGGCGACGTGCCGGGCGGCCTCCTCGGCGCTGTAGAGCAGGCCCCACGCGCCCCCAGCGCGCTTCTGGCCCTCGACAGTGCCGTCCTTGCGGAAGCGCAGGCGCTGATAGGAGTAGTGGTCGCGGATGATCTTCTGTTCGGCTCGCGTCATAGCTTAGTCCCTCCCCGTGTGATTTTCCGGGTGCGCCCGGAGGCGGTTATCAGAGTGCGCGGACGTCGGCGATTTCGTCGTCGTCAAGGGTGAAAGGTGTTTCCTCGTTCAGGTAGTCGTAGGCCGCCTCTAGCACCGCGTTCCAGTGGTGCGCCTCGGCGCTGCAGCCGCGCTGCTCTTTGACCCAGGCGTCCCAAGCGGCAAACAGGCGTCCTGAGCGCTCGCCGCGATTGACGGCACATTCCGTTCCGGCGGAGGTATGAATCTCCAGCTTATCGGTGGCACGCTCGTGATCGTGGAGCGGCTCCGGCGCTGCATCCATGAGACGCGGCGTTCCGGCGAGCGTGAGGGGCGAGGGTGGCGCTGGAATCCATCCCGCCCTGGTGAGCGCGCCGCGCACTTGCGCGATGGCTTCGCGCCGGGGAGCGTAGTTTGGGCCGCTCTCTAACGCCGCCAGAGCCGTTATCAGCGTCGCGTACAGGTCTTCGGCGGCTTCTCGCTTGCGGTTGAGCGCGATGGCCGCCTGCCGCTTGCGCTCCTGCGACTCCGCTTCCTCCTGCTTCTCTTGAACCGCCTTCTCATAGAGACCTAATCTGGTGGCGATCTGCCGAGCTAGCGCGATCATCGCCGCATTGGTTTTGCTACGGGCGTCCAGCCTGCGGGTATGGAAGTAGCGATGGTTATTGCGCGCCACGTCCAAAGGTGGATTCTTGAAGAGCACATTCGGCTCGTTTTCCCATACATGGAACCGGAATCCATCACTCTGCCACTGGAGGGCGACGTTCGGATGCTGTTCCCCGTAATCGACGACTTTGACGTTGGTGATTTCCATGTGTTGATTCCTCCCGGTGTGATTTCGGTAAAACGTGATGATGGTGTTCTACAGGTATTTCCACCCGCTTTCCTTTGAGTCCTTCGGATGAGGATGGCAATGGTCGCCCGGTTTGCAGTACGGGCAGTCCTTCCCAACGTGTTTTGGGTGCGTGCAGTCGTCGCAGCGGCGTGGATCGGTTAGCGGCAAATAGGGACCGTCTTCATCTTCCGCCCCGTCGCCGCAGTTGAGGCGCTCGCACAGGTCGTCGATGTCGACGTTATCGAGTGGTTGGAATTCGCCCGCATTGGTGGCGATGTCCAGCATCTCGGCGTCAATGCCGTGCTTCTGGTACATGCGCAGGCCGGTGAGCACTGCCGCCAGTTCGACGCTGGAAAGCTTGATTGCCGTGGTGCCGTCCGTGGCGGTGCCCTCGGGCATCGGCGCTGTCTCGATGGCACGAATAGCGGAACCCAACGTCGCACAGGCGTTTTCCAACTGGAACGTGTCGCTGTTGCGAATGGACTTCGGGAAGTAGCGACGCGCCGTCGGAATCAGTTTCTGTGCGTAGTCCAGCGCCTCCCGCACCTTAGCTAGAAGCCTTGTATCAGCGAGCGGGGATGGCGCGGGCGGCGGAGCGGTCGGATGGATTTCCACGCGCGACGGTTCCCCGTGCGAGTAAAAGGCCGAAACGCTCATCTCGACATTGAAGGATTGATCGGTGTCCAGATCAATCGCCTCGTAGTCGTCGGCGGTCGTCTCGCTCTCGTCGATCGACCGCGCCAGCCCGGCCAGCGTGTCATCGGTGTAGGCCCAGACCGCATCGCCGGATTGCCGCTCGATGCACAGATAGCGCTCCGGCGTGGCGGGAATCTCGTAGCCGTTCTCTTCTACCGCCGGGCTGTCTTCGAGCAGTTCGCGAATCTTGGCGGCGCGCTGCGCGTGGACATCCTGTGGCGTGGTGGCTTCGGGATGCTCCAGCGAGCGTTTACAGGCTTCGAGCGTGGCGAACTCTTGTCCCCCAACCCGTCGCCCCCTGGGAAAATACACCCAGCCGCAATGGGTGTGGAGGATTCGCCCCGCCAGCTTCTGGTCAAGGTAGACCATGATGGTTGACGTCGCTGAGCCGGGAACTTCCTTGTAGGTGATTGCCATGTGTTCTCGCCCCTCCCAGGGCCTGCCCGGATTGCCGCCGGGCGCGGTTTGGATGGGTCGCCTATCACCAGCTTGCGCGATAGGTGAAATAAAAATCCTTGAAGGCGTCATTCAAGCGCCGGTCGACCAGCAGCTTCTGAAGTTGCTGTCTGGTGTCCTCTAGGGTGCTGAAGTAGCCATCGCCATAAGCCGTGCCGCCGTAGAAGAAACCATCTTGCGTCGGCAGCAGTTCAGCAGCCTTCGAGCGGTCGGCCAGAACCGCTTCGCAGGCGGCCAGCAGTTCCCGCAGGTCATCGTCGCTGACGTCGTGTTCCTGGCAGTCGTCTTCGCCATTTGAGACGTGCGCGACAAACCACTTGTGAATCGCGTTGGCCTTGCGCCAGTAGGCCGCGCGCAGGCTGACCGTCTCAACTGTCAGCGGTACTCCCAGCAGCGCGGCGATGGCCTCGGCCGCCTTCTTTTCGGCGGGATCAAGCTCGCTGAGATACTTTTTGGCCGTCAGATACATATCAAGACCCATACTCATCACCTCCCCATTACTGTCTAGTTGGTTTTACTGTGATTCCCGCCTGACGGTTGCTCTTCGACTTGCCCGGATCAGAACACCGGCTCCTGTGATCTTTCCAGCGCGCCCAGGCGCTTTGTCGTCTGCAGCCACTGGATGAATTGCGCGCCGGTCTTCAGCTTGCGATAGGGCACCTTCTCCACTTTGAAAATCTCACTGAAGGCGCGGATGTAAGGCAGCGTGGGCGCGAGCACTTCCGCCGTCCACGTCAGCGCCGGAAGCCAATCTTCCAGGTCGCCGTCGGAGGAGACGTCGATCAGCGGTCCAGCGTGGGCGCGGGCGACGATAAGCGCCGCGCAGACAACCAAATCGTAAGGCTTGCGCGCCGTCTTGCAGCAGTCGAATGCCATGCCGTCTTCGTCGCGGCCCCAGTTGTTCGATGGAGGCTTGCGCTCCAGGATGAACGTCTCGTGACTCGCGTCGTCGTAACCGGTGCCATTGAAGCGGATGCGCTCCACGTCGATCTGCGGTGGACGAGGATCGTCGTCTTCGTAGGTGATGGCCAGCGGTTCGGAGGAATGATAGCCGCCCGCAGTGGTGCTGTGCGCGGGCAGCTTGGCGATCAGCTTGCGCACGTCGGCGCAAATGGCCGCCCAGACCGAAGGCGGAATGCCTTTCTTGTTGACGTAGTAATAATGCGTGTAGCCCAATGGTTTGCCCTCCCCAGGCTCGCCACGATGCCGTCGTGGCTCGGGTTGTGATGGTTGCCTATCAGGTGTTGGTTATCGCATCGGGCGCAGGGTGCCGTCTTTGTCGGTGAACCACTCGTAGCCGCGAATCTTGTTCGAACTGCGCAACCCTTCCCCGACCACAAACAGTGCATGACGGTTGACTCGGTTGCGCATCAGCATGAACGTCTTGCGCGGGCCGATGATCTTGTAGGCGAAGCAAATCTCTTCTTTCTCCTCCAACTTCTCGACCCGGTAACCAGGGAAGACTTCCGTGATGGTTTCCATAATTCGTTTCTCTCCTTCTCAGACCGATTTCCCGGCGAGCCGTCGGGTGACGTTCTTTACCGCGATGTGTTGCCAAACCTTCTGCGCCATCTCCAGTGAATCCATCTCGATCAGATGGCCGCCTATCAGGTAGCCGTGCGCCTCGCGCACGCGCAGGCCGCGCGACTGCTCGCCCCAGACCAGCCGGAACCCGCCCTCGCAGGGCGCGGCGTCGATGACCAGCCGGGTGCCGCGATCCTTGCCGACGACGGTGAGTGACGGGAATAGTTGCAGCGTCATCACGCTGACAGTGAGTAATACGTGTTGGCTCGTGGCCGGATAACGGCAGGACTTGGAATACTTGCCCCACTCATTGCCGGTGTCGACACTCAGCCTGGGCTTATCGCCCACGGCGACGTGAAAGCCGAAGGAACCCGGCGAATCACTCATGCGGTACGGGTAGTCCACTGCCGGGATCAGCGGGCGCGTCAGCGCCGCCGCCCAGGCTTCGGCCTCATCTTTGGCCAGCAGTCCGAAACGCTTCAGCGCCCGCGCGCCGCGCCGGTTGTAATGCAGGTCGCGCGCGTCCCGCGCTGTCCGTATCAGCCGCAGGCTGCGCTTCCGCGTCGGGTGATACTTCATCCCCTGCGCCAGCGGCGCATGCGGCGACACGCGGCACGGTTCCCACTCCCGCGCGCCGCAGACGTAGCAGCGGCCTATCAGCGGCGCATCGGCGGTGGTCGCTACAAGCCCCGGGTGCGGATGGCCCAGGTGCGCCTTGAGCCAGCGCATCGCCCCGCCGCGCGTGGTGGCCGTCGATCCGCGTGCCTGTGCCAGTTTGATCAGTTTGCTCATGGTGCCTACCTCCTCTCAGCAGGTTGCGCCGTTGCGCGCGAACCAGTAGCGCCGCGCCCAGACAGCCTCAAAGTATTCAGGCGCGCCGGGGTAGGTGAACAGCCGCGCCACCAGCGGGTTGACTTGCGCCCGGTTGGCGACAAACGCCCAGCACCATTGCATGTAAACCTCGAACGGTTGCTGTAAGGCTTGCTCCAGCGTCATGGATGCTCTCTTCCCGTCCCGGTGCTTCCGGGGCCAGCGGTTATTGTAGGACTGCTAGAAAATCAGAAAGCTCATAGACGTAAACCCATCTAGGGAAGCCCTTCCCAGAAAGCCCGTAAATTCCGATTCGCTTACGCGCCAAGGTGCCTTCCGTGTACATGCGGGCTAAGTCTCGCCCAAGCGCAGGGCAGCGGTGAGCGCCGAAAGACATCGGGTAAAAACTGGCTCCGGTAGCCTTCAGATACTCATCAACGAAGTTAGCGTTCAGGACGTCGCCCCGCTTATGGTCGCGCAGGTAAGCGATAAGCCATCGCCGCCGCGCATCCCAAGGCTTAGCCTTCTGTGTCTGCATGAAGTATCACCTCTCCTTGTGGCAGTCGGTTCGCTATCAGTCGGCACGCTCGCCGTCTTCGTCGAAGGTGTACCCGTTGGCGATTATGGCCTCGTCGACTGCCTCGTCGCTCATCTGGTATTCGTACTCGTCTTCGATGCCCTCGAAAATCCAGCGCGCGAAGTCGCGCATGATATTCAGAAAGTCCTCCTCCTCGATTCGCGGGTCGTCCTCCTCGTCGTCGGCGTCGTCGATCTCCACGTCCATGGTGTACTCGTGAACACCACGGCAGCCGCTCCCCTGGCTGATGGTGGCGCTCGGCGCAGCGCTGTTGCCCTTCAGCCGCCGCGCGACAAAAACCGGCATGGCCAGCGTCAGCAGCCGGTCGGCAATGGCGTGCAGGGTCTCATCTTTAGGGAACTCGGCGCGCACGGCATCGCCGCACTTGGCATCCAGCGTCCATTGCCCCTCGAAGGATGCGCCGCTCCCAGAGACAAATATCTGCCAATAGATTGCCGGGCGGCGGCCGTCAGGTAGGATTCGTAAAAGAATTCACTGTCACTGCCGAAGTATTAAGCCTCTGTTTCGCGCCACCAGTCCCGGGCGCGCTCTTTGGCCTTGTCGGACAACTGCTCAAAGGTGAAGGTGTCTTGCTCGTAATCCACTTCCATGCGCGTTTCCTCCTCTCCCGGGAATGGCGGTCGTCTATCAGCGGCAGGCGATGACGATGGGGCCGTCGCCGTCGCCGCGTTCGTCGCGGCTGATGTGCAGGTCTTCCGCGCGGCAGCGCAGCGCTTGGCCGCCAAAGACGTACAGCAGATAGTTGCCGGGCGCGCCCTGGTAGACAACCTGTACGCGCTCCCGAGGTGTTGAGGTGGCGTCCGCTGCGGCGAAAGCGAGCAGCAGGAGGATGGCAAGAATCAGGTATCGTTTCATTCGGTTCACCCCTCCCAAGGGTGCCGCGATGCGCTCGCGGCAGCGGTTGAGTGGTTCAGGTATCAGCGGCCAGCGACGGCGCGCAGGAACCGCTCCTGCGCCCGGTTGCGACCGCCTATCAGGGCTTCGATCTGGTGCAGGTCATCGGTCAGCCCGTCGCGGTCAGCGTCGGTGCCGTAGCGCTTCAGGGCTTCGCGAAGAAAGGACATCCAATCGTCGAAGAAACGGGTTGCTGCGTTGGCCAGCGCGACGGTGGCATCCTCGAAGGCGCGCATCGCCTCGTTGACTTTCGCTATCCCATCCGGGGTCTTCAGGCTTTCCGGGGTCAGGTCGATTGCCTCCGTCGTTGGCTGCGCGGGCGCGTCGTCGGTCACCTCCCAGCGGCCCACGGTGTTGCCGTTCACATCCCAAAGGACGCCGCCCACGCCAACACCCAACGGAAGATGCGCTTCGCCCTTTAGGCTATCGAACAGCGCGCGGATGACGTCTTCGCCAGTCTGCATGGCGTCGTTGCCAAGCGTGATGCTCAGTTGAAAGTTCATGGTCAGCCCCTCCCAGGCTTGCCGGGGAACCGCCCCGGCGCGGGTTACCTGATGAATGCTGTGAGTGGTGCCATAGCCTCATCGAGCGTGTACTTAGTCAACCGCCGATAGAGCCATTGCGTCGCGTGTTTCCTTCCCGATAACTCAGCCCATTCCGTCATGGTTCGTTTCTGTCCGCGCCATTCAATCACGCGGTTGTTCCGTTTGTTTCGGCACTGTTCGCGCTGCGTCGCCCACAGGCAATTTCCGGGTTCGTAGTCGCCGTCAGTGTCACGCCTGTCAATGCTCTTGCCGCGCGGTTTCTTGCCCATATCAGCAAGAAAATTATCAAAGTTTTCCCAGCGCTCGCATACGCGGATGCCGCGCCCACCGTAGTGCTCCCAATCCTGATTCTTCGGGTTCGTGCAACGTTGCCGCATATTCATCCATGTACGATACGTCGGCGTCACTTGCCCTTTGCTTGCGTGCCCATGGGTGCGCGTCGTCGTCCACTGCGTAGCCTCGTCACGGTAGCACCCGCACGATTTGATGGCCCCCTTACGTAAGTCTTTCCCGCGTACAATCTTTCGAGTTCCGCAATCACAAAGACACTCCCAATAAACGCAGCTTTTATCAGGACCATCGGCACGGGCGATAACCGTCATTCGTCCGTGCCGATGGCCTGCCATATCGATCATTGAAGTTTTTCCCATTCTCGTTTTCTCCTCTGCGGGAGTATATACCGTCTCACCGAAGGCAATCACCTCAATAATCGGCGTAAACCGTCTCACCGAAGGGGGCCTGCTTGTTTGCCGTGGTGGACAGCCAGATAACGGGCACGGTGGGCACGTTATCAGGGAAGGTGCCATAGAGGTCGGTGATGCACAGGGCGCAAACGAAATTGCCGTCCTGCTCGATGTGCTCGATGGCTGGGCGGAAGTCGGTGCCGCCGCCGCCCTTGGGTTCCCAGGTGATCGGTTCCCCCTTCTCCAGCCTGCGCACGCGCTGCACGCTGGCGTCAGCAAAGATCAGCGTCACCGCCGCCGGGTTGCACTCGTCGATAACCTCCTGCACGATGCCCAGGGCGTGGTCCAGGGCCACCCCGCCGATCGACCCGGAGGTGTCGACCATGATGGCCACCTCGCCCAGTTCATGCGAATGCAGGGCGGGCAGGTACAGCCCCTGCGCGATGTAACGCGGGTTGGGGCGCGTCCAACTGTAATCACTTTGGGCGCGCTCGGAGAAGAAGCGCAGCAGCAGCGCCTTGACGTCCACCTTGGGCTTCAGCGCCTCGCCTATCAGTCGTTCCATGCCCGCAGGCAGCTTGCCTTGCATCTTGGCCTGTTGCGCGGCGGCGGCCACCTTCTGCCTCCAATCCTGCTCGGTGGGGGCCGGTTCGCCGTCGGCATCGGGCGCGGTGGGCGCGTCGCGCAATTCGCCAAACGGATCAGGCTTGGGCTGGGGCTGTCCCTGGCCGCCCTGTCCGTCCGGTTGCGATTGCGGCGGCGTGTTGGGGTCCGGTGGCGTCTGGTTGGGTCCGGGCGCGGTGCCGGTGCCTTTGCCTTTGCCCTTGCCGCCCTTCTTCGGCGGTGCCTGGGGATCGTCGCGGTGGCGGCGGGAGTATATCCACTCTGCCGACTTGCCCACCTCGTCGCCCTGCGCGTAGACGCCATCGGGCGGCATGGTGAAGCCTGCGGCCTGCAATTCGGTGTTGATGGCCGCATCGCAGGCGATGTTCCACTCCGCCATCTTGCGGCCGTCGCGCCGCCATGGGTGGCCCATGGCGCAGTGCATCACCTCATGCGCGAACAGCGCCTGCACCTGCGCGCTGCTCAGGGCATCGATGAATGCCGGATCATAGCCGAAGGACTCGCCGTCCACCCATGCCGTTCCGCAGCCGGGGTCTTCTTTGAGTTTCAGGTGCAGCGCCAGCACCCCGAAGAACGGATCATCAAGGATCAGGTCCGTGCGCGCCTGTATCACTTTGCGATGGATTGCCATCGATGCTCCCCCCCCCTACTTCGACGGGGCAAAGATGCTTGCCCCGTAGGTTGCGGTAAAAGCAGCCAGAATCGACTGCGCCTCTTTGGCGGTATCGACGCGGACGTCGCTGTTTTCGCGCAGCGTCTGCGGCTCGGTGCGGCTGATTTTCTCCGTCCTCTGCCGTAACTGCTCCAGCACCGGGTCTTCGTACAGGTTGAGGCGCTGCAGCACATCGCACAGTTCGCGCGCGTTATCGATGAGCGAATCGCGGAAGATGCCCGGTTTAATCTCTCCGTCGTCGCCTTTGGTGGTGGCGGTCAGCCGCTCGTGAATGTGGCTCACCACGTCATACAGCCGTTTCACCGCGTCCGACTGCGCCGCGTCGGCGGCCTGTTTGACGCGCTCCTCGGTGCGCGACGCGATCATGTCGATTTCATCCTGGGACAGCGCAACCCGGTAATCGCTCCCCGCCGGAATGGGCAGGAATTCCAGCCCGAAGGAATAGCGGCTGCGAATCTCGCTGATGCTGGGGTAATCGGTGGAATTGAACAGGCCATTGACACGGCGCTGCGCCTCGGCGCGCAGCAGCGGGTAGTCGTCGATGAAGGCATCGAGCAGCGCCTCCGCCTCGCGGAATCCCTTGCGCATGGCGTCCTGGTACTTCTCATAATTCGGCGCGGGCAGGATGCGCCAGCCGTCGTCGGTCCACGGCAGAGTATTGGCGTAGTGGATGTTGCGCAGGTTCGCCAGATGCGAATTCAGCGCTTTATAGGTGGCGGCGTCGGCGGGCATCAGGTGCTTGTTATAGCGTCCCGCCTCGATGGTTGCGCCGTGCGTCTCGGCAACTTCCTGCGATATTTTGCGGTCGTATTTGCGTGCGCTCCACGCCGAGATTCTCGCGCCGACCAGGATGGCCCGCGTGTGCAAATCAGATGCTGTCATAGTCAACCCCTCCCAAGAGTTGGAATCCGTTTCGCGCTATCCGGCGCTCATTCGGCACAGGCACCTATAAGCCTGTAGACGGATGCCCGGATACGCTCCGGGCGGGCGGTTAGTGTTGGCCGGTGATGAGCTTGCCCAGCGGCCCGCAGCACATCTTGACGTATGCCTCGGTGCGCAGCAGCTTGTCGTCGCGGCGGGTGGCGTCGCGTGCGGCCAGCGCCGCGAATTCCCCATGATCGGCGGCGTGCAGCCGTTCGAGATAGGTGATAACGCGGTGAAAGTTCTTGTCAGTGGCGCGCGCCGCCAGCCCCACCGCCGTTGCATACATCTGGTCCGGTTTGGTGGGCGGCGGCAGTGGCGCATGCACCGGATCGGCGAGGATGGCGTCCAGGTTGACTAGTGCGGCAGCCATCTTGCGGAATGCAAGATACTCCACCGCCGCGCCCTCGCCCACCGCGCCCGCCATGGCTGCGGCTTCGATCTCAGCGGGCAGCTTCAGCGCTTCGAGCTTGGCCACTGAAGCCCAGGTGCGGGGCACAGGGGAGTTGGTCAGGTCCGCAGTCGCGGTGAACGCGGAGAGCAAATCCGGCTTGTAGCGCAAGAACGCCACCAGCATGGCCGGTACCGCATGGGCAAAGGCCCACTGGCACCAGTCGTCCAGATTCGGTTCCAACTCGACAATCGACGCGAAGCGCGACTTGACGGGTTCCAGGATGCCGCTCACACCCGCGCGGTCAGTGCGCCGGTTGGTAGCAGCCACGAAGGTCACCGTATCGGGCAGGTGATGGCCGTTCACGCGGCGGCCCAGAATCAACTGCATAAAACTGGCCTGCACGGCGGGAGAAGGCTGCCCTAAGTCGTCCAGGAACCAGACCAGCGGTTCCTTTGCTTCCAGCGCTTCGGCCAACTCGCCGAAGGGCAAGAAGGTGGCCTTGGTCACGCCGTTTGGTTGGCGCGCGATGAATTCTTTCGCTTCGGACTCGAAAGAGAAAGTGCCTTTCAGTTTTCCGCCGGACCACACCTGATATTCACTCCCGGCAATGGGAAGAATGATCGGAGTATCGTGATTCTGCGGCCACGGCAGACCCTTTGCATCGGTGGGGTCGGCGACTGCCGGGTGGGAGATGAGCAGCCGCGCGCCCGCCGCGTCGGCGGCCTGCGCCACGATATCGGATTTACCGATGCCGGGTGCGCCGGTGATGAGCAAAGGCAGGCGGGCGGCAATCATCGTCGCCAGCAGGTTGGAAAGTTGAGTGGGTCGAACAGTAGCAGCCATGGGTTAGAGCACCTCCGCGTCGAAGTGAATGCGCCCGCGCAGCACGCGCGAACGGCGGTTGAGACGGTTGAGGTCGGCGGTGGCGCGGGCATAATCGCCCGCCAGTTCCGACCATTCAGAGTCAGAGAGGAAATCGCCAAAGCGGGCGCGCAATGTCGAAACCTGCACATCCGCGACTTCGCGGCTGTTTTCCACGTCGATCAATTCGTGGGCAGAACGGATCAGCCGCGGTGCGCCCATTGTGACGCGCGTCTGATTCAGCATCACCTCGGGACCGTACAGCCGTCGCATCGGGATACAGTTCCCGCAAGATGGCGAAAACCACCTCGCGCATGCGCTCAGGTGGCAGTTTGAAAATCTCACTCCGCGATGCGGCAACGTAGTCGCCAAGCGGCCCCCGGCACATGCTCGTGAATTCATCCATGTAGAGCATTTCGGGGTGAAGATGAGTGCCATAGCGAATGCAGATTATGGCATCATCCATGCGCCCAGCTTCGATCAGTCGTGTGGCCACCTCAAAGGCAAAGACGAACCTATTTGCGACAGAGATATTCGCCACGCTTGCCTCTTTGCGCTCTGCGATGTAGGCGCGCTCTGTATCGTCCACCGTTGCCTCGAAGGTGTCTTCGATGTAGTTGGCGGGCAGGTCCATGTCGGCGGCAATCTGTATGGCGTCGGAAACAGTTTCAGCGTCGACCACGATGGCGAAGGAAACGTCCACTCGTAATTGCATGATGTGCCCCCTCCCAAGGGCTTCAGATACTGCGCAGGCTGCGCAGTATCTGTGCTTTCGTTCGCGGGAAAGTTGCCAGCGCCCATGCGCGCATCGCCGGGGCTTCCGACCCCGCGCCGTTCCACCCGCCGCCGTTGTTCCATGCGTCGTACAGTTCCTGCGGCAGTTCCACGCCCGACTGATACACCTCGTCGGGAACGCTCACCGGCAGGCCATCGCCGCCGTAGGAACCGGACAGCGACAGGCGATGTTTGCCAATGCGCGCGCTGCCCATCATAAAGTGCCCCAACTGGCGCAGCCGCACGTAGCGAACCACGGCGCGCAATGGCTGTTTGCCGGTTAACTTCGTGTCGAAGTTCGGCTGCATCAAGATGAGGAATCGGCCAGCAGCGCTCTGCTCGCCATGGCGGTTGTAACCGCTGTACTTCGTCGTTATGAACATCGTTTCTCCTATGCGTTTTTTGTGAGGTGAACCCCTCAATGTTTGGGGGCCATTGACCGTGCCCCCCTCGCAACCACTTGACCGCATCGATTCAGTCACCGGCAGGTTGCGCCGCGTTCCCGTTCGCCCACCATTCGAGGTGGTTGATAGCGGCACCACGTAGAGGTGGGAACATGCCGCCGTGCCCATCCGGGCAAATTAGTCGAGATCGTACCAGCCGCCCGTTTCCGTTGTGCCCTGAAATACCTGCTCAGTCGGTTCCTCGCCGTCGTATTGAATCGTTCGCGTATCGCCCTCGATAAATGGCAAGTCGTGCCGGTAAGTTTCAAGTGCGCGTGACTGATGGTTGAGAGTAAACGCCAAAATTGAGTATGGGTCGCCGATTTGCATAACATTCCTCTCTGTCTCATTCGTCAACTTCAATAGGCGCGCCGCGTAAAGGCTGAGACATGCGCCCGGAGGATGCATCGCTGCATCCCCATGCCTGATGGCGTCATATACTCTCGGGTATTCGTGCCTGCCAGTATCGGAATTGCCTGTCTGTCTCTCGACCGTCAGTCCGTTTTAACTGGCCCGTCCACTTTCGCCGGAATAGCGCTACAGGGGAATTGTGCAGGTAAGGTTGCCTGCGTCCGTCCAGGTTGTCGAAGATCATTGCCGGGCCTCACGGCCTTGCCCCCGCCTTGCGGGAATCACAGTAAAACTTCTTATACCGTAGCGCAATTTGCACTGCGGTGCAATATGTATGGTAAATAAAGTTGTGGAAAACTTTTTGAATCGTCAGTATTTACGCGGCTTTTCTGGCATGTTTGCGGCCTGTTTTGGGGCATGCACGCCCATCCATATATATGTGCATGGTGGAGCGTGGCAGCGATCCAGGTGGCCGGGCAGGATGGTCTATCTCTCCTCCAGGTGCTCTACTCTCTCCCCGCGCGGTTGCCGCGCGCCGCGCCGGGCGGATGCCGCCGGTATCCGGACAGAATAGCGTTGCGGATTATGTCCCGGACAAAATAGCCGATGGGGTTTCGTCCACCCCCTGCTGCCGCCGGGATGTTACTCTTTCGCCAATAGATCGAGCACCTGTTTACTAGTTGATTAGGACGGGGGCTGAAAAGGCGAAAACGCCGTATTTGCCCCAGGGCGCATTTTCTCTGCGCAGGTGGGGGAGTCGCCCCATATTTCAAAATCGGCCCCGTGGCGGTGGCAAAGAATCGCAGCGCGCCTCATTACTCTCTAGTAAACTCAAGACCATATTTTTGATCGGCATCCACCTTTTAATCCAATCACTTAGCACGTCGCGCATGGTGATTCTCGCTGTTTACCATCCTGCTAATAACGGCAAAGTTGAAACGACTGGAAACAAAGGACTTGCGAGGGGTGTTATTTAAGTGGTAACGCTCGGCAGAATTGCTGTTGACTCTCTGATAACGGGGAATCCCCGGCGAAGATCGCGCGCCGCGCGGATCGCTGGTGCCGGGCGGTATTGCTGTTTTACTGCGCTCTATCGTGCTACCATGGCAGCCATGGATGAGGCGAAGCCCAACCCGGAATTCACGCCGCCGCCCGCGCCAGGGATCGTCTATGCGGCACTGGTCCTGCTGCTGGCCATCTTTGCCGCCCTCGGCTGGCTGGTCGTCTCCCCACTCGTCAATTAGCCTGGGCCGGGCAGGATGCGTTATTCCTCCTCCTACTCACTACACTCCTACATTCACCTGTACGGCGCATTGCGCCGCCCGGACCTTCCGGGCCTTGCCCGGCTCCAGCGCTCCCCGCATTCCGCCGCTGCCTGCGCCACCACACGCCGCTGCACCTCCGCACGCCCGTCGCTGCGCTCGCCTGCCCGGCTGCCCGGGTGCTCGCCTGCCAGCCCGCCAGGACGCACACCCCAGCGCGCGCCCTCCACGCACACCGCCCCCTCCCACTACTAGCGTTACATCCGAAACACCCCCAGCCGACCGCTACAACGTCGCACCATCCCCACGTACCACCCCATGGCGCGTGGCCCTCAAGCACATCACAAGGTCTTCTAAGCGCTATCAGGCGCGAATTTGGGCGCAGATTATCAGGCCCACAATTGGGCGGGATGGTGCCCGGTCACCATCCCTGAAAACACGTAATTTACGCTATTTGCGGCCCAGGGGAATCCCATTCTGTAGAATTGGAGTAATCCCCCCCTGCTGCGCGCTTTTAGATGCCCCCCCCTATGTCTGTCCAGGTTTGTTCCCATTGTCACTGCTCGGGAATTGTCCGGCATCGGCGCATCGGCCGCCGTCATCGACGGCTTTTCCTCCCCTTCTTCACGCTGTGCCCGGGTGGAAGCGCAGGAATAAGGATGGGGAAGTGGGAATTCAAAAAAAAATTCGGCGAAAAAATAACCGCGGCTGGAGATATGGCGCAGGAAAAGGTGTAAGTGTAATGTCCAGAGAAATTTACGAGAAACCAGGTATGGTTAAACTATGAGGCGCAGGAAAATTAGCGCTGGATTATACACAGCGGCGGTATTGACAGTTGAATATATTTGAATATATTCGCTATATTCACGATTATGGCAGACAAGAGTTTGATTTCGATGTATGTGCGGAACGATATTTTGGCCAAGGCGGTGGAGATCGCGGAGGCTGAGGACCGGAGCCGGTCGAGCGTGCTGCAGCGGTGGTTGTTGCTGGGGTTCCAAGCGGAGCATTGGGGGCATGAGAATCCGGAACTGCAGGCGGCTACCGCGAGCCGATTTTCCGAAGCAACGGGGGCGCACGATGACCAGGTGACGGCGATGGCCACGGGGCTGACGAGGAAAATGGCGCGCGCCCGGCCGGGACTCGCGGCACCTCCGGTTCCGCCGCCGGATGAGGAGCACGCCCCGGGCCCGAAGATGTGCGGCCGGGAGAAATGGGACGACGTTGGCGGCAGGATGATGCGCTGCACCCGCGCCCTGCCCCACAGCCCCCGCTTCTGCGGCGATTGGGAGGCGACTGGAGAATGAGTGAGATACCCGGTAACGTTTGCCGCTATTGTGGTGGCGCTGAGCACCCTTCGGGAACCATTTGTTCCCGCCATCCCGATTTGATTCCGATTCAGCCTGTCGGCTGCGATGCCGGGAGCGAAACGCGCGAGGAATGGGAAGACTACAAGAAGGAGATTGCGAGAAGAATCAAACTTGGAAGCCGGAGGCTACAGATAGATGAGCGATCGGATAAGGTTGCAGGATGAAATCGCCAACTGCCCCGATTGCCAGGCAGCCAAACGGCATGCGTATTCGGATGCGACCACGCCCGGCTTTTTCTACACCGAGTGCGATCGACACCGGAAGATGCTGCACGGCACCGCCGACCTGCGCACGGCCGCGGGGATCGTGGTAATCAAGGAAGTGGCGGCCAAGGACGTAAAATGCTAAATCTCGTTGATCTGACCGCGCGAATGATAGTTCGGGTCTTCGGATGGTCTGTATGGGTAATCTTCGTGATACTCCTTCCCGAGACGATTTTGGCAGCGCTGTGGTTATGGATACGCCAGTCGGTGACGAAATGAGAGGGCCGTCAATCGGCGGATTCGATCAGCGGAAACGCGGCCTCTATTCGCTCGAAGAGCGGCTGGCTGTCCTGAAGAAAAGAAAGTAGTAGCCGAAGGGAGACGGCTGACGAATGAGCGAACAGATAAAAGTACCCGATTTCATCAGAAAGGCGTTCGTAAAAGAACTGCCGGACCCCAACCTGGACCCCGATTGCGTGTTATTTCTTCCCGCGCTGACGGCGGCTTTTCACGCGCTCGCCGAGCACCCGATTGTGCCGACCGATGAGCAGTTGGAGAAAATCACGTCCACAGAGCCGATGCCGATGACAGACTGGGCGCGCTGGCTTTGTCGGGAATGGCAGCGCATCATGTTCGCCGCGCCGGATAAACCGCTGGTTTGCCCCTTCTGTGCGAGCACCAGGTTGGATATTTACGAGGCTGGCGGAACGTCTCGGCTCTGGTACGTGCAGTGCTCCAATTGCATGGCCAAAAGCGGTGCGAAGAGCACTCGCGAAGAGGCCGTTGCCAATTGGCGCAAGAGCCAGTCCAGTGCCGCGGCAGAGCCCGCGGGAATCAATTTTGTACCCAAGGGCGATCCGCTGGACAACATGACCCTGCCCGCGGTCCGCGAACGCTGGCGCTGGGAACGCGACGTGTTGGCCCCCGTCGCCGCACAGCGCGACCTCTACGAACAGTTGGCGTGGAAGTGGATGGAGAAGGCCGATGAACTGATGGATCAAGTCCGAGCACTTCGAGAGAGCAAAGTCGCCGAGGAACGACGGCCGGGAGAATCACAAAATGACGCCTCGTGGGAGTTCGCCGAGGCAGCCCGGGAGATTCTCTCCGCGGCGGGCATGGACCGTTTTCTGGAGCGGTCACATGACAATGACGTGTGGGGCGTGCCCGCGAGCGAACTTCGCAAGTTGGCAGCGGCT
The DNA here is from genome assembly GCA_036279175.1 of Candidatus Acidiferrales bacterium. GTDB lineage: Bacteria > Acidobacteriota > Terriglobia > Acidiferrales > UBA7541 > Palsa-295. The sequence continues at coordinate 15,495 of DASUJR010000474.1, read as the reverse complement.
CTCAGAAAGGCAGAAGGGAAAAAGGAACGATGAGCGGATGGATAGGAGTTGATCTCGACGGCACCCTTGCACAATACGGCGGCTGGGTCGATGAGCACCACATCGGCGCGCCCATTCCCGCCATGGTGGAGCGCGTTAAACAATGGTTGTCCGAGGGACGCGAGGTGCGCATCTTCACCGCCCGGGTCGCGGTCGCCGACGGCAATTTGGCACGCTCTGGACCTGAGCAGATTTCCGAGAGTATCCAGCAATGGTGCGAGAAGCATATCGGGCAGCGCCTTGCGGTCACGAACGTGAAAGATTTCGGCATGATTTGTCTCTACGACGACCGATGCATACAGGTGGAGAGAAACACCGGGAGGCTAATCGGTGCCAAAGAAGAATAATGCGTCTTCGCGCGTTCCGAATTGTCATCCCGAGCGCAAACATTGCGCCAGAGGATTATGCAAAACCTGTTATGACCGCGCCTATTTGGAAAACAACCGCACGTCCTGCAACGAGAAGAAGCGGCTATGGGCGGCGAGGAATCCAGCGCGTCGTCTAGCTATTCGCCGAAAGTATTTATATGGTGTGGACACCGCTATGGTGCAGGCTAGGCTGAACGCTCAGGACGGTTTATGCAAAATTTGTTTAGTATCTCCCGCTACGCATCTCGATCACAACCACGCTACTGGTTTAGTCAGAAGTTTGCTTTGCGGAGAATGTAATAGAGCGCTCGGATTGATGCGCGAGGATCGGAACAGAATCTTGAGAATGGTGCGCTACTTGGAATTATGGGACGACCGCTGTATCCAGGTCGTTCGCAACACCGGCCGGAGAGCCGACGGCGTAGATTAACCACAGACGAGGAACCAAATTGAATACACAGAAGGACGTTGAACAACAGCAACCACTCTCTGCCGCGATCGCGCAAGCAGTCGCAACGGTCATCGCCGTTCCGGTCATCACGTTTGGCTTCGTGATCGCTCTCGCTATGCCCGTAATGCTTATTGCATCCTGGATGCGGATGATGGTCTGGAACTGGTTTGCGCCCACCCACCTGCATCTGTTTCGGATGAGCTACTGGGAAATGTTCGCAGCGTCGCTGTTGCTCAGCCTGTTTCACGGCTCCGACCAGCCTGATATCAAGCCAGAATATCGACAACACAACTACTTCACGTCGGTATGCTCCAAGCTTTCCGCCGACGCGATAACGCTTCTGTTGGCTTTTTTCGTGCATCTGTGGATTCTGCGCTAAGGGGTATCGATATGTGCCGCGAAGAAAAATATCCGCGCAAACGTCGCTGGTTTCATCACTGGTCCGAATGGGGGAAGCCGCAGCAGGCGACATACCGCGGCCGTGAGACCATCGTGCAAATCAAAACCTGCTGGCGCTGCGGACGATCGAAAGTGAAGGAATGTTGAGACGAGGAGACCATCCATGGATCGCTGCACTCTGGAAGAAGTCCTGAAGCGCGCCCTTAGAAAGCAGGCGCGTGGGATGAAAGAACTCCCCATCATCTTCTCGCCTCACTCGGTTCGGGAGATTCTCGCGGGGCGCAAGACGCAGACGCGCCGTGTGATCAAACGCTATTCTGACGAGGGCGTATCCACTCCCGCCAGCTACTACGACGGGATGTTCTGGTTTGAAGACGGCGATACAATGGCGCTCGAATGCTCTTATGGTGGTCTCGGCGACAGGCTGTGGGTGAAAGAGCCTTGGTCTCTCGGTAAGTCACATGACGAGAGGACGCCCCACGAAGTGTGGTCTCATCTGCAAAATACGCGGCAAGGTGTCACTGTTCTCTATAAGGCTGGCGGCTGGAAGAGCGTCGCCCCGTTTGAGCGGCAGGAGCCTGTTTATCCAGACAATGAACCCATGCCGGAATGGGCAGGGAAGCGTCGTCATGCGATGTTCATGCCGCGGTGGGCGAGCAGGATCACGCTGGAAATCACCGATCAGCGTGCGGAACGGCTCCAAGATATCAGCGAGAAGGATATCGCCGCCGAAGGCGTTCACATCCCCTCGCCATTCGTCGGTGTGGGCTCTGACGGCTACCCAATTGAATCAGAACACTGCGACAAAGACCCATGGTGGTTTTGGCAGCAGACATGGGATTCGATCAACGGGGAAAAGCATCCATGGTCGGCTAATCCTCTCGTTTGGGCCCTGACGTTCCGGAGAATTGAGCCATGAAAATATCTCGCCGTGAGACGAATCGCGGTTTTCAGATTCTGGAGTTCACTGATCTCTATGGAGTCGCGTGCAACATCCAGAAATCGAGCCTCGCGAACGAGCATGCCATCTGGATCGGATGCGAAGACGCCAACCCGGAGGTTCTGATCCCTGGACACGGATGGACACCGGTGCCGATGCCGGAGGAATATGTTGCCAACACCCGTATGCATTTGAACCGCGAGCAGGTTGCCGCGTTGCTACCCATTTTGCAAAGGTTCGTCGACACCGGTGAGATATGAAGACCATCCGCATCACCGTTTACCAGTGCGAGTTCTGCCATCGGACGAAGCGGAAACGGCGCGCCGACCACCGCTCCGCCGTGAAGGAACTGTGTGGTGCTCTGGAAGCTGCTATCTTGTACGTTAATGGTAATAGCACCTTATCAAAAAGTATTCGAGAGCGGACACGCGCAGTCTTAGCGAAGTACAAGGAGGCCAGCGATGAAGACAACGCCTGAGCAGCGAGCGCAGTGGCTCGAATCGGTCGGATATGACAAAGAAATCCATCCTTCAGTTCACGTTATAGGTGGCTGGCTACGAGATACACTTGACGACCTCGAAGCCACCGGGCGCGAACTGGCCGAGCAGCGGGAGAGAGCGGAAGTAGCGGAAGAGGCGCTTTTGATTTCTCACGGATATGGTGGCATCGCGGCTGAACAAAGATCAAAGAAATTGCTTGCCGAGGCCCGCGCCCGGATCGCCAGCAGGAAGGAGCAGAAAGATGGCATGTCCTAAGTGTCTGGGCGGAGATGAATGTAGTCTGGAGCATACGTGCGGGAAGGAGCAGAAATCATGAGATGGAACCTTTTGTTCGCCTGGGCAGTCGGCTCGATCCCGATCATCTTTCTCGTAGCCTGTGATGACTTTGTCTCGCGTGCGTTTATGGGCGTCGGCGCTCTGCTCTGTATCTTGGCCTGCATGGCCTTCGCACAGCAGGATGGAATCCAGAGGAGGGAGCATTCCAATGGCAACTGATCGCAAAACAGTGTGGCTGAAATTTCGTTATTGGCCAAGTAGTGGTGTGACTACCCTTGAGGAGTGCTCTGAAAATGAAAATGGCGCATTTAAGGTAGACCTCATCCGCACTCCGCCCGGCTGGAAGCACGACGACCGGCGCGGAAGGATTGAGGGGCTGAAAGAGGCGCAAGCATTTACACCAGCGGATGACTTTATATATCGCTGGATTGATGATCGCATCGCCCAGCTTGAAAAGGAGATTGCCGATGGACGTTGAGACGCATGAGCAGGAACTATTGCAAAAGTTGCTGGCAATTCCGCAAAGGGTTTCTTATGAAATGGTCGCCGGAATCATGAGTTACTACGGAAAGAACGAGCATCCTGTTGTCCAGGCATTGCTTGAATTGCTGGAATATCGGAATGCCGTTAGGAAAGCATGTGATGGGCGCGCGCAGCTTGAGAAGGGGATTCCAGATGCTAGACCTTGAGAGAGTGAAGCTGCTCGCGGAGTCGTCTGAGGGCATTGTGCAGGAGATGGCCCGTCGCCTGCTGGAACTGGAGGGCGCGAACGAGCAAAAGTATCCGTGCCACGCCTGCAATTGCGCGTACCCCGATGTGTGCCATGTTCCGCATATCTGTGGGCGTCCACTTCCCGCCCCGCCAGCAACCGAGGAGCAGACCAAAATGAGCGCTTCATCAGGCGCAAGAGCGAACCTGTAAGTAATCCTTACAGGTTGCTGGAGGAAAAATGAGCCAAGCGAAACGAATCCGGATTTTCTGGTCTCCTTTGGGGCAGAGATTTTACGCTTCCAACCGTTACAAAATCCTGAAGCAAAAGGATGGTAAGGAGATAGTTCATATTACCGGACAGAAATTCGATGTGACAGATGAGATTGCTTCTGCTGTCATCGCCAACCAAATACAGTTTACGAGAAGCCGCCAAGCTGCCCCGCCCGCGCAGAAGAACGAGAAGGAGATCGCGGATGACCGCAGATGAGCAGTTGGTAAGAGATGCGTGGGAGGGTGATCCGCAAATTCAAGACGACGCGATTTTTGGGGAAGAAGATGAGGTGCTTGTTCCCGCAAAAGCATGGCGCATTTTCATTGCTTGGATTATTTCCTTTCCCTACGCTGATTCACCCGAAGCAGCATGGCACGCCGCCGCCGAGTTCACGCGCCACCGGCAGGAAGAGATAAGGCAGGTGGAGCGGGAGATTGCACTGCTTGACAGCCACGTTGACGGTGAAACGTTCGCATTGATCGCCGTGGATATACCGCGCCCCGAACGCATTGCTCGCGACGTGGCAACCTATGGGCGCATCCTCTCGCGCCTCAAATCCATCAAAGCCGATTTGCAGCGCGGCATGAAGTCCGCGCAGGAGGTGCAGCGGTGACGGAAGCGGAGAAGAAAGTGCGGGAGCGGTGTCCGGACTATCGCGCGGCCAAATTTCGTAAAAAATTTCTCATCATCGATCCCTACGGCGAGAGGGAGGGGCCGAGCATTGAGGGAGAAGGTGTCACCGAAGCTGCAGCCTGGGCCGACGCCGCAGAGCGACTGGAACAGCAAAGATAGGAATGGATACTCTTTTTGAGTGCGATGGCAACGCGGCCGTGATCTCCGAATGTGGACGGTACCGCTATAGCCTTACGAGGCGGTGGGGAGACGGCAACTGCGTGACCTGGTTGATGCTGAATCCAAGCACTGCCGACGCCAATATCGACGATGCCACGATTCGCAAGTGTATCGGGTTCTCTAAGCGGTGGGGATACGCGCGCATGATTGTGGTGAATCTGTTCGGCTTGCGGTCGACCGATCCGCGCGCCCTGGCAAAGAGCGACGATCCGGTGGGACCGCAGAATGACTGGTATCTGCACGAGGCTTTTATGGAAGGCCACGAGGTCATCTGCGCGTGGGGATGTACACAGCATTTGACGACCGGTCCACTGCGTCTACGGATCGGAATGGTGCTTTCCAAAATACCAACTCATCATTCCAAGATGTGTCTTGGAAGGCGTAAAGATGGAGCGCCGCGCCATCCACTGATGCTTCCTTATTCAACCCCTTTACAACCTCTGTAACATCGAAATAAAGGAGACGAAATTGAGCACATTACATATCTACGATCGCACACGGGATGCGTGGGGCGCGCACATTGCCCCCGACATCAATAAAGTTGAATCCGCAGATTATCAAGCGGTCACCGATTCATCTGGGAATCTGTGGAGCATAAACGAAGCGTTACAGGAAATGGCTGGCGGCCTCATTTCGCCGGTTGGCGACAGCGAAATTCTGCCAACCGACCGCTACTTCGGATTTGACTGCAAGTTCCTGATTCCGGCGGTCGACTTGACGCACTCCGCCCGGCTGGAATTCGACGACAAGGTGACCTTTTCCGGCGGAGCGCAGGCAAACTACTCGACGCAGATAAACCAGAGCAAAAGCGGCATGATCCAGCTTGACCCGACCGGAACCGGATGGGCGGACTCAGGCTTCGCGGTGACCATCAATCCTAATGCGCCTAACCTGTACCAAGTCCGGGGCGCGTTCGACGGCAAGGTCTGGTCCGTACTGGGTCTGCGTTTCAATGGGCAAGAGTTCACGCCGGGGAGCGCGTTTCAGAACCTGTCGGCTATTCAGACGACGTGGGGGCAGGGAATGCATGGCCAGCTACAGACGGAGGCTCAGGATACGCCGTGGATACTACGAGTCGAGTACCCGTGTTTCCGGCTGCTTTCCGGCGACGGGCCGATCCCGTGGAGCTTTGATCTGTAACCGGCAGCGGAGCGGCTGCGGAGGGTGGAGATGGCGAAATTCAGAAAGAAGCCGGTAGTTATTGACGCAACACAGTGGTTTCAGAACGGCGATCACCCGCAAGACGCCTGCGAGCCATTAGAGTTCGACGGCGAGAAGTTTTTGAGCGAAGGCAACATCGTGCGCTATTTTCGCCGCCCCGATACCGCCGCAGACAAGCAATGCGAACATTGCAAGTTGACAATGCATGTTCACGGCTGGATTGACACGCTTGAAGGTGGTCACATCGTTTGCCCCGGCGACTGGGTTATCACGGGCGTCAAGGGCGAGCGGTATCCTTGCAAACCAGACATTTTCGCGGAGACCTATGAACCGGCAGACTGACCCAATGCGTAGCGCCCAAGGTGACATTTTCTTCTGGCTCCTGCGCCTGCTTGAGCGGGCGTGGGAGCGGGCGTGGGAGTGGGTGTGGAGAGGGAGGAGAAGGGGATGACGACTCGGAGTACGCGAAAGGCGCAACGGCTATTTCGTGAGGCGCAGCGAGAATACGACGCCGCGTTTGTATCTCTGATGAACGCCCGAAACAGGATTATGGCCTGTATCGGCGAAGTGCAAATGCTGCAAGTGAAAGACGCGCTAAAGCAATCCAAGCGCATAGCTACCAAGCCCCCGGCCTGAGCGGCGTTGGGGTAAGATTGAGGCGGACTTCCCCATTCCCTATGAAGACGCCCCCGAGAAGAGAACTGCACATCACCCCGGCAGAAATTCGTTTACTTCGTCTTTTGGCTAATGGTCATTGTGTGGAGAGCGCATCCGCGGCGGCGGGCGTGTGCTACCAGACCGCCAAAAACCATCTCGAAAAAGCGCGTCTGCGTACCGGCCTAAACACCTACGGATTGGTCGCCCATGTGGCCCGACTAGATGAAGATGAGGCATGGCTAGAGATTCTGAATCATTCGACTTGACAAGCACCATAAATGGTGCGACAACGAATCTACACGGTGATGAATATGGCGGTTCTCAATATCCGCGGATTCCCTGATGGTCTGATGCGTGCGATCGACGCGGCCGCGGAAGCATCTGGAAGCACTAAGAAAGAGTTCTGCATCGCCAAGCTGTCGGAGGCGACCAACTTCGGACCACAGCCGGTGCGAAACCTGGTGCGTTTTCGCGTCCGGGACGACGAAGGGGTCGTTTCATCTCAGGACGCCGCGTCAGAGATCGCCGTAGCTGATGCGCCGGAGATGATGGAAATTCCGTTTTGTCCGAAGTGTGAGGGGTACGGTTTCAAACGCCCGATGCGGCTGCGTTATGGAAGATTGTGGCGCTGCTCGATGTGCGCCCATGAGGAGGAACGTCCTTGAACTCAGACGTGCCCGACAAGAGCGCTCCATTCACAGGGTTCGTGGTAATGGCGATCCCCACGGGAGGACTCTTTCTGTGTAACGGACAGCTTTGCGACAAGTACGCGCGCCCGATAGCCGTCGACCGCCTGTTTGTGCATGGAAGCGCTGAAGCGGCTGAGCAATTACGCGGGAGCCTTGTTCCATGCTGGCCGCATACCGACTTTGTGGTTCTGCCGGTGACGGTGGAACGGGTGGTGGCGTGAATGGGCATCAACTACGAAGCTGCGGTTCTTGCGGTTTTTGACGATGCGCGCCCACGCTGGACGAGCAACGCGGGGCGTCTCGTGTGCAGAATCGTCACCTGGAAAGGACGTGAACTGGGTTACGCCACGGATGAAGGTGGCGATTTTGAGCATATTCTGTTTTTGGCATGGAGGGACGCGGCGATCAAGGAAGCGGCGAAAGTGTTCGCCCTTCCGCGACCTGAAGACCTCGATCGGGTAGAGGAGGAGAGACGTGCCGCAGAACGAACGGCCTCCTGAATCGGGTTCATCTCCGGAGGTCATGGATATTCGCGGGGCCGCCCGCTACCTGCATCTCTCCGTAGACACGCTTTACCGATATGCGTGTTGGGGTCACATACCGGCGTTCAAGCTGGGAAACCGGTGGCGGTTTCGCCGATCTTCTCTCGAAAAGTGGATGCAGGAATTGGAAAATGGCAAGAAATAAGGCGCAGGCCGCCCGTCAACCGGGCCGAGGTGAACCGCGGCCGTTACGGGCCCTGATGATCGCATGCGCCCAAGACTGCCAATTGAGCGGCATCAAATTGCACGCGGCCGAAGAGATGTTTCTGCGTGCTTGGGTCGCGGCAGGACTGGAGAGAAATGGCAATAACCAGTCCGCGCTCGCTGATTCCTCCGGGGTCCACCGCAACACGATTTCGCGGATCATGCGCGATCTAGGACTAGAAAAAGATAAAAAAAAGCGCTGCGTCTACCGGCCTAGAAATCAATTTCCGGACAGCTTTTCCTTAGAGGAGAAACCGGTCACATCTTGACAAGGCGCAGAAATAGAGTATCTTCAATGCCGTGAAGCGCTCAAAAGGCAGGATGAAAGCCGTCAAAGCGGCCCAGACTTACCAGGCTCTCCGTTCGGAGTGCCTCACCGTCGGCGATTATCACGCGATCCTCAAGATTCTCTCCGGCATCCCCAAAAGGTTTCGCTCCAAGCTGAAAAGACAGATTAAGCGCTACGCGATGACCGTCATTCTCGTCGACATCGAGGATATGCGTCTGCGCCGAAAAGCTTACCGCTCTGGATGGCAGGCCTTTGCAAGATTAGCGCGAGGAGAATCTTAATGCGCGGCCGTCCGCCCTTAACGGAAGAGCAGATCAAAACCGCCGCCGAGCGTGGTGTCAGGGTAGCGATTTTTATGCGCGACCAGAAATACACGGAGCGGAAGCTCGCCGAGGAACTTGACGTGTCGCGCCGAACCATTCAGATGATTAAATCCGGACGGGCAACGCCTCACCGGGAAACACTTTCAAAGCTCGAAGGCTTACTCGCCAAGCATGAACGGGCGCGAAGCTGAGCTTTGACGCGGGAGAGAAAAATGGCAGTCGAAAGTCTCGTCATCGGTCTCAGCGGTGAAGAAATCATCGCGGACCTTCTCGATCAGATCGAGAAAGCGCTGCGGCGCGATTGTAATCTCCGGGCCACCGATTCCTACGGCGGCGGCTATTCTGGGAAGATCGAGATCAAGCTGAACCTCGTGGCCATGGACACAACGGTCCTCACGATCACCAAAGAGCTTGCGCCTACCGAAGACGCGAAGAAAGTTCTCGCTGAAAAAGAGGCATCCGGGGAGCTTCCAGTTGAGCTACCGGCGACCGGAGTGTTTCAGGTTGCGCAGGAAATGAAGCCCGTAGAGGCGTCGGCGACCATCGATATTCCCATCGAAAAGGACCTCAATGCCGTGCGCGAGCGCTCCGGGCAGGGTGTCCCGATGGAATCGATCAGCCCGGAAGGAAAACATGATGTAAAGCGCCGCCGTTACGCCCGGGTGACAGGCGGCGGCGTCTCGACCGAAGAAGCAGGCGAATGATGCCGAACGGTACCAGCCACGACAGGCTTATCGAGGCCGCCGAGAGGATCGCGGATTCGTTTGAGCGTATTGCACGGTCGGCGGAAGGGCTGGTGGCGCTGGGGAGCTTAGCCACTTCAAATCTGTGGCCGCCCGTCCGTAGCCCCCGGTCCGCGGTCGTGACTACAGTGCCATCAGAGCAAGAACAGATTCACGAGCGCCAACAACGCGCGGACGCGCAAAGCACAGAGGAATGGCTCAATGAGCTTATCGGAGGTGAAGAATTCGTCGGCGAACGGGAAAAAGCTTTCCTTGAAGAGCAAAAACGAAAAGAAACACAGGCAAGAACAAAGCAAAAAGACGCCGGAAACCGTGGAGGAACTGCTTCAGTCTCTCGGCGTCGGCCCCGACGACCTTCGCAGGTGCCCGCCGATAACCGAGATGCTCAAGTCGGCGAGAGGCGGCCTGAAGGCCGTTCTGAAGGCGATGCGGTTCTCGGTTGAGGACGGCGATATTAGCCGGTTTCTTGGCGCGTATGATGCTCTTCCGGAGACTTTAGCACCGGCTGTTCCCTGGGAGGCTATCTGCATCGTCGCCGAGGTGAATCCGAAGCATCTTCTGGGGGCCGCGCAAGTGGCCATCGGAACATATTTCAGCCATAAGAGCCGGATCATCGCCGTTAGCAGCCATCCGTCGATCGCCAGAGCGCGTGTCAAATACGGCCGGATGGCCAGTGGCGAAAAGGACAGAAACGCGCTCGATATTATGGTCGGCGCGCTTCCTTCCGCAAAGGGGCCGACATTCATCGGTAAGGCAGTCTTCGGAGGCTCCGCCGCGGCGTCGGCGACCAGCGACGAAGACGACGACGACAACGAGGGACAGACGCAGCCAATCATGATCGGCTCCGAAGATGACGTCGACAACGTCTTTCCCCCTGCAAGCGCCATTCAGGAAAAGCTGGTACCTATAAGAAACAGACTCCTTGAGGGAGGAAAGGGCTGAGCCAAGAGGCTCGTCATCTACGCTGAACAGATCATCATTGCAAATATCGAAGAGTTCGCCCGTCGCGAAAAATGGGAACCTCGCTATTACACATTCGAGGAGACCCAGCAGTTTATCGAGGACGTAAAATCGGTCATCAAGATCGAGACGAACTCGAAGTTCGGGTGGCCTGTTTTCACCCGTCAGATCACCGAGAAATATGCCAAGGAAATCTACCAGCGCGTGCGCAACGAGCAGGTGCTTTGCGGTCTGGACAGCAGCTATTGGGAGAGAAATTACGCGTGGGTGTGCAACGAAAAAGGCGAGATTATAAAGTTCAAGAACCGCCTTTCCCAAAAGATATATGACGAGGTCGTAGCCAGTTTCGACGAGAAGCAGGTCTCTATAGAACTTCTTTGTCTACACCCAGATACAAAAGTGCTGACGGCGGAACTCGTCTGGAAAAGGATTGATGACCTGACGGTAGGGGAATCCCTAGTCGCCACCGACGAAGGTTTGACCCAGAGCGACTACAGAAAAGATAACGCGCTCCGCCAACGGCAGCTTAAAAGCGGAATTCACCGCGACCGCCCAAAGAAGATGATCAACCGCGAAAGAAAGCTACGAACCGCGATCGTCGAGGCAAAGTGGAGCACGGAAAGAACGGCGTTTGAGGTTTCCTTCGACGACGGAAGAACGATCGTTGCCTCTCCCGAACATAAATGGCTTTGTAAGGAAAGAGGCGGATCGCGAATGATTTGGCGTGAGACGCGCGAAATATGCGTAGGCGACGAAATGCGATACGTTACTAAACCTTGGGGTGAGAGCGGATATGAGGACGGATGGTTCGGTGGCTTTGCGGACGGAGAAGGCTCCATGTCCGGAGAAAAAGAAAACGGATGCGAATTAAGCGTATCTCAGAGAAAGAACTGCGCGTATACGCGGGCTGAAGCTTATCTCAAAACGAGAGGATACTCCTATCGGATCGAAGTCGACGACAGAAAAAAGGGTGAAAATAGCAGGCTTGGCAACAGCCCAGTAGCCAAGCTCCTTGTATCCAGAGTTGACGAGCTATTTAGATTGGTCGGCCAGACGAGACCATCACGTTTTATATCGACACGCTGGTGGGAAGGTAAATCTCTTCCAGGCAAGAAGACTGGAGCAGGAATCTCCAGAGTTGTGTCCGTGCGAATGCTCCCAACCCAGCGTCTGGTCGACATTCAGACATCCACAAGAACTTTTCTTGCGGAGGGATTTGTCTCTCACAATTGTCTGAAAGGGCGACAATTGGGCGTGACCACTAAGACTGCCCTTAAGTTCCTACATCGGATGCTTTTTGTTCCGCACACGCAGGCTATCATGGCCTCGGTAAAGCAGGAATCATCCCAGCTTATCGAGAGAATTATAAATACTGCTTACGAAAACTGCCCATGGTGGCTGGTCCCGAACAAGGGGCCAAAACGTACCTTCGATAACGGTTCGGTACTTTCCATCCAATCCGGCATGCAGGCCACGGGGCTTGCTCAAGGCTGGACTCCCACGGCCGTTCATCTCAGCGAATTAGCCGATATTCCGGACCCCGAGAAAACCATTGAAGAAGGTCTGTTTCGAGCCGCGCACTCTTCGAAAAATCTCTTCATGGTCCTCGAAGGCACCGGCGGCGGCAATACAGGATGGCTGGCCGACACATGGCGCGACGCGAAGAAAAAATGGCCCAAAGGGGAGTCACGGCTCTTTCCGATGTTTATTCCATGGCCGATGTGTCCGGAGATTTATCCGCAGGATGGCTGGTTGCGGAAATTTCCGATTCCCGAGGACTTCATGTCGCGTCGCCGGTCCGAGGCTCTCCTGCGTCACGTCCAGAGGAGCGAAGCCTACATACGGAGCACCCCTTACCTTGCGCGCGTTGCCGGGGCGAATTGGACCATGCCTCCGCAACAGCAGTGGTATTGGCAGTTCAACTATGAGCAGGCATGTGGAAACCATACCCAGCGCATTTGGCTCGCGCAGATGCCCGCGGACGACTTCGAGAGCCTCACCGGAAAATCCGATCCCGTTTTCGAGCCGGAAGTTATCGCCGAGGTAGAAAACCATGTCTACGAGCTTCAGGGCGACCAGATGACGCGAAAGAAGCCCATCAAAGCGTACGCGATCGTCGGCGAATCGATTGACGACGAGTTTGCGCCGCGCGACGAGGAAATCGATTGGGATGAAGAGGTGATCCGCGTCAAATGGCGCTCCAACCGCGGGACGCGCTACGAATGGGAGATGATTCCTCTTCGTCCCGTCGACGAAGAGAACGAAAAAAGCACTATGGACAAGCTGCTGATCTATGAGCCGCCCATCCAAGGGAAGGACTATAGCTGCGGGATCGACACGGCATACGGGCTGGGAGAGGAGGACGAGGATCGCACCGTGGTGTCGCTATGGAAAAATGGGCACGGAGCGGGTTACGATGAGCAGGCTGCGGAGTTGACATCGAATCGTCTAAACAGCGCCCAGGTCGTTCCGTTCGCCGCCTGCATCGCTGCCTATTACAGCACCGCCTGCAAGGACTGGCGCGGCGTCAAATTCGCCATCGAGCAGATCGCGGGTCCGGGCGACACCTGCCAGAACCAGCTAAAGATGATGGGCTTCAACTACCATCATCGGCCGCGGCGGTACGACTCGAAAAAAGTTAAAGACGATTCCAGCCGCAAGGAAGGCTGGTACTCCACCGGATGGTCGGTTCCGATCCTGATGACGCGCATCATTGAAGCGGTCAATGGCGGATGGATACGTCCCCATTCCAAGTGGCTCATCGAGGAGATGAAGACACTGGAGAGGCATGTCGTCGGCGGCGGTAAAACAAAGATGGAGCACCGCGCCGGGCAACATGACGACCGGGTCCGGGCGATGGCCCAGGCCTTCTTTACCGTACACGATCTGGATGATCTCGCCGAACGTGCCCAGAAGAGGTACGCGCCGCCCAAAAGAAAATCACGCAACGGCGGCGAAACCTGCTGCAAATCCAACCTGGTGAGCGTCGGGGAATGGGAGGACTGATGAACGTACAGCTAAGCAACAAGCCTTGTTTCTTCTATAACCCGGGGACCGGCGCAGTCTGGCAGGGCCTCGGAGAATGGCACGACCCTCCGCCAGGTTGGCAGAAGATCGTGTGCAACAGCGCGCGCGAGGCCGAAATCTGGTCCGATCGCATGCGCAAGTGGGACCAGCTTATGCACGAGATTAGCCAGGATGAGCGTGAGATGGTCGAGGGCCCGATTCGGGAAGAAATGCGCTCCGACCTGCGCCATCGCATGGCCAACGCCCGCAACAACGTCAACCGCGAGTTTCTCCGCAAGGCCCTCGAAAACCTCGATCGCGGAAGCACTAAATGGCGGTACAAGCGCGAATCGCACATGGCCATCGAAGCGCGTTCGGAAGCAGACTGTAGGAAGTAGGAGCGGAAATGCCCGAATATACGCCAGAGAAAAAGCGCAGTCCCTCCGAAACTCTCATGGGGGCACTCGAAGACATTGACGACTGCCAAGAGGTGATGATCGTCAAGGTAAACCGCGATGGATCGATCGAATGGCATTGCACGACCGATTCGATCCACAAAAAGATCGGTATGGTTGATTTCGTCAGGGAGTGTATCGTGCGGAGAGCGTTTCAAGACGACTAATTTGTGGACACGGCGCAGAGTTTCAAGTAACATCGCGCACAGAAACATCGTATCCAATCGGCTGCAATGGAACAGCCGCACCGGGAGAACTGAGAAGATGCATTGCGGCCCGAAATAGAGACAACGGTTTGGCAGGCCCCCCCCTTTGAATCCTCGCCAAGCTACCGCTACGGATGGATCGAGGAATTCATCCGCGAGGGCGAAGGCTACATCGAGAGCCAGCAGTGCTATAAGGACCTCGGAAGAAACCTCCGGGTATTCAACGCGCTTTATCGCGATCGGACCAAGTCCACGCTCAGCACCAACAAGCTCAAATACAACATCCGGAAGCTGTGTGAAACGGTCGCCGACGTGCGTGAGATTGCCGAGTATGGCTCGGACTTTCCAGGATTCAAGAAGACGGCGGAGATGCTTACGAAGGCGTCGCGCGCCATCTATCTTGAGTCGAACTTCCCCTACCAGCTACTGAAAGTCCTGCAATATGCCACGGTGTTTGGCATCGGCTACATGTGGGCGAAGGTGCGGGCCGAGGATTACGGATATGCCGAGCGAAAGATGGTCTTCGATGCCCTCGGCCTCCTCGACGTGATCCCGGTGCAAGTGCCGAAAAGCAATGATGTGCAGGATGCCTACGGAGTCACGATCTTCGACTATATGCCGATCGCGGAAGCCTGTGGGCGATTTCCGCTCTTTCAAGGCCAGTTCCAGACGGTCGGCCGCAGGAACTACAGAACGCAGGTACAGGCCAAGCGTCTCGACTACGCCGAAACCTTCCGCTACGGCGACCAGGGACGCAGCTTCGGCCAGCTTTACACAGAGATACGCTACACCTTCATTCGGGACCTGCGGATCAACACCACTGGCTATGTTCTTCCCATGGGCGACCAGGGGACGTCTTGGTTCTACGAAGTCCCGTTTGTCGGCAAGGAGATTCTCGGCGGATACCGCAACGGACAGCCATTCATGCGTCCCGCGGCGGTCGAGGACTGTCGCGTGTACCCGACCCTACGTCTGGTTATCACAGCCATGGGCATCGATCGGCCGCTTTACGACGGACCAGCTTTTGACTGGGACCCGAAGATTCCCGTCGTCCAGTACACCGTCGACGACTGGGCGTGGGAGCCGCTCGGAAGATCATTGGTCAGCGATGTGGCAGCGATCGAAACTACCAAACGGAAGATTGAACGACACATCGATCAAGTCGTGACCGTTTCGCTCAATCCTCCACTTGGTTACAACATCGACGAGACTGGTGGTCCGAAAATTGAGCACTTCGATATGTTTGGAGAGGACGTACGCATCGGTCTCGGCGGCACGCCCAAGCAAGTCCTCCAGTCTGTCCTTCCGGAGGGAGTGGAGGTTTCGAGCGAACATCTTAATTTTTTGAAGTATCTCGCCGACGCCGAAGAAGAACAACTCGGGATCAAAGATGTAACCAGTATCGAGAACATCAAGATGAACATCGCCAGCGATACGGCGGAGAAGATGATCG
>DASUJR010000473.1:0-12487 GCA_036279175.1 Candidatus Acidiferrales bacterium | reverse complement strand
AGGAGAGTTGTTGAATGGTGTGCTCAACAGCAAATTCTCTACTGTCGGCTCGAATGAAAATGGGGCGTCGTCGTAAGCGCGACCAGCGGCGGTAGTTAGAAATCCTTTTCAACGGGGCGCTTCTAAGCAGCGCGGATGAGCTCAATTCGGAATGTTACGGTCAACAAATTCGGAACGTTGCAAGCCCTCGCAAACTATTTTTTATAGGAAAGAGTTCAACTCGGCCTGTAGACATCGGAATGTGCGACAGCGAGCGGTGAACTTTTAGTCGCACAACTTTTTTACGCGAAGATCGGTCCTCCGGATGCGGCGCATACATATCCGACGAGGCTCGATGTAAGCCTGCCTGAGTTAATCGCCTCTCCGCGTCGAGCACGCGCAAGGACTAAGCAGACTCCTCCGATTTGTGCGCGGCTGGATCGGTGTCCTAGGCCGCGCGACTGTAAGCATCCGAACCGTGTTGCTTGACAGTCTTGTTGTAGAGGCCCATGAGCAAGAAGGCCGCCGGCCATTGCCCCACAAAAAGTGCCGATTCGTCTTTACCTGCCATCTTTAATATTGCCGACCCCGCTATCGCTACAAATGCGGCGGCCAAGTATGCCGAACTCGGAACCCGGGAGGTTTGCGACTCGATAGCGCCGGTAATGCGGTCCTCTGCTACTCCAGTTCTCACTTTGTTTTCCATTACGTCTCCTTCTTTCGCTTTAACGCACTGCAGTTTCCAAAGGGCCCACTCAGGACAGCATGACCTTACTGGGACTGAAAAGGGAAGATACATACTCGACTGGCGAGTCCCATCCACAAAAGATCAAAGACATGGATGCGCTTTTAGAGGAGCAATATAAATACGACATATTAATCAGACATAACGAAAAAGTACTGTATAAACTCCTGCTTTGCACTTCTCACCTTGTCATTTGGATGCAGTTTCGAATTACTCAGATTACGATCCAACGTTTTTTCTAGATCTTCGGAGCCCTCGCGAACCTTGAGCTCAGACTTTTGCCCTGGTTTTTTCCGATAACTCCTTGTTCGTATCTTCCGGTGTCATTTTTCATGCTGCGGTCGGTCAACTGCGAAATGTGTGGAGAGGCTTCTGACGGCCGGGAGCCGTTGAAAAAACGCGCGAACTCGAACCCGACCTAATTCAGCTCGATTAGCATGCCTAATGGAAACGGCCTTCTGACGGCGCGCCTAATCCGCGGAGGAGGTTTTCGGTCCACAATCCTTGTTATGAGCCATCATGATCCTGCTCACCTAATGCAGAGCGCTCTGGAATGTGGGGCGAACGGGTCCGTGGACAAAAGCCGAATGGGTTCGGATTTACTGACGGCCATCCGACAGGCTCGGAAGGCTGTAGGGTAGCAACCTAGAACTATTCTAGAACGCAAAAGTTGCGCGGCAATGTAGAATACTGGCGCTCGGATCGTACCGCTATCGGGTTCTGGTTTTCGGGATGCCCCGAAAAATGTGCCCTAGCTGCTAACCCATACACCCCTTTAATCAGCGCGCAAGAGCTCAATTCGGAATGCCAAGCTCAACAAATTCAGCACGTTGGCAGACCTCTGCAACTTTCTCCATCTGCAATCGCATCGTCCTCGACTGGCGATGGCGAGCTGATCAGAACTCAGAAAAGGGCGTCTTCAGTCGAGGTCATCAGAAAACAAGTACAGCCGGTTTCACTCCACACACGATGATCGACGCTGCCCGCCTCTGCGTGGATGAAATCACCCGGATAAAAGCGTTCGGTCATGAAGTCTCGCGCGAGTGTTGACCTCATACCTGCCGTCGAAGCTGCTAGCGATGGTTACTCGGTATTTGCGCAATCTGATTGGGACGTTCGCTCACCCATCGTGGTGGC
Organism: Candidatus Acidiferrales bacterium; assembly: GCA_036279175.1. GTDB lineage: Bacteria > Acidobacteriota > Terriglobia > Acidiferrales > UBA7541 > Palsa-295. Next base: position 10,626 of record DASUJR010000473.1, on the reverse strand, counting down.
ATCTGCTGTTACACTGACAACCGCAGGGCAACAGCAAGTTGCGAACGGTTCACCGCGCTTCGTCAAGAACGGACCGCACGCTTTGGGCAAGCTCTTGCGAACTGTATGGCTTCCGGAGAATCGGGACGCCCATCTCACCCATTAGACGCTCGGCTTCCATCTCGGCAGTATAGCCGGTCATGAAGATTGCTCGCAGAGAGGGTTTAATGGCCAGCATTTTCTCGAGTGCGGCTGGTCCGCCTGTTTCGGGCATGATGATATCCAGGAGGGCGAGATCGATCGACTTATGCCCGGGGGCAAAAATCTCTAGAGCTTCGTCGCCTGTAGCCGCTAGCAAGACATGATACCCAAGGGATTCGAGCACCTCCTTTGCCAATTCCCTCAGCCCATCGTTGTCTTCGGCAACAAGAATTGTCTCGCTTCCTCGGGTCACGACGGGTTCCGTCTTCTTCTCTGAGGCCTCAGGCGCGCCAGAACCGATCGGCAGGTAGACGCGAAATTCCGTACCGACGCCTAACTTGCTCTCCACGTCCACGATTCCGCCATGTTGCTTCACGATTCCGTATACAGTTGGCAGACCGAGGCCGGTTCCTTTGCCGACTTCCTTGGTCGTGAAAAACGGCTCGAAGATGTGCTCTAACGTTTCCTGGTTCATGCCAATGCCGGTATCGGCGATCGTGACCAGAACGTAGTTCCCAGCCCGGTAATAAATTTGGGGCACGGCGTCCCCCGGCCGAATCACGAAATTCCGAGTTCGAATCGTGATTCGTCCACCTTGAGGCATTGCGTCGCGTGCGTTAAGACAAAGGTTCATGATGACCTGCTCGACTTGCGTTCCATCCGCCCACGCTGGCGCGAGATCATCTGACAGAACAGGCTCAATGCGAATATGTTCGCCGATCAGTCTTCCCAGGAGGCTGATTGTTTCCTTGATGACAGTGTTGATGTCCAGATTGCGCGGCTGTATGACCTGCCTTCTCGCAAAGGCGAGAAGCTGGTGCGTGAGTGCGCCGGCACGCTTGGCCTGCTCACAGATCTTTTGGAGCCGCTTCCGAGTAGGATGATCGTCCGCAAGTTCCTCTTGTCCCAGTTCCGCAAAGCCGAGAATGGCACCAATCAGATTGTTGAAGTCATGAGCAATTCCCCCAGCCAACCGCCCGATCGCTTCGAATCTCCTCAACTGGTGAATTTGTGTCTCCAAACGTTGCCGCTCGCGCCTGGTTTCCACGTCGCGTAGTTCGCGTTCGATGGCCGGAACCAGTCGGCCCAGTTTCCCCTTCACGAGGTAGTCTTGCGCTCCTGATTTCAGGGCAGCAACAGCGGTGTCTTCACCCAGTGTGCCGGAGACATAGATGAACGGGACTTCGGAGGTTCGGGCTCGCAGAATCTTCAAAGCTTCGGCCCCCGAGAATCCCGGCATGGAGTAGTCCGAGATGACGATGTCCCAACACCTCCTGTCGAGAGCCACATTCATCGTTGCAGAGCTGTCGACTCGCATGTGTTCCACATCGAAGCCGCCGCGCTTTAGTTCGCGCACGAGCAGCACGGCGTCGTCTTCGGAGTCTTCGACAATCAGGGCGCGAAGGGGAAGTGCCACTCAGGCCCTCCTGGGAACGGGCGCGGTCTGGTTCAACAGCAGCCAGTACAAACCCAGCTGCTTGACTGCCTCGAGGAAGCTCGCGAACTCAACGGGCTTCCGGACGTAACTGTTTGCACCCAGATCGTACCCGCTGATTCGGTCCTGTTCTTCGTTCGAGGAGGTAAGGATGACGACTGGTAGCCACTTGGTTCGTTCGTCAGCGCGCATTTTGCGCAGCACATCAAAGCCATCCACCTTCGGCAGCTTCAGGTCCAGAAGGATCACTTGCGGCATGACCTGAGTGTCGCGGCCCGCATACATGCCTTCTCCCAAAAGGTATGCAAGCGCCTCCTCACCGTCGTGCGCTACGACGACTTCGTTGCTGATATTGTTCTTCTTCAATGCGCGAAGCGTCAGCGCTTCGTCGTCCGGATTGTCTTCAACTAACAAAATCACCTTGCCCTCCTTGGTCACATTCCCTCCGGGTTTCTTCACAAAGTGAAGTAGAATGTCGCTCCCTTCTCAAGCGCTCCTTCGGCCCAGATCCTGCCGCCGTGCCTATGGATGATGCGCTGCACTGTGGCAAGGCCCACTCCCGTGCCAGGGAACTCCGTCATCCCGTGGAGTCGCTGAAAGGCTCCAAATAGTTTGCCGGCATAGGCTTGGTTAAAGCCTGCGCCATTGTCGCGAACAAAATAGGCAGACGACCCGTTGTTGTCTGTTCGTCCGACTTCGATTTGTGCGGATTGGCACTTGGATGTGAACTTCCACGCATTGCCAAGCAGATTTTCGCAGGCCAATCGTATCAGACGTGAGTCGCCCGTCGTCTCGAGGCCTTCTTCAATCCGGAACTCGACTTGACGCTGGGGCTGTGCTTTCTGCAAATCGGCGATGATCGAACGAGCGACCTCACTCAAATTGATTTTTTCGCGGCGCATATCGGCTCGCGCGACACGCGCTAGATTGAGTAGATCGTCGATGAGCAATCCCATACGCTTCGTCCCCGCCCGAATCCGGTCGAGATGGTTCTTCTGCGCCTCATCGAGCTTGCCTGCACAGTCTTCGAGTAGCGCTTCACTGAAGCCATCGATACTCCGAAGCGGAGAACGAAGATCATGCGAAACCGAATAACTGAACGCCTCGAGTTCCTTGTTGGCGGCGTCGAGTTGAGCGTTTCGCAATCGCATCTCCTCCTCGCTAGCTTTGAGAGCTTCCTCGGTCTTCTTGCGTTCCGTCATGTCCCGCGTGACTTTGCCGAACCCTCGCAGTTCTCCGGCTTCGTCACGCAGCGCCGTGATCACCACGTTCGCCCAAAACCGGGACCCGTCCTTGCGGACACGCCAGCCTTCGTCTTCAAGACGCCCTTCCCTAGCTACAATCTCGAGCTCCCTGGCCGGCTTGCCGCGTTGGATATCCTCGTCGGTATAAAAACGAGAGAAATGCTGGCCGATGATTTCGTCTGCTTGATATCCCTTGATTCGCTGCGCTCCTTCGTTCCAACTGACCACGCGTCCACTCGGGTCAAGCATAAGAATCGCGTAGTCTTTCACGCCAGAGACCATCAGCCGAAAGCGTTCCTCGCTGAGCCTCAGCGCCGCTTCGAATTTGTTGCGCGCTGTGACGTCCAGGGCCACGACGAGGCGGGTCTGTTTTCCGTCAAACACGAGCGGGTAGGATTTGATCTCCACTTCAATAATCTCGCCTGATTTTTTCTCATGTCGCCAGGGCCCAGAACTCTCGGGGCCATGGACAGGCATCGCAACGCTCTTCAAAAAAGCGGCAACGTCCTCCGCTGGGCGGATGTCCGTGATCTTCGCTTTCAGGAACTCCTCGCGGGAGTATCCGTAGTGTGTGATCGCCTCGGCATTCACGTCGAGGATGGCAAGACTCTGCACGTCGTACACCCAGGCTGGGAGCGGGTTGCTGTCAAATAATAAGTGGTAGCGCTCCTCTGCTCCTCGCAACTCCGCCTCGGTTTGACTCGTCTTACGATTCTCCCTTTCGACCACGAAGCCCGCCACGAGAACGAGAATGACTGTTAATGAGCCACCCGCAGAGAGCACCGCTCTCATGCTTCGTGAGGAAAGCTTGGCAGATTCCAATCGATGGCCTAGGAGCGCCTGCTCCTCCTTCCGCATTCCTTGGAAGAGAACCGTTGCTTGGGTCCGTGCCTTGCTGGTTTCACTGGAGTGCTGCTCCACACCCAGTGCGGGCCCCAAGGCTCCTGAGTCGATGATGGTTTTCAACTGATCTAGCGCCTGTTGCTGTTTGGGGTTGTCAGACGTAAGGCGGCGCAACTCCGACATGTCTTTCTGCAGGGGGGGCGCACCCAGAGGAGAGGAGTGTCCGTCACTTTCTGTGTTGGTCAGATCGAACTCGACTGCATCGATCCTTTCCAAAACGAGATGAGTGTGCTCGACCCATCCCTGGTCTGCATCTTCCTGAAGAATCCGGCGATAGGACAGCACGCCGATCAGGGCAAACAGTAGGACGGCACCTCCGAATGCCAGCGTGACTTGCAATCTGAAATTAATCGGGCGCATTAGTCCGCCGAGAGCAACCAGACGCTCCAGACTACGTATGGAAAGACTCAAGTTCGCCGAGCTACGGCGCCCGTGCTCAATACGCCTATTCTGTCCCAAGACAACGAATTTGTCTGAGTGAGCATGAGCATAACCTTCAATCAGTAAACAGTCCGCCGTCAGGTCTAGCTATCGCAGCGGACGGGCATAAAGGCGCCAACCATCCGCTATTACGAAGGGGCTGAAGCTCATGCCGGCACCGCCGCGGAACCGATTAGGCGAAAGGCGCACCAGAGGAAGTTCGCGCGCGAAGATCTCTGCTGTAAACGGAATTTCGTTTAAGCGGCGCGGATAAGCTCAATCCGGAATCCAACTCCCAATAAATTCGGTAGGTTGCAGGCCCCCGCAACTTAAACTTCTTCCGCCTAAAGAGCTTCCGCTGATCCCGCAACCATCCGAATTTACGGAGTGGCAAGTCAGCAAGTCGCCTGGTTTTGAAGCTTGGTTCATCAGGCGTCGGTCTGACATCCCGGCCACAGCTCGAGTGAAATGGAAAACGGACGTAGCACCAAACCGCTCGTTCGACGGCCCACGTCGGTGAGTCGCGACGTAAAATCGATGTCATTCCATAACTCGCGCACGCCTCGGCGAGTTGTCGTGCATCCAGGTCAGCGAGGAGGTGGCTGCTCAGCCGCGCTTCAATGTAGGTGACTATGCCCATCAGCTCCTACTGCGGACGGTTGCCTGGCTCTTGAGATCGTGGGGTGCTCAGCCTGTTCTGGATACTCAATGCCCGGTCGTCAAACGTGGTGAGAGGAGTCACCTCCACTTCCATTAGCGGCCAAACGGGCAGGCTTGTGAGGAGATCGTCCAGTTCTCGTGCGGACTCGGCCTGCACGACCATGGCAAGGCCGATCTTACCGCTCATGGGTCCACCCGCGAGAATCTTCTTTTCGTGCTGGAGCTTTTTGCCCAATTCCAGCGTTGGGCGAATGAACCGTTCGAAGAATGCCAGTCCCGCCTCTTCGCTCATGGGACGAACCTGCGGCACTAATTTCATTTCGATCAGATATTGCATTTTGCGCTCCTCTTGTTTAGGCCGTATTCCCTTTTATCCCGAACGCGAAAGATTCATTCGCTCATCCGATCTCGGCGCGGCAACGGATGGGCGGAGCCAACGGGATTCCCTTCAGCCCGCCATCACCTTCCCGAACACCATCCGTTGCATCGAGCGGGGCATGAGACGGTCCGTGAACACATTCATCTTGTTCAAAAAACCAGGCACCACACTCGCTCTGTCCCGCATGACAGCCAACACGGCAGTTTTGGCGACGACTTGGGGCTTCATTCTCAGTGCCTTGAGAAGGGGCGAGGATTTTTCTCCGGCGATAGCGCCAAAGGCGGTCGCTGTCGTCCCTGGCGAGATGGTGGTCACCGACACACCGCGAGGTGCCAGTTCCTGATGGAGGGCCTCGCCCAGCAGAAGCACGTACGCCTTGCTCGCGGCATAGGCCGCATATCCGGGCACCGCTTGGTAGCCCAGCACGCTCGCCACGAGCACGATTCGGCCGTGCCCTCGATTGGCCATTTCACGGCCAAAGAAGTGAGTCAGTTCCGTTAGAGTCATGATATTCAGTCGCATCATTTCTGCTATCTTCCCGAGAGACTGGTCGAGGAACTCGCCATACACCCCAAATCCAGCGTTGTGACCAGAACCTCGATCTCAATGCCCCGCGCATCGAGCTGCGTCTTCATGTCGGCGGCAGCTTCTGGCCGTGAGAGATCCGTTCCGATGAACAGAACCTGCACCGATTGATTTTTCCGAAGCGATTCAGCCAATTGCTCCATGGGTTCAGTGCGCCGCGCAACCAGAACAAGATTGGCATTGCGCTCCGCGAAGAGCTTTGCAAACTCGACCCCCAGCCCGCTCGACGCCCCTGTGATCAACGCCCACTTTCCATCCAAGTTCTTCATTGTTCCCTCCTATTGTTAAAATGTGCTCGAAGTTTGCCATCACCACTACGACGGGAAGCAGCGGGCGAAAGACAGCAACAGCTTTGGCGATCCATGAATGCGAATCTTGCGGCTTAAAAGTGCCCACACGAGATTCGCTTCTTTGCGCAGAAAGCGGAGCCACGTTTGGCTGTCCGCAGTCAGCCGGAAGTCCGGCGTCCCGGTGTGCCCTTGGGATACTTCGAGCTTTTTGTCGCGGATCACAACGGTCGCCTTCACTTCTTCCTGCCCTGTAAATGTGAAGTGATAGGTCGCGTTCAGACCTTCGGATTTGTCACGCTGGAACACGAAATTCAGCCAGCGCAAAAAAGCGCGGATCGTCCCTTGGCCCGCGACGCCGTTCGAGACACCCTTCGTTTTCTTGTGCGGGAAGCGGCGCGCCACGTAATCCTCCGCATCCGAGCCGGGAACCACATAGATCGTTTCGACCTTATCCTGAAGAGGCTTCACCACGTCCGTGAGAAATTCCTTACGATTGGTGAGAAAGGGCGCGATCACTTCCTCGCCGGCGGGGCAGACGGACAGGCAATAAGCGGCCTTGTAGTTCGCCCCAAACGAGAGGCTCTGCCACATCGATACGGATTCCGCGCCCGATACTTTCTTCCGATAGTCGAGCCCGTTTTTGCTATCGGCGATCTTCTCCACCCAGTCGTTGAATCCGCCCATGAATTCCCGATAGTTGTGTGTATAGCAGGCGGAAAAATCAAAGCTGCCATCACTGGCGATCGCTCCGGTGGGGCACGCCGCCACACACAGCTTGCATTCCAGGCAAGGGTTGTAATCGATAGTGTGGGAATATTCGGACACTTCCGCATCCAGCAGCACCGTTCCGAGCAGAATGAAATTGCCGAATTTCGGATGGATCACGTTGCGATGAATCCCCATTCGGCCCAAGCCCGCGGCGACGGCGATCGGCTTGTGCGAAACGACCCACATTTTTGCTCCCCAACGATCGGCCTCCATGGGGAAGCCAACCGCTCCGCCATTAACGGCACGCACTCCGATTCGTTCGAGAGCGGTGACGATTTTTCGCGCGACTTCATTCGTTTCGTCGGTCGTGTGATGGAATTCGAGATTGGCGATGGAGCGGGCAGGCGTGCGGATATTCTCGCGGTTCATGCGCACGACGAAGCTGATGAGCGTTTTCGTTTTAGGGAGGAGCCAAAGAATGTCCGTCTTTTGGTCGGCGACTTCCGGGCGGTCGATCTCGACGAACCCCACATCGTCTGCGCCCGCTTCGAGGCACACTTGGCGGAGCCATTCCCGATCGAGGAGTTGAGGCGGGTGGTTTCCGTCGCGTGCCGTTCCCTTCGCCTGGAATTGCTTTACCGTGGGATGGTCCGCAAGTTGCGCCATCAAACCCTCCTTACCTCTGTATGTGTATATACATCTACGGGGTCAAAAAAATTAGCCGGCCGACATCGCCGTAACCTGCACCAGCAAGTCTCCGAGCTGTTTCATCGTCTGTTCACCGAGAGCACCCTGCAATCTCTCCTGGGCACGCTTCCAATGCGGGAGAGAGTCCTGTAATTTCACCCGTCCGGCGCTGGTCAGCCGAATCAGTCGAAACCGCCGGTCGTCGCCTTCTTTTTCTTGAATCCAGTCACGCTTGCGCAATAGTTCCAGCATTCGCGTCAACGTCGTGGAGTCCAGCGCCAGCAATTTGCCGAGTTTTCCTTGGGTGATTTCACCCACCTGGTCCAGTGCCATCAGAATCGTGAATTGGGTGATTTCGATCTCTTCCGACCGAAGCTCTTGATTGTATAGCCGCGTGATTCCCCGTGCCGCGCGGCGAATACTGGCGCAGGTGCAAGGCAAGGTTGGCAGTGCCCGTCGAGAATCGGTAGTTGGTCTTTGCGCGGCCACACTGCATGTATATACATGTAGTGGCGGAGCTGTCAAGCACCTTTTTTCGTGGTTGTGGGTACGCCGACGCTCACGTGACCGCAGGCACTGCCCACCGGATGTGTTCTGGAAGAGATTTCGTGTTGCGTTCCTTCTAAGCAGCACGTATGAGTTCAGTTCTGAATGTCACGCTCAATAAAATCGGTACGTTGCGGGCCCTCGCAATAAAAAGTCTACAAAACCTGCCGCGAAGCGGGTAGGCGATAATTTTGCGGCTAGCGATAGAATGCACGCGGATTTCTGCACCCGAGCGCCATGCGCAGGTTGGGCATCCGAATGAGAGGCGGGGAAAACATTAAGCGGGACGTTTTCTTTAGCAACGGGTGCTTGCTGGTGGGGTAGTATTCGTCTTTCGCGCGACGATCATGCGCCCGGTCGGCATCGACGCGCACCGGTGAATAAATGCGGTACGTTGCAGGGCCCCCGCAATTTAACTTCTTCTGCAGAAGGACCTTCGGCTCGTCCGCAACCATCCGCATTTGCGAACCCGAGCGGCGAGCCATGAGCGCGCCCGCCTGGTGAGATGCTTTAACAGCCAATTCCTTGATTACAAGCTCCGCCATTCGTGTGGCTTCGCATTTGACTGAGAGGCTCAGATAAAGTTGTCTGTTATTTGGAGTCTCAGAATTCTGCGCTGATGTTTGCCTCGGCTTACCCCTACCCGCCCATAGTTCCGGTCCTCAAAGGGCCGCTCGACTTGTAAGTGCTGATGATGACGCCCGAAGGCGCAGCCTTCGTGCTGACGAGCTTGAGTTCGCGTGGCGGGGTTCCATCCGCAAACAAACGTTTGCCGGTGCCTAACAGAACCGGAAATACGAGCAGCACGACTTCATCCGCGAGGCCGTGTTCGAGCAGCACGGGGGTGAGCGTCGAGCTGCCCCAGACGATCAGGTGCGGCCCTTGCTTCGCCTTGACGCGGCGAACGCCCGCGACGATGTCCGCCCCAAGCTCCTCGGCTGGTCCCCATTCAAGACTTTTTGGCCTATGGGTCGCGACGTATTTCGTAGCCGCGTTCAGACTGTCAGCCATCGGACTCTTCGGTGCTTTCGGCCAGAAACCGCTGAAGATATCGTAGGTTCGGCGACCCAGCAGCAGATCGAAAGCGTCTCCCTGAGCCTCCACGATACCTTTTCCGGCTTCGGCATCGTGATGCGGCGCTGACCATCCGCCGTGCTTGAAGCTGCTGCCGGTGTCTTCCTCAGGCCCACCGGGAGCTTGGATCACGCCGTCCAGCGAAATATGTTCTATGATTTTGAGCTTGCGCATGCTGAATCTCCTCTACGGGTTTGTGTCGATGAGTCAGCTGGGTTAGTTGCCCCGCCCGCCACTATTCCGACGAACGGCGAGACCGGAACTTCGACAAGTTGTCCAGGAGAATTTTAGGTTCTTAGGATAGAGTCGTCTATAAGGGCAAAAAAATATCGCCTGTAGTTTACGCTCAATCTGTGCGCTCGTTGAACCCTCGGCCGCTCAAGATCATTGGGGCACACCGCTCCGCCCGCGCTACCCGCGTCTTCGTCTGCTTCGCACCCGAGACATGAAAGATGTACGACTTCCTCCGTCCCGGCGTGAGCGCTTCGAATGCCGCTCGCAGCTCCGGAGTCGCATCCAGCCTGGCCTGCAGCTCCTCAGGAACCGCATACTCTGAAGCTTTCTTCAAGGTAACTTTCTTTCCTGACTCCTCGAACTCGATGGCCTCGTAGATGTAGTTCCTGAGAGTCGACTGCATAGCGGTAATTTCTTTGAGAGAGGTGAATTTAATCCAGCGGCCTGCCTGCGCTCGACCGATCTTTTGGAGAATGTGCTTCGGGTCGTTGAGCAGCGCGCCCTTGAAGAACGAGAGCGCGCACGCGTCCGTCAGCGGGATGATGATTGCCACGTTCTTTTTCTGGTAGGTGAAGCAGGGTTTGCCCCACTTCATCTCCTCAATCAGGTCACCGTCGAGCACAATCTTCTTTAGCTTGTCTGCTTCTTTCTGCCACTTTTTTGCGTAAGGTACTTTCACGGTCCCCCTGTGCACCGCATCCCATCGAGTCGGCTATCTTCTGCTACTGCTCACGAGCGGACAGTCAGATCCGTTAGCCTCGGCGCGCTGCCTCGATGGCAGCGACGTCGATCTTTTTCATCTTCATCATCGCCTCGAAGGCACGCTTGGCTTCACCTCCGCCGGCGGCCAGCGCATCGGTTAGAGCGCGCGGAGTGATCTGCCAGGAGAGGCCCCAACGGTCTTTGCACCAACCGCACGCGCTTTCCACGCCGCCATTTCCGATGATCGCGTTCCAGTAACGGTCTGTCTCTTCCTGATTGTCCGCCGCTATCTGAAAGGAAAAGGCCTCGCTATGTTTGAACGCCGGGCCGCCGTTGAGGCCGAGACATGGAATGCCTAGGACCGTAAACTCAACAGTCAGCACATCGCCCTTTTTGCCGCCCGGATAGTCGGCGGGCGCGCCGTGGACAGCGTTTACTTTACTGTCCGGAAAGGTAGCGGCATAGAAGCGCGCCGCCTCGTGCGCGTCTTTGTCGAACCAGAGACAGATCGTATTCTTTGACTTCATGTTTGTATGCTCCGTACGCTCATTGAAATCCGCCTCTAGCCGAAGAGCATGG
>DASUJR010000472.1:0-2910 GCA_036279175.1 Candidatus Acidiferrales bacterium | reverse complement strand
GTCTCCGGCGAATTCAGTGTCGACATCTTCCGGCTAGCCCTGACTGAAGTCTTCCGTCGGCATGAGGTTCTGCGCAGCATTTTCGGCCTCTCGAATGGCGAAGTGTATCAGCGCGTCGAGCCTCCGCGACCGCCGGCCATTCCCGTTATTGACCTTCGCCACCTTCCCGCACCCGAACGGTACGCGGAAGCCCGCCAGCTCTCGATGGAGGAAGCCGCCGCGCCATTCCAACTCGCGACGGGGCCGCTGTTGCGATCGCGGGTTCTCCGGCTGGACGACCGCGAATACCTGGTTTTGCTCACCACGCATCACATTGTGAGCGACCGCTGGTCCACAAGCATCCTGTTCAACGAGCTCAGCAAGCTTTACACAGCGTATCAGCACGGATTTCCTAGCCCGCTACCGGAGCCCCTCATTCAATACGCCGATTTCGCGTGTTGGCAAAGAGATCGCATTCAGGGCGAGCGACTCGAGCAGCTCATCGAGTATTGGCGCGACGAATTAGGCGATCCCGAAGAGACGCTCGATCTTCCCACTGATCATCTGCGCCCGCTAGCGAGAACGTTCCGGTGCGCCAGTATCAGCTTCAACTGTCCGGTTGACCTCACTTCCGGCCTCAAGCAACTAAGCCGCCATCGCAGTGTCACGATTTTTAACACATTGTTAGCCACGTTCCAGCTGTTGCTGCATCGCTATACCGGACAACAGTCGGTCCGCGTCGGCACTCCAGTCAGTAACCGTGATCGCGTCGAACTGGAGCAAGTCATCGGCCCCTTCATTAATATGCTGGTCATTCGCGCTCGCTGCTGCGCCGCCCTGCCATTTAGCGATCTGCTGTTACAAGTGCATGATACCGTCCTCCGCGGCTTGTCCCACAAGGACGCCCCTTTCGAGCGCCTGATTGCAGAACTGCTTCCGGAGCGCGATATCACTTCAACCCCTCTGTTTCAGACAATGTTTGTCTTTGAAGAGCGCCAGCCGGGCGAAGCTGGCGGCGAGTTTCAGTTGGAGCCGGTTGCAGTCGAGATGCCAACTTCGCCGTTCGATCTGACCCTGCTCGTGCGCGAAGGAGAAGATACATTCTTCTGCACGTTGACCTATAGCTCGGAGTTGTTCGAGCCAGACACGGTGAATCGCATGTCGCGCAACTGGCTCACCGCACTCGAAGCTATCGTTCATAATCCCGCGACCCCGCTCTCCCAGATTCCCATGGCTACCGGCGGCGAGCTAGGACGCTGGCGCGAGGACGGCTATCTGGATTTTGTATGCCAAGGCGGTCAGCCGACCAAAGCTCCGGCTCATGGAAACGGACACGGTGACGAGACCCGCATGCGCTCTGTGCCACGCTTGCCTGTCGAACAGCTTTTAGCCGGTATTTGGTCAGAGGTGTCCACACGACAGTCGATCGGCATCCATGATAACTTCTTCCGGATTGGAGGGCACTCACTGCTTGCGGTCCGAGTTATTTCTCGTATACGCCAGGTGTTCGGGGTGGATCTGCCGCTGCGGCTCCTATTCGAAAGGCCTACGATCGCGAGCCTTGCGCAGGAACTTGAATCCGCATTGCAGTCGGAAAATGCGGCGTCGGCGCCGATTCATCCTGCCGCGCGAACCGGCCCCCTGCCATTGTCGTTCGAACAGCAGCGTCTCTGGTATCTGCATCAACTCAATCCTGAGAGCTCCGTGTACCATTTGGCGGTCAATTTGCGAATTGCAGGCCGCATCGATTCAAACGTCCTAGCGCGGGCGCTGGCCGAGATCGGCCGCCGACACGAAAGCTTGCGGACAACATTCGTCGCGATCGACGGAGTTCCCGCTCAGGTGATCTCGCCCGAAGCAAACCTTGGTTTTCGTGAAGTGGATTTAAGTTGGCTAGGGGAATCGAAGCGCGACGAGGAACTCCGCCGTCTCATCCGGCAAGAGGCTGAAACACCCTTCGACCTGGGTACTGGGCCGCTGTTGAGATCCGTCCTATTCAGGGTTTACGCAGAGGACTATCGGCTGCTTCTGACGATGCATCATATCATTTCGGATGGTTGGTCGACCGACGTTCTCGTCAAAGAGGTAGCAGTGATTTATGAGGCGTTTGTGGAAGGACGCGCGCACAACCTGAGTCCCCTATTTATTCAATACGTGGACTACGCCGTGTGGCAGCGCGGTTTCCTACAAGGGGCGTACCTCGAACAGCAGCTAGCTTTTTGGAGAAAACTCCTTCGAGAAGAAGAAACGTTAGTGCTTCCGTTCGATCGGCCTAGGCGCGCGGAAAACGTGCATCGGGGAGCGACGGTTTCTTTCGTTTTTCCTGACCCGGTCGCTACCGCATTACGCACTATCGGGCGAAATGAAGGTGCGACATTATTTATGACCTGCCTGGCGGCTTTCCAAATACTGCTCTACCGTTACTCGGGCCAACCCACATTTCGGATCGGCATTCCGGTCGCCGGACGCAATCGTCGCGAGCTGGAGCCGCTCATTGGGCTTTTCGTGAACATGATCGTGTTGCGCGCCAACTGCGCGGGAAATCCCAGCTTCCGCGCTTTGCTGCAACGGGTTCGGAGCGGCTGCCTGGATGCATACGCTCACCAGGATGTACCGTTCGACCAAGTTGTCGCCCATCTGCATCCCGCACGTGACCTTGCCCACAACCCGCTCTTCCAGGTGGTGTTCAGCCTGCAGGAACCGGATGAACAGCCTGTCGCAACGGGGTCTTTGAAACTAACCGCTAGCCCCGAAACCGTCGAGACCAATACGGCCAAATTCGATCTCAGTCTGTTTTTGTCGGATACGGGCGTCGCTTTTGCCGGCGAGTTGCAGTATGACGAAGCACTCTTTGAGACAGCCACAATTCGAGGAATGGCCGCTCGTTTCCAAGCAGTCGTGGCCGCCATTGCGGCAAACGCGGATGAGCGA
>DASUJR010000471.1:0-12778 GCA_036279175.1 Candidatus Acidiferrales bacterium | reverse complement strand
GGCGCAACGGTCGAACGGGATTATCGACGCCGCTTGATTCACAACCGTCGTTAGCACGTGGTCGAGATCAAGCGTCGAGGTGATCTCCTGCGAGATTTTCAGGAGCGCGTCGAGTGTGTGGACTTTGCGTTCGGACTCCAGCAGTTTGGCGTTGTGGAGCGCGACGGCGGCCTGCTCGCTGATACTCGACAAAAAGAAAAGATCTTCTTCGCTGAACGCAGCACCGTCGGAACGGTTGATCACTTCGATGATTCCGAGTACTTCGTCATCCTTGCGCAAAGGCGCGCACATCCAAGTGGCAATTTCGAACCCGCCTGCTGCTTCCATTCGCTCGCGGAGATAATCGTCTTCGGACGGTGTTTCGATCAGCTTGGCGACGCCCTGGCGAGTAACATCGGCAAAGGGTCCTTCCTCGAGCGAAGCGCGCGAGTCGTCCTCCGCGGTCGGATCTTCGCCCGATCGCTGCGCGAGCTGAAGTTCTGCACCCACAACGAGCCAGAGATTGCACGCGCCAGCGCCCAGAATTTCCCTGATTTTTCGCGCAACAACGGGCAGGAGTTCCTGCAATTCCAGCGTTGATGTGAACGTGCGTCCGAGGTCGTAGAGCGAGGTGAGCCGTTCGAGGGCAACTAGATTCGACTGACGCTCGCTTTCGATACCGGCAAGGTTCGTCAGCGCCTGACCAGCCAACCGGGCAGCTTCTTCGAGGAAACGGGCGTCATCAGGCGTGAATTCTCCGAAGCGCTTATTCAAGACTTCAATCACGCCGCCCGCCCCATTTACGCCGGGAATAGCGGTGTACAGGGCGGATTGGATGTGCAGGCGAGCCGAGTCATCAAGATGCGAAAGATCATCGGGGCCAAAATCGCCGCGGACCAACCGGCGCGGGTTGGGCGAAGCACATATTTCCGAGAGGAGGCCGTTGGCGACAGCACCTACGACCGGACGAACACCTTCGCCGGGCTGACTCCAACAGAAGCAACACGTAAGTTGCCGTTCCTCTGCTTCCGCAACGGCGGTCCACACGAGCACCGCCCGGGCGCCCAGTTCCGCGCCGACCCGAGCGCTGAAGTTCTTCAAAAAGGCGTCCCGGTCGCGGCAGGCGAGCGACACTGTCGCGAGTTCGAAGAGAGCGGAAGCTGTCTGCATGGTGTCCCTGAGAAGAGGGTAAGAGCTCAGCCGCGGAGCCGACCCCAACGGGAACGGAATCGGCGGAGCGTAGCAAAAGGGGCACAACGGCGTCAAGGAAGCAGAGTAGGAGGTAGTGTGCGAGTGTGTGAATCTTAACTGCTTTTTTCAAGTCAGGGTTTGAATCATCAAACCCCGAAACTTGTTTATGCCAGGGATTTGGAATCATCAAACCCTGGAACCCGGTGTCACGATCAAGAAACTTCAAACTGGCCTATGAAGGAATGAGAGGAAAGCTTTGCGTCGATCCAGCCTTGTGCGCAAGGGTATTAGGCTCTAATCTGTCTCGGGCTTGCTGAGAACACTTCTGATCGCCGGGAGGCTACGTGAAGGACGTTATCTCGACTGACAAAGGACCGAAAGCCATCGGGCCATATTCACAGGCGGTTCGCGCGAACGGGTTCATTTTCGTTTCAGGACAGGTGGCGTTTGATCCCGCCACGGGGCAGCTGGTGGAAGGAGATGTGGGCAAGCAAACAGCGCGCGTGCTCGACAACCTGAAGGCGATCGTGGAAGCCGCCGGATCGTCACTCGAAAAAGCGATTAGGGCTACAGTGTTCTTGAAGGACATGAACGACTTCGTAGCGATGAACGAAGTCTATGCGCGATATTTTTCGCACCAGCCGCCGGCACGGTCTACGGTGGAGGTTGCGCGGCTTCCGCGCGACGTTCGCGTGGAGATCGATCTGATCACGCTGGCGTGAGACAGCGATGCAGTGGCGGCGCCCCTCCCAGGTTCAATCGAGGGACGTCGTCCATCTCAGTTGAGCTGCTACCGATTCGATGTCTGATCGCCGACAGGATTGTCCGCATCCCAGACCATCTTTCCCCCGACGAACGTCTTTAGCACCTGTACGTCGCGGATTTTGGCGGGACCGAGCGAGAAGATGTCGTCGCTGAGGATCACCATATCGGCCAGTTTGCCGGGCGTGATCGAGCCTTTTTCATTCTCCTGAAATTCCGCATATGCGGAGCCCATCGTGTACGCCTCGACAGCTTCGGGGACGGTTAGCTTCTGCGCGGGGAACCAACCATTCGGACTTTTGCCGTCAAGTACGGCCCGCGTTACTGCCGCATAGACCGTCAGCATGGGATTGAGCGGAGCGACGTTCCAGTCCGTACCAAAGGCCAGCCGCACGCCGTAATCCAGAAAACTGCGGAATGGGTACGTGAGGTTTGCGCGATCGCACCCAATGCGCTGCTCTGCCCAGCGACCGTCGTCAATGGCGTGGTACGGCTGCACGGACGCAATCACGCGAAGCTGCGAGAACCGATCGAAATCCTTGGCCGACATGTGCTGCGCGTGCTCAATCCGAAAGCGGCGGTCGCGAGGCCCGTCCGTCCAAGCGATTTCAGAATACAGGTCAAGCACAATCGAAATCGCCTGATCGCCGATGGCGTGCGTGCAAAGCTGAAGTCCGGCATCATCGGCTCGCTTCATCCGGTCGAGCATTTGAGAAATCGGGTGCATGGCGTCGGCCAACAGACCGTGAAAGCCCGGTTGATCGGCATAGTCATCGAAGAAATACGCGGTTCGCGAGCCGAGCGAGCCATCGGCGAATCCCTTCACTGCACCGATACGGAGCCACGGCCCGCCAAATGCGCGGCGAATCCCGATTTTGGCCTGGTCGTCAGCACCTTGAGCAATCAGAGGAGCTGCATAAATCCGCGCTGTCAGCTCACCTCGATCGAGCAGCTCCGAGTACACGGAGATGTCCGCATAATCCGGGTTCATGTGTTGGACACTCGTGACCCCAAGCGCTGCGGCGTGCAGCAGAGCGCGCTTCACGGCGCTCACGCGCTGCGCGTGCGAGAGTGGCGGGATTACCTTGAACATGTAACGCATCGCCGCGTCTTTCAATGCTCCGGTCGGATTTTCCTGAGCATCGCGGAGAATCGTGCCGCCGGGAATTTCCGGCGTTGCCGCCGTGATCCCAGCAAGCTGCAACGCCAGCGAATTTGCGACACCCATGTGAATGTCGTAGCGCATCACGAACACTGGGATGTCCGGCGCGACCTTATCGATCATTTCCTTCGTTGGAAGTTGCGGCGGATTCCATTTCGTTTCGTCCCAATGGCCGCCGAGGATCCATTCATTTGCACGCTCGAAGCGTGACTCCTTTGCACGCTCGAAGGGCGACTCATACGCGCGCTCGAGGCGTGACTCTCCACGACCTACGTTTTTCGCGCGCTCTCCAATGCGGCGGGCGAATTCTTCGGCACTGGTTGCGTCGGTGAGTTGAACGCTATCGAGATGGGCGCCGCCGCTGACGAAGTGGACATGCGCGTCGTTAAAACCTGGCAGAAGCAGCTTGCCGCCTGCATCAACCACACGAGTGTTGAGTCCGCGCCACGCATCGATTTGGGAATTCGAGCCGACGGCGACGATCCGATCACCGAGAACGGCAACGGCCTGTGCTGTGGGCAGTTCCGCATCGACGGTCCAGACCTTGGCGTCGCGTACGATCAGGTCGGCCGCGGGCTTCAATTCGTTTTGCCTAGATCCAACCATCGTGGCAGCTCCGCACAGGTCCCGCAAAACCACGTATTTGCAATCGCGCTCTTGATCGATTCTCTTTCTTATCCACAGCGATTGTCATGACCGGAAGAATCTACCCTCTGCTAGCGGCATCGTCGAGTGATTCATGCAGTCGGGACGCATTCGAGACGCCGGAGGGCGAAGAAAGTCGAACGGATGCCTGGAACTATCTGAGATTGGAGTCCGCCTCCGCAAAGAAGCGGCGGCGCGACAGCCTTCTCTCGCTGACGCGAGCGAAGGCTGGTGGGCCTGGACTGACTTGAACAGTCGACCTCGCCCTTATCAGGGGCGCGCTCTAGCCACCTGAGCTACAGGCCCAGCGTAAAAGATATTTACATGATACGGTCGGCATCAAATGCGGTCAAGATTTGGCCCGAGCGCGTGCTGCTCCATTAGAGCACTACCTTGAGCTAACGGTATCAATTGACGTCGTCTCGACACATGGATCCCGATCTCCTGGCCGGAATATACGGGAACTGGTCGCGTTCTTCGTATGGCGGCATTTGCGAAAAGGATAGAGAACGGTATCTAAAATACATACACGTGGCAACTTTTCGAAGGTTTGCACGGAAGAACTGGACGCGAACTCAATCATTGAGATGAATCCAGCAACTTATGGCAAACCGACACCGGATGACCCCGAGGCGCCGAGCGGAAGGAACTGGCAGGCGCGAGCTACGCCTTTGTTGCAGAGGGCTTCGAGGTCGTGACTGACATTCACTATACGGTCGCGATTGATCGGATGAGTGGAAAACAGGCGCTGGCGGGTGCTTTTGTCCTGGGGATCAACGTTTTCGAACGCGGCGAAAGTATAGGCGAAACGAGCGGGATCGAAACCCGCGCCGACAACGTACTGAAGGCCGATGTTGTCGGCGTGTTTCTCGCAAACCTGGAGAGAGCCACGAAGGGCGGTGAAGGACAGAGCGACCAAAGGCTGGCCGAGAACGAGACAATAGCGGTCTTGCAGGTGACCGGCTTCGTGGCCGACAACCGCGGCGATCTCATCGCGATTCCAATGCAGAAGATTCATAAGCGAAGTAAAAATAAAAATTGTGCGCAGCGAGGGAACAGAGACAGAGTTGATGCAACCGGGTCCCTGCTTCAAGTAAAGGATGGACCAGTAGAAGTTTGGGACCTTGTAATAGCTGTTGCGAAGCTGGGCAGTCACGTCGTCAAGCGTCTTCATCTGTTGCTTCGTCGGCTTTTGGGACTTGTCATAACAACCGCTCATGCCGAGCGTGTGCTCGATGAATCGCTTCTGGTAACGTGTGGGCACATAACCGTACTCGTCAGCACTCTGCAGATTTGGCCCCCACGGCAGCATCTTCGACGACCGTCGTCGCGAGCCGCGGCGAGAGTTCCGCCGCCGGCCACCGGCTGATTGGGCTTCGAGGGCGATCAGAGCCACAGCCGCCGCCACGCTACCGATCTTGTAGGACAGAGTGAAGGACCGGCAACCTGCAGTAAGGCAATCCTGAGGAGTGGGACGCGAATCGTGGGCGTGTTTAGCGAAGCGTCGACAGATACGGTCGGCGAGAACGCGAGCGACCAAATCCGGGAAATCACCGCTGCCATCGTCCAGAACGGCATCGGAGTGGCTGAAGAGAGGTTTGCCAGTAGCGGTGTCGAGAATTTCATCAGTGATCGCAACTTCAGCTGGAAACTTTTTCTGATCCCATGCAGTAATCTGGATTTGCAGCAGGTACGACGCTTTGGCAGATGCAATCACAGCATCGACGGGCGACATTGCGGGCGCGAGCGACACAGCAGAAAAAGCGCGCTGGAGATAAAAGCGTGGCATGCGATGGTTCTTGGCAAGCAGAGTTTCAAGGTAATCGGCAAAAGTCGATGTCAGAGAGGCTGTGTCGCAGGGAACTATGACGCCGCGCGCAACACCAATGGGCGCGACACGGAGGATAAGCGGATGCAGCATGGACGAAGGTTGCGACGGCGGGGTCGATGTCGCGACGCCGTCCGAACCGCGAGCGGGGGTAGCTGAACTATCGATGTGAGCCGCCGGTACGCACGCCGGCGATATCTCGGACGCACTACTCTGGTGCGGGGATGCACATGCCAACTGAACGAAGCCGAATAGAACGACGCCGAGACATACTGCGAACCGTCTGCCGTCCATTAGTATTCACCTGCCACAACCTCGATCGTTTAGGCGGCCTATATACGTATCTGGAATGTTAAAAGCAAATACTTTTTTGGCTGAGGGCTGCTGAGCCGAGGCTCGTGCGGCAATGCCGGACGGATTCATCCTTGTGTCCTGTGCCTGGGTCTTGTTCTACGTCGTTCAACACAAGAAGGCGGAACTACTGTTAGGGCACAGACAGACGGGAACGCGACTGCTGCAGATTACAGGTACGAATGGGGCTCCACACACTTCAATCGTTCGGAATTCGGGTTTCGATTACAAATTAGCACGATCTTTGGCGCATGGCGTGACGCGACACGCCAGTGTCCGTTTTAGCGACAGAGAGGTCCCATAAGCGGCCACCACGGTTGCGAGGCTCGAACTGGCGAATTGGGTAAGTACTTTGGCTGCTGCGGCTTTCAAGCCTAACTTCATGGAACGTTATTTGCGTGCGCAACGTTAGATCCATGCAGGAGGGGTCCGGCCGCCGCACACCCCAAAAGGCTGTGGCCCCTCTCAACTTTGCTGGCGGGGTGGATGTCAATGAAGGACACCGAGACAATACACCCGTCGCGCTTGCCTGCTCTCGGAGCCTCAGACTCAGGGGTAGGAATCCTCTCTAAGGTTTATTGCCCGAGCTGAGAGGGAAGGAGGAGAAAGCATGGAAACCCTTCTTCAGGATCTCCGCTACAGCGCCCGAATGCTGGTGAAGTCGCCCGCGTTCACGATCGTGGCGGTGGTGACGCTCGCGCTCGGCATCGGCGCCAATACCGCTATTTTCTCCGTCATCAATTCCGTGTTGCTGGAACCATTGCCCTTCAAGCATCCCAACCAGCTGGTGGACCTGCGCGAAACCGAAAGTGCGCCGGGCAATTTCCCACTCGATGGCGCGGATTATAAGGATTGGCAACGGCAGAACCGCACGTTTTCGGCAATGAGCATGTACACCTTCCCACGAGGAGCAAACGCCAGCGGGTCGGGCGAGGCAGAATCGGCTGCCGTGGTGAACACGGAAGCCAATTTCTTCAGCACGTTAGCGGTGCAGCCGCAGATCGGACGTGCTTTCAACCGAGGCGAGGATGTGGCAGGCAAGAACCAAGTCGCTATTCTGAGCTATGGCTTCTGGCAGCGCCATTTTGGCGGACGCCAGGATGTCGTGGGAAGCCAGCTGGAAGTGAACGACCAGCCGTACACGGTGATCGGTGTGATGCCGAACTGGTTCAACTTTCCCGCCGAAACGGACATCTGGACGCCGCAGGACATGACGGACAAATTGTTTCAGAATCGCGGGAGCCACTGGCTGCGCGCGATCGGACGGATCAAGTCAGGAGTCTCCGTCGAACAAGCGCGCGCCGATTTGCTGACGATCTCGCAACGGATCAATAGGCAATATCGCAGCAATGACAATTCGATTCACTCGCTCGTCTTCCCGCTTAAGGAACGGCTCACTGGCAACTCGCGTTCCGGGCTTTTGATTCTGCTGGGTGCTGTCGCGCTCGTGCTGCTGGTAGCGTGTGCGAATATTGCGAATCTGCTGCTGGCGCGTGCAACGACGCGATATCGCGAAATGGCCGTCCGAGCCGCTCTGGGGGCGGGCCGCTGGCGGTTGATTCGCCAATTACTGACGGAGAGTGTGCTGCTCGCCGCAGGAGGCGCGCTTTTAGGACTGGTTGCAGCGTCGTGGGCAATTCATGCGCTGGCAGCCGCGAAAACGGTACCTATCCCCCGGGCGAATCCGGTCGAACTCAATTTCACGGTGCTGTTGTTCGCGGTTGCCCTCACTATTCTCGTGGGAATTCTGTTCGGGCTTGCTCCAGCCCTGCAAACATCCGCGCTGAACCTTGGCGAAGAACTGAAATCCAGCGCGACGGCAGCCGGCGGTGCGTCGGGCAGCGGGCGCGTGGTACGTAATGCTCTGATCATCGGCGAAATTGCTGTCTCTTTAGCCCTACTGGTCGGAGCGGGACTTCTGTTGCGCAGCTTTTCGCGGTTGCGCGACGCAAACATCGGCGTGCAGCCGCACAATGTCCTGACCGCCAGCTTCAGCCTTCCCGAAGCCAAATACAAAACTGCCACTGAGATGCGAGGCTTTCTCGACCAACTGCTTGCGCACATTCAGCGCATACCCGGGATCAATTCGGCCGCGATCACTACCGCCCTTCCTCTCGAAGGCGGATCGAACGGCTACATCCAGGTTCCCGGCAACACGAATCCAGCGGTCCAGCAGCAGCTTGTCGAAGTCCACGCCATTACACCCGATTATTTCAACACCTTCGGCATCCCACTGCTGGAAGGACGCAGTTTCAATGACGGAGATGCGCAGGAAGCCGCTGATACAGCGGCTAAAGCGGATGCATTAAATAAGGCGGCCAAGGGGGGAACCCCGAAGATTCCGGCTGGAATGTCATTCCCCGTCGTCATCAATCAGGCGATGGCGAAAACGTTCTGGCCCAAGCAAGACGCAGTGGGTAAAGAGTTCTACGACGAAGGGGGCGGCGTGCCGTATAAGATCCTCGGCATCGTCGGCGACGTAAAGGAATGGGGTATTCGCGAGAAAACCGTCCCCGAGCGATATTTCCCTGTGAGCTTCGCGTTGCAGTTTGGTCCCGGTTTTTACGGTTCAATCGTTGCTAAAACAGCCGTTCCACCGACGACCACGCTAACTTCGATCAGAACTGATGTTCGCGATCTCGACCCAACGCTCGCGATCTTTCATGTGCGCACGATGGATGAAGTAATTTCAGATGCTATGCAAGATACAACCTTGCAAACTTTACTGCTCGGCGCTTTTGCAGGCCTGACGCTGATTCTGGCGGCCGTCGGTCTGTATGGCGTGATGGCCTATCTCGTTACGCAGCGGACACACGAGATCGGCATCCGCATGGCGCTGGGAGCACAACAGAAGGATGTGCTTAGTCTGGTGATCCGAGAAGGCATGATGCTCACTGCCGTCGGCATAGCGATCGGGCTCGCAGGAGCGTTCGGGCTGACGCGGCTGCTCGCTGCCCTGTTGTTCGGAGTCAGCGCGCACGACCCTTTGACGTTTGCTGCGGTGTCGATCGTGCTCGCGGCGGTCGCGCTCGCAGCGTGCTATATTCCGGCCCGGCGGGCAGCGCGCGTCGATCCGCTCATTGCGCTTCGCTACGAGTGACGCGTGCCTTCCGGTTTCGGAGCAAACATGGGAGCAAAGTCGTCAGATCGACCGGAGGTGAACGATGGCTGATGCTGAACGCATCCGCGAGACGGTGAAGGGTCCAGTTGACTTCAGCTATATCCGCGAACGCCAAGCGCAGGGATGGCGTCTTGTTGCTTTCGAGTGGGAAGCAGCATCGGCATCGGGAGAGCAGACCGCCGGATCGCACTCCACGGAAATCGCGCTTGAGGAACCGCCGTTTGGCACGCGGGTGGCGACAGACCGGCAGGAGCTTGAAGCAAATCCATGGGAGATGGAATTCCTTCTATCGATGATGGAGCTTATCATCCAGGACATTTCGCTCACTAAGGTCGCGGAGGAGTTGAACCGGCGCGGTTTCCGCACACGGAGAGGCGTGGACTGGGGGCCTGTTGCCGTTTTCAACATGCTGCCGCGCCTGATCGAGCTGACGCCAAGGATATTTGCCAGCGCAGAATGGATCGAACGGCGAAAGCGGCTCACACCCGTCTACTGACGTGGCTATGACGAATCCGACGCACTGAAAGACGGATGGAGCGAGATAGGTGAGGGAACGCGCGGCCCGTGCGGTCTCGACGGAATGGCTTGCGAGACGAATGTTTAAGGAAGGACTAGAAACCGCGCTTCATGTAGAGATAGGGTAGGAGAGCGCATTCGAGAAGGCCCGGAATCGGGTCTTCCCGATTGAACACAGCTTCGATGTGGAAACTGCGGATCGATCGAATGTAGTCGTTAAGCTTCGTGCGACCTCCGAAGATGTCGACGATTCCGGTGGGAATATCCGTGAGCAGGCGGACCCAAGAGAGTCCGGGCACGCCGCGTCTGGGCTCGACGTTGTGCCCGATTTGATCTAAATAGAGAAGATGGGGAAAATCGACGCCTGCACACCTGCCTAGCGCATGATAACCCCAAGTGCGTGCGTTCACGTCGAGCAATTTGAATTGGCCGTCGCGGGGATCGAGTTTAAACTCGACTTCAACAAGGCCGTAATAACCGACTCGGCGCAGAAACCGTTGGGAAAGGCTTTCCAAAGCGGGCAAGTCGATTGTTTCGACGAAAGTGCTGGCGCGCCCGAACTCATGCGGATGCTGGCGGCTTCGGCGGCTGACCATGCTGCCGATTGCGTGGCCTTGTTTGAAGAACGCGCAGTATCCGAATTGGTGCTTGCCGTTTCCCGGAATCAGGTCCTGGATCATGATCTCACCGGGCCCGGCGATTTCGCACGCTCGTATGAAAAGTTCTCGAAGCTGTTTGGCATCGTCGGCTCGCCATGCCTTGGCTTTCGTGGCATAGAAGAAGTGCTCTTTGATCGCCGGCTTGATCGCCACGGGGAAAACAAGATTGAGCTTTTCGAGATCGGCCACCGTTTGTGGCGAATGGGTTTCCGGGAATGAAATGCCAAGTTGTTTCGCCATCCGATATGTGTTTCGCTTGTCGCACATCCAGCGGACCGTCTCCCACCCAGGAACAGGAACGCGGTAGAAGCGCTCGAGTTCATCGCGGCGGCGAGAGAGCGCGGCGACCTGTTCGTCACGCGTAGGAAACAGAACCCATCCGCGCAGGCCAAAATGCTCTCCAATCTCGAGAAGAGTTTTGGTGAGAACCTCTTCGTCCCGGAGGTTAGGAACACGAATGCCCATCGTCGCGTAACGGGAGTGGCGCGCGATCGAATATTCGTCGTCGATGACGCAGGTAGGAATTGCATGGCGGCCCAGGCTCCGTACGATGCCGAGGCCTTGATAATCACCGCCCAGCACTACACCGCCGGGTGTACTGTCAGGATGAAATTTCATGTGTCCCATGTTGGTGGCCGGACTCCCAAAGGAACTTATACTCAAGATCTGCCGTTCGGTTGCGCCTTCTCCATATAAGACCGCAATGTGCGGGAAGCGAATCTTGTTCCAGACACGAAATACATTAACGGTCCGAAACTGTGGCCGGCGGGTGCTCCTAGAAAATGCAGTCCTGAGATGGAGGACTCAAAGCCGCCGTGAAGCTGAGGGAAGCCTTCGGTTACAGAGAGATCCTGAACGATTCGTTGGGAAAGAAACGAATATTGAGAGACATTGACGCGATAGCCGGTGCCGAGGAAAACATGATCGACGATGCGGTGCGTTGAATCAGCTAGCTGAATGCGAAGGCGCCCCCCGCACTCCCTGGCGGAAGTAACGCGGTTGCCGAACGTCATACGCACGCTCTTCAATCGTGTAGGAAGCCAGTGAGCGCCTGCCGGGCGAATCGATCTTTTGCGAAGTCTGTCCTGCATCCGGCGCGGGAACTGCTGCAGCACATGCGGGGCGGAGACGACTCGGCTGATGCCAGCTGGACCAACATCAGTCCACGAATAGAAAAGTTTGGCCACAGGGCCAAGCTGCTGCAGCCGCGCTTTCCAACCGAGCCAGTGAATCTGCGCAGACCGCGTGATGAGTTCGACCTCGGCACCTGACTCGTGCAGCAGGGCTGCGGTTTCAAGCGCGCTTTGCCCCCCTCCAATTACAGCGACCTGTCTGGAACGAAACGGTTGCAGATCGCGATGTTCGGAAGTGTGCGAGACAAAGGAGGGCGGCAGGCTTCGGAATTCGATTGGCCGATAGGCGAACGGAGCGATTCCGCCGGCGATGATAACGCGTCGCGTTCGCACGTCCTCGCCATCTCCAAAAATAACGCGGAACATGGCTGCATCTTTGTGGATGGATACGATTTTCCTGCGTTCCAGTTCAGGAAGCGCATGCTGCTGAAACCACAGTCCATATTGAACGAACCGTTCGAGCGAAACAGGAGCCGAAAGGTGGTTTCCGCTCACGACACGGTAGGCGTCAAGAGTGAGTGCCGCGTCAGGATCCGCGATGTGAGAAGCCTCCCATGAGGAGCGCAGCAGCATGCCTGCAGGCATGCTCGCACTCCAGAAGGACATCGGCTCGCCGAAGACTCTGAACTCGAATCCCTTGATACGGCGCAAATGCGCTCCAGCAGCCAGACCATAGGGACCAGCGCCCAGCACAATAGCGTCAAGGACAGTCATAGGACGTGGATCACACCCGTTCAGCCACATCGAACGAGTCAATCAGCTGTTTGCATTTTCTCTCTACAGCCCCACGGCAAGCTCGTGAGCCCCAAACGTCGCTCCGCGGCCTGTTTTCTCGAGACAACGAAAAATCGGGTAAAGCAACCCGAGAGCGACAAGAAAGAATACAAATCCGCCGTCCCGGTGAAGCCTGCCATGCAAGAAGCCGGGATCGACGTAGATACTGAGAAGCGTGAGGGTGCTGATTCGAATCCCGTTCTTGATCACCGAGAGAGGCAGCGAGAGCACTACCAGCAGAACCGTTTTCCACGTCCTGTGCAGGAACAAGTGACCTGCAAGCAGGCACGTGATAAAGAGCGCGATACTGGATCGGATGCTGCTGCATTCCTGAGCCACCTCAATGCGCACACCGGGAACGGCAAGAACAAACCCGTGCCGAAAGACGGGAATCCCAAGAGCCCTGAAAATAATCACCGATACTTCTGTCGATCCCTCCTGGAGCCAGTAGACGATCCGCGTCAACAGAAAGTCCGGCGGAGGAACCATCAACAAAAGAAACAGGAGCGGGAACGCTGCTCGCCTTGCTGCAGCGAGTCCGTAACAAGTTACGAACGCGCCAATCCAAATGAGAACAAGCGAAAGCGCCGAGACAGATAACCAGCCGTGGGCTGCGGTTTGGTCAACACTTGCTGCCGCCCACCAACCAATACCGAG
>DASUJR010000470.1:0-3168 GCA_036279175.1 Candidatus Acidiferrales bacterium | reverse complement strand
GATTGCGCATGTCGCCGGAACTCGTCCAGCCCATCAACGGATCGATGCTGCGCGGCTCGGCCGGATCGAACTCCAGGACCCATTCCTTCGTGCGCGCTTCGCCCGACTGCATCGCGGTTCTTGCCGGTCTGAAGATGCGCGCAACCATGAGCGTCCCTTGCGAGATGATCCCAGAAAAATGGTCGGGGCGACGAGATTCGAACACGCGACCCTCTGCTCCCAAAGCAGATGCTCTACCAGGCTGAGCTACGCCCCGACGCGCTTCATGTGCCGCTTTCACAGTTTCAGGTCAAGGCGACTTCCTTGTGGGGCCCGCGCGACCGGTTTCAATCGGCAGCGGCCCCCTGAAACAGGCGATAATGCACCTTGTCACCCGCCTTGATGCCAAGCCTTTGGGCGGCACCGCCGGGGATTTCGAGCACCGCCGAAACGGCCGAGCCCGACGAAATCACCCGATCCGACAGCGGCTGGGCGCGCTCCTCAATGCGAGCAATCGTGCCATCCTTGCGGATGAACAGCATGTCGAGCGAAATATAGGTGTTGTGCATCCACATCGAGAGGCGGCGCGGCGTGTCGTAGGGAAAGAGCATGCCCTCGTTGTCCGCGAGCTGCGTACGGAACATCAGGCCCAGCTCCTTTTCCTTCTCCGTCGTCGCAACTTCAATGTTGAAGGTGTGCCCCGGCCCTCCCGCTGCTGGCGCGACTGTCAGGTTGCCCTGGCGCATCTTCGCATGCGCGGCGGGAACGAGGACGAAAAGTGCCGTCACCGGCGAGACCGTCGCGAAAGCAAAGAGGGCCACGCTGGCCGCGGCCCTCTTTAAAAATTTTGCAGCTGACCGTGCGGCCATTCCCGCCTCAGTTACGGGAAGGTAGCCCTGTCGGAACGCCATCGGGCCTGAGCTCCGCGGCCATGCAGCCTTTCGAACCATAACCCCACCGAACCTGAACGATCTGACCGGGCCTCAGTTCAGTGAAACCGAACCGCCTCAGCGTCTCCATGTGGCAAAAGATATCGGGCGTCCCCTCGCCGCGAGTCAAAAAGCCGAAGCCGCGAACGCGATTGAACCACTTGACGTAAGCCCTCTCCCAATCGCTCTCAGGCTGCACGATGACGTGCGTACGCTGCGGCAGCTGAGAGGGGTGTATGGCCGTGCTCTCATCCATGCTGAGAACCCGGAAAGCCTGTATGCCCTTCGGACGGCGCAGCACCTCGCAGTGCACGCGGGCGCCTTCATAAGCGGTCTGAAAGCCCCCGGCCCGGAGACAGGTTACGTGCAAGAGAATGTCCGGCAACCCATTGTCGGGCACGATAAAGCCGTAGCCTTTGGAAGCGTCAAACCACTTGATCGTGCCCGCGATCTCGAAAACCTCGAGCCCCGCGTCGTCCATCATTTCGGGCGCGGCAGCTTCTGGCTGCGACAAGCCCGCTAGATCGGGACGCTTTGTATCCCCCATCACTTGATACCCCGCATACTTTGCGTAAACGACATCTATTCGCTTGCTCCCGAAGCACCCACGCATTCGATCCCGGAAGAGCCCTCTTCAGAATCAAAACGCCAGCGCCTCATCGCGAAGCGGCGCAAACCATAACACCGGCTTTAGCGAGAGCCAGCAGCATTTTTTAGATGCGCCTCTTGACCATTGATTAGGGCGACTGAATCCACATTGCCTCGTGCACGTAACCATCTGGCGCGGCGGAAGGAAAACGAGTTTGCAAATCGTCCCCAGCTTCGCCTGTACGGTCGTTTGGAGCAAAATCTCATCCACACCCCGGTATCATTTTTACCGGCAGGAATCGTTCTTCGATTGATTCGTTTGAGTAGCCGATTTCCAGCGCATTCGAACACACGCTCATGATGCCGCAGGAGAATTATCCCGCGCTTCGACACAACGCCTCCGAAACCGGTCTGCCGCATTGACGGGCGAGCTCCGAGCGTTTTCAAAACACAGTGTGGCCGCCACGCCTCTCGAAGCGCAGGCGGCGTAAGTTCCGCTTGGAAACTGGCAGATCCAGCAGCGAATTTCAGAAGGAGCGTCGCCATCCGGTTCCTGCACACCATGGTTCGCATTCGCGACGTCGAACAGAGCTTGAAGTTTTATCGCGATGCGCTCGGTCTCGTGGAGATCAGGCGCAGCGAAAACGAGAAGGGCCGCTTTACGTTGATCTTTCTTGCAGCGCCCGGCGATGAAGAGCGGGCGCACAGCGAAAAAGCGCCGATGCTGGAACTCACCTATAATTGGGACGCTGAAGACTACGGCACGGCGCGCAACTTCGGGCACCTCGCCTTTCTGGTCGATGATATTTACAAGACGTGCGAGCGTCTCCAGGCTGCGGGTGTGACGATCAACCGGCCACCGCGCGACGGCCACATGGCGTTCGTGCGCTCGCCCGATCTGGTTTCGATCGAGCTTCTGCAGAAAGGCGAGCCGTTGCCGCCCAAAGATCCCTGGGCATCGATGCCGAACACGGGCTCCTGGTGAGCAAAGAGCCGTCTCCCAAATCCAAAGACGTCGCCATCGTCGGCGCTGGTCCGGCCGGTCTGTTCGCTGCCGAGATCATTGCGCGGGGCGGCCATCGCGTGACGATTTATGAGCGGATGCCGTCGCCGGCGCGAAAGTTTCTGCTTGCGGGACGCGGTGGCCTCAATCTCACGCACAGCGAGGCGTTGGAAAAGTTCCTCAGCCGCTATGGATCGGATGCGCTCCATGTCCGGACTGCGGTCGAAGCATTTTCACCAAAGGAACTCATCGCCTGGGCTGACGGACTGGGCGCCGAGACGTTTGTCGGATCGAGCGGCCGCGTGTTTCCGCGTGCCATGAAGGCCTCGCCACTCTTGCGCGCGTGGCTGGGAAGACTTGCTGCACTCGGGGTATCCATCAAGACGCGCCACCTTTGGACGGGCTTTGCGCCATCGGGAGGATTGCGATTTCAGACCGCAGCCGACACCGAAATCATCATCGAACCGCAAGCGGTGCTTCTGGCGCTCGGCGGAGCAAGCTGGCCGAAGCTCGGCTCGGACGGCACGTGGGTCGACAGCGTCGCGACTGCGGGAATTCCAATCGTGCCATTAAGGCCCGCCAACTGCGGAGTCCTCATTCCGTGGTCGGACGTTTTTCGAACGCGTTTCGAGGGCGCGGCGCTGAAGCGTATCGCGCTGACTTGCGGCG
>DASUJR010000469.1:0-32299 GCA_036279175.1 Candidatus Acidiferrales bacterium | reverse complement strand
CCGGATGCCTCCGGCCGCGCTACACGGCAACTTACGAAACCGACTATCGGAGCGATCCTGTTCCAAAGCGGTCGATTCTGCCACGCAGCGGCTTCCTGACAACGACGAGTTTGATTGCTACGCGAGGGTGTCACAACCGCTGCGGATTTTGTTATCTGGCGACGGACGCCTTGCGCATGCCGTATCGCATGCGCGATCCCGAGCAGGTTGCCGCGGAGTTTTCGGCCAACGGCGAGCCCTACGCCGTCTTCATCGACAACAATCTTGGTTCGAACCGGCCCTATCTGCGGAAACTATGCGCGGCACTGCGCCCATTGAACAAAATCTGGAGCGCCGCGGTTTCCATCGATGTGACGGACGACCCAGCCCTCATTCGCGATATGGCTTTGGCGGGATGCACGGGTGTGTTCGTGGGATTTGAGTCGCTGACGGATGAGAATCTCGTTGATGCGCGTAAAAAAACGCCGAAGGCCGGCGATTACGCAAGGCGCGTCCGCATCTTGCATGAGAATGGAATCCAGGTGAACAGCTCGTTCGTTCTCGGATTCGATCACGATCGGAAAGATGTTTTCCAGCGAACGGCGGAATGGGTCGAGGAAAACAGGCTCGAGTGCTCTACGTTCCACATTCTGACTCCGTATTCGGCGACGCCGCTCTTTCGCCAGATGGAACACGAAGGACGCTTGTTGCACCGCAATTGGTCTCTGTATGACACGGCGCATGCGGTCTTCCGTCCGAAACACATGTCGCCGGAAGAACTGGAAGAGGGCTATGCCTGGCTCTATCAAAGGCTGTTTTCGCACACCTCGATCTGGCGAAGGCGCCCCGAGGATTGGCGGGCCGCGGCACCCTATCTCGCGATGTCGTACTTATATAAGCGCTCGAACCGGTTCTGGAGGTTGCTGATTAAATATCACCTCGTGCATGCCGCGTGGCGGCCGCTCGTCGAACTGACGCGGCTCCGTCATTTGCAATTTCGAAAAGAGCTGGAGCAGCGCAGCGAGTGCGCTCGTGGTGTCGGCGTGATCGCTGCGGGCGTTTAGCGGGAGCGTCGGCCAGGAAATTACGCGCAGTAAAAAATCTGGAGAACTCAGAGTGGCTCGGCGCGGTCGCTACCCGAGCACGACCAAAATTTCGTGCCGCTGGTGATCGTCGGCCATCCGAATGTCCGCGATTCCTGCGTGAAGTACGCCGTCAATGCGCGTGAGTGCGACGCCGTGGCAAACGGACGACGGATTTTCGACTCGTATCTCGTAGACTGCGGAATGATACCGAAAAGTGATCGAGAAATCGGGCCAGCCGCGCGGAATACACGGATCGATGTGGAGAATCAGCCCGTGTATCTGAAATCCGAGAATGGATTCGATGCCGACGCGATAGAGCCAGCCCGCGGATCCCGTGTACCACGTCCAGCCTCCTCGGCCTACGTGTGGACGCTCGGAGTAGATGTCGCCTGCCAGCACGTACGGCTCGACCTTGTAACGTTGCACCGCAGCCCGTGAACTCGAGTGATTGATCGGATTCAGCATCCGAAATATTTCTAGTGCGCGATCGCCATCGCCGAGCATCGCGTACGCGAGAACGTCCCAGACAGCCGCGTGCGTATATTGGCCTCCGTTTTCGCGAATGCCGGGAACGTAACCTTTTATGTAACCGGGATCGTGCGGAGCCGGAATCGCGGGCGGCGCGGCGCCTTTCGGAGCAACCGCCTCTTGAACGGCGACCGGGCGGGCCGACCCGATGGCAGGAGCGCGCTCGGTTTGCGCTGAGCCGCTTCCGTTTGCTTGCCGGTCGACGGGTTGCTGGCCGTTGCCCCCTGAGCCTGCGCCTGTTGCCCGCGCGGGGACAGCGGATTGCGATGCCATGGCGACTTCTGCGCCGACGGGAACCCTTTCGTCCACGTTGGCGCGTTGTGAGAACCTCATCTCGTCTGCGACCGTTTTCTCCCCAGCCATCGCCGCCGCGTTCGATTGCCCGGCATTTACGCGCGCCGCGGAATCATCGAACGGGGGCGTGAAGAGGAGAACAGGACCATCGGGACGTACGACGAGGTTGTCGTAAACGGCCATCATCGCGTGGCGCGCCCGGCGAGGCTCGGCGGCGCGGCTGACGACGGCCCATGATTGCGCGATCGAATCGATGCGGCATTCCTGATTGCGCGACGACCCGAGCGGAGATCCGTCGTCGTAAAAAGCGCGGAGGTACCATTCGCCGTCCCACGCTTCTCGTTCGAGCGCCGCTTGCAGCGCGGAGATGTGCAGCCGCCATTTCTGCGCGCGTTCATGCTCGTCTCGATCGGATGCGATCTTCGAGAAACGCGTCAGCACGGTGTGCAGAAACCACGCAAGCCAAACGCTTTCGCCTTTTCCTCCTTCGCCCACTCGATTCATTCCGTCGTTCCAGTCGCCGGTGCCCATCAGCGGAAGTCCGTGAACGCCCGCCGTAAGGCTGGAGTCGATCGCGCGAGCGCAGTGTTCGTACACCGTCCCGGTTTCTTGCGACGCGTGCGGCTCGAAATAAGAATCCGTTTGGCCCTCCGGTATCGGTTGGCCTTCCAGGAAGGGAACGCGTTCATCGAGCAGAGACATGTCGGTCGTGCGCTCGATGAAATGCGAGACCGCATAGGGAAGCCAGAGGCGGTCGTCCGAAATGCGCGTGCGCGTGCCGCGCCCCGAGGGCGGATGCCACCAGTGCTGCACGTCGCCCTCGGTGAATTGCCGGGCAGCAGCGCGAAGCAGATGCTCGCGCGCGATATCCCGTTTCGGAACGCAAAGAGCGAGGACGTCCTGAAGCTGGTCGCGGAATCCGTAAGCCCCGCTAACCTGATACAGCGCGGCTCTGCCCCAGATCCGGCACGAGAGCGTTTGATACAGCAGCCAGCGGTTCAGCATGACATCCAGTGCTTGATCCGGCGTGTTCACTTGGACGCCGCCCGCCAGGTTATCCCAGTACGAACTCACTTCATTGAGTACGGCGTCGAGATCGGCGCTGCGATATTTTGCTACCATGCGACGAGCCTCGGCTTCGTTGGGCGCATCGCCGAGAAAAAACGCAATCTCCATCTCCCCGCCGGGACGAAGCTCGACGGACGTCTGCAGCGCCGCGCAAGGATCGAGAGCCGCGCCAACTTTGCCGGATAGCGGCGCGCCACGATCCAAAGCCGCGGGCGAATCGAGAGAGCGATGGCGGCCGATGAACTCCTTGCGGTCCGCCGTAAACGACCGCTGATTGCCGGAAAGGTCGGCGAACGCGACGCGGCCCGCGAATTCTCCGGCATGGACGCTGCGCGCGAATAAAGCGCCTGTTTCTGAATCGATCTCCGTGATCAGATACGGCGCCATGGCGCTTCGCAGATTGCCCAGGACCCATTCAGCGTAAGCCGTGATTGAGAGCCTTCGCGCGCGGGGCGAATCATTGCGAAGCGAGAGCCGCGAAATCTTGATCGCGTCGCTCAGCGGCACGTACTGCACGAGCGAGCAGCGAATGCCGTGTGAGATGTGCTCGAAACGCGAATAGCCCTGTCCGTGACGGACATTATAGGAAGCGGATTCATTGCGAATGGGAAGAGCCGTCGGTGTCCACAGGCTGCCGTCGGCTTCGTCGCGAATGTAAATCGCTTCGCCCGGGGGATCGGTCACCGGATCGTTCGACCAGGGCGTAAGTTGACGCTCCCGGCTGTTGACCGACCACGTATAGCCGGAACCCGATTCCGACGCCAGAAAACCGAATGACGGATTTGCAATCACGTTGATCCACGGCTGCGGCGTGCGCAAGCCTTCGTCGAGGGCAATCGCGTATTCGCGGCCGTCGTCGGCAAAACCACCAAGGCCGTTGAAAAATTCGAGGCCCGCGGTCTGTGCCGCTTGCGATTCAGCCGGAGCCGGTGCGTGCGGCGTCCGCGCGATTCGCAGGCGAATTGATTTTTCAGAGCGTTGCGATGCGCGGTCGAGTTGATCGGCAAGCGAGCCCCGGCGTCCGACCAGAACAGCGCGGGCAACGCTTTCAAGGATTCGCCGCACCTGCGGCTGAACGAGATCGGAGCGAAGAAGAAAAACATCGCCCTTTCGATCACCCGCATTCGCTGAATGGCGCAATTGACTCGCCCGCACCTCAGAAGCGAGCGAACTGTGCAGTTCCTGCTCGTACGACGCGGGCTCTTCATTAATGATAACCAGATCGGCGGGCACCTGTTTCAGTCGCCAGTACTCGTGCGCCCGCAGCAGCTGGCGAATCATTTCGACGTCCTCCGTCTGATCGATCAGCGCCAGAACGATCGGAAGATCGCCCGAAATTCCGTGGCCCCACAGCTGGCGGACGTCGATGAACGCGCGGCTGAGCACCGCCGGAGCGGGACGCAGCGAAGGATCGGAATACAGGATCACATTTGCCAGGCGCTGAAAGAGATTGGCCTCGTCAGGTTGTATGTTCAGGTGATGAAGCTGAACCTGCGCCTGCGTCCACGCCAGTGTCAGCGTGCGCTCGAAGATACTCGGATCGCGATACTTCTCGGCCAGCGCTAACGCCTGTTCGCGCGAAGGTGTAATGCCTGTTGTAAAAACGACGCGGGCAGTTTTGTTCGGTGGGATGCGAATGGTGCGGCGCAAGCTGACGATCGGATCCAGAACGGCGCCGGTAGTATTCGACAGCACCGCCGCGTCGCTAATGCAAGCTGGGGCGCGGACTGAACGGCCGCGCCCGATGAACTTAGCGCGATCCGTTTCATACTGCACCTCCCCAATCTCGTCGCCGTCCACCACGGCCAGATGTGTCAGCCACACTGGTTGTTGCTGATCGGATTGTCGCCGTCGCGTCGCCAGCAGCCCGCCCGACCTGCGATCGAATTCCGTTTCAACGAAAAGGTTCGAGAACGCCGGATGCGCAAGATCGGCTGCCTGCGAAGTCAGGCAAATTTCAGCGTACGACGTAACTTGGATCGTTCGTTCGTGCGAACCGTAATTCGTGATAGACACGCGCCGCATCTCCGCGTCGTCTTCGGAACACAGCACCACTTCCAGCGCCGTAACGACAGAGCCGTCGCGGCGCGCGAACTCCGCTCGGTCTTCGTAGAACGTCACTTCGTAAGAATCGGGTTCCACCAGGCACGGCTGGTATCCCGCGGACCAGACCTCGTTCGACTTCACGTCGCGGAGATAGATGTACGAACCCCAGCAGTCGCGTGTGGCGTCTTCCCGCCAACGCGTGACCGCGATATCGCCGCAATGAAGATAGCCGGAGCCAGCCGAAGTAAGCATCACTGCGCATTTTCCGTTCGAGAGTAATTGCGTGCGCGGCTGCGCTTCGTGCGGTGTCGTAAAGCGCCGCTCGATCGTCGGGAAAACCTCGCGCACGTGCGCCGCGGCTTTCACTTCCTCTGCCCGAGGGTGCGCGACGAGCACGTCTCGCGGAGTGCGTTCCTGCAGCAGCAATTCGGTGGCTTGAATGATGGGTTCGGCGTGAAAACGATTTTGCGTTACATCGTCCAGCAGAACGTTCCCCAGCGAAATGAGCGACATTCCCTGATGGTGCGCCATGTATGTGCGAACCACGGCGACGTCTTGGCCTTCGGGGATGCGCGTTTTCGTGAAGTCCAGCGATTCGTAGAAGCCGTACATTCCCATGCCGCCGTCGCGCTCCATCACTTGAAAATTGCGCGCGGCGTCGGAAGGCGCAACCATCGATGCGAGAGCCGTGGCGTACGGCGCGATCACCAGATCTTCGCTGAGGCCGCGTTTCAGGCCCAGGCCGGGAATGCCGAACCCGGAGTATTGATACGTCAGATCCAGGTCGCGCGCGTTGAACGCCGATTCGGAGATGCCCCATGGCACATGCCGTTGCGCGCCATACTCGATCTGCCGCCGCACCACCAGCTCATTCGTTAAATGCAGTACGCTTCCCGCCGGTGAATGCATCACCAGCGTCGGCATCAGGTACTCGAACATCGAGCCGGACCAGGAAATCAGCGCGGAGCCGCGGCCGATCGGCGTGAACGAACGGCCGAGTCGGAACCAGTGCGAAGCGTCGACGTCCCCTTTCGCGATCGCAACGAAGCTGGTCAGCCGCGCCTCCGACGCGAGAAGGTCGTAGCAGCTCAGGTCCAGGATGCCTTCCTTCGGCCGGTACCCGATTGAGAACAGTTTGCGCGATCGGTCGAAGAGAAACGTGAAATCCATCGACCGCACCATGCTCTCGGCGCACTCGATCAGCCCCGCAAGTCTCCGCGCCAGGGCGGCGGCGTTTTCTGCGGCGCGTTGCACCTGCAGGCTCGTCGAAATCTCTTCCGGTGCTTCGGGCGCGCCAGACTCCGATTCGCGCAGTTCGTCCAGCGCGTGTTCGAATATTTCCGCGCTGTTGGCCAGGCATGGCAGCCGCCCGCGAACGGAGGTCAGGCGGTGCGACGCCTTGTGGTTTACGATTTGCAACCGCGGAGAGTGATAAGCGGCTGGTTCCGTGCCGGACTCCTGAATCCGCGATTGTGTATCCAGCACCGATAAAGGAATCAGAATCTCAGCATCGCGAAGATGGCTTTCGACGCATTTCAGGATGGCGTCTGCGCAGCGCTGCAACTCGCAATCGGGCGAGTCGTCCCGTTCTCGGCAAAACGTTTGCACGATGTCCGTCAAAGCTCGCGCGCGGGAACGAAGTGCCGAGATGCGAGCCACCAGATCCGATGCGTCATGCGCCTGCCGGTGCAGGACATCGGCGAACGCGTCGGCAGCCGAAAGGATCTGTTTCCGGGTCACGATTTGCGTCGGACGCGTTTCCGGTATTTTCACCAGAGCGGCGCGCAACAGTTCCAGGTTGTCCTGAATGCCCAAATCCAGATTGCGGACCACCGTGGATTTTTCAAGGTCGCGCAAGCCATTCGCGACCGCGATCAGGTGCCCGGCTAAATTGCCGCTATCGACGGACGAGATGTATCTCGGATCGAGCGGTTCAAGCGATCGCGTGTCGTACCAGTTGAAGAAGTGCCCGCGAAACTTTTCCAGCCGCCCCATCGTGTCGAACGCCTTCTGAATGCGCTCGATCGTTTCCGCGATCCCGATCCAGCCGAAATCATGAGCCGCTAGAGTCGTCAGCAGCGACAGGCCTATGTTCGTCGGCGAAGTGCGATGGGCAATTGTCGGTTTCGGATCTTCCTGAAAATTGTCTGGGGGCAGGAAGTGGTCTTCGTCGGAAACGAATTTTTCGAAGAAGCGCCACGTCCGGCGCGCGACCAGCCGCAGGTATTCCCGCTGTTCGGCCGAAACGGTCTCCCTTTTTGCAGGAGCCGGCGGCAGGCTGATCCAGCGTGCCACTGCGGGAGCCGCTAACCACAGGCCGATAAACGGCGCGGCAGCAATGAAGGCCGTCGGTCGAACGATACCCAGCACAATCGCAGCAATCACGGCGAGGAGCACGCCTCCCATCATGCGCAAATACACAGCTCCCGGCCTTAGGTCGACCATATGCTTGGCTTGTGCCGCCGTGATCCATTCCAGCAGACGCTTGCGTGAGATGGACAGGCGAAACAGTGTGCGGCAAATCGCGTCGGCCATCAGCCAGGCCTGATAGGAAAGGAAGGTGATTGTGAAAAGAGCTTGCAACGTGCCCGTCGCGAGATCCGAAAGCAATCCTCGAAGATAACTGCGCTTGGAAATGCCCGCCCGCGGGTTCAAACCCATCAGAAACGGCAGCAGCGCCGGAATCGCGATTGTGGCGACTATGAATCGGCTCCAGATACCGGGCGGCGAGTTCGGGATTAGCCAGCCGGCGAGCAACGCCAGAAAAGCAGCGGGTGCCGAAAGTGAGCGGCGCAGATTGTCGAGCATTTTCCATCGACTGATGATCGGCAAATTCGCGCGATGCTTTCTGGGACCTTGGCCGAAAATCCACGGAAGCAGTTGCCAGTCGCCTCGGGCCCATCGATGCTGGCGCGCCACTGAAAGCGCATATTGCGCCGGATATTCGTCGAAAAATTCGGCGTCTGTCACCAGAGCCGTACGGGCGAAACTCCCCTCGAACAGGTCGTGGCTCAGCAGAGCATTCTCCGGAGCCTTTCCAGCAAGAGATCGCTCGAACGCGTCGATGTCGTACAGGCCTTTGCCCGTGTAGGAACCTTCGTGAAACAAGTCTTGATAAACGTCGGAGATTGCCGACGGATAAGGGTCGATTCCGGATGGACCCGAAAAGATGCGCTGAAAAAATGTCCCCTGATTCTCCGTTGGAAGGGAAGCGGTCACACGCGGTTGGACCACTCCATAGCCCATCACTACGCGTCCCGCTGTCTCCGAGAAGACCGCCCTGTTCAACGGATGAGCGATCGTTCCGATTAACTGTTGGGCTGTGCCGCGCGGGAGGCGAGTATCCGAGTCCAGTGTAAGCACGTACCGAACCCCGTCTAGGCGCTCGAATACCGAAGGTTCCAGGGGCATGAACGTCGTTGTCGCCGATCCCCGGAGAAACTGATTCAGCTCGTGCAGTTTTCCGCGTTTCCGCTCCCAACCCATCCACTTCCCCTCGGACGCGTTCCAAACTCGCTTGCGATGGAACAGAAGAAAACGCAAGCCGCCGCCGGGCGCCGGGCCATAGAGGCGGTTCAAACGGGCAATTCCATCGATCGCTTCCGCCAGAAGAGAGCCATCGCTTGGAAGGCTTTCCTTTTCGGCGTCCAGCCAGTCGGACAGCAATGCGTAATGCAAGCATCCGTTCTGGTTTGCAAGGTAATGCACTTCAAGATGGCTGATTAGCTCGTTTACGTCGGAGACCTTTGCCAGAAGAGTAGGGATGACGACCAGAGTTCTGAACTGCTCCGGAATACCCTTCTTCAAATCGATGCGCGGCAACCCGCGAGGCTGCAGCAGATCGGTAACGAATCGGTTGATCAGGGCGATTGCCAGGTCCGAAGCCGGAATCAGCGCAAGGAAACCAAGCAACACAAGCCAGCCGGCAGTCACGCCGGCATTCGCGTCCCGCAGAACCGGATAGACCACCGCAATCGCCGCCGTAAGCGCCGCAATCGTCCCCAGATACCCCGACGCGCCGTGACGAATGTACATCCGCAAAAGTTTTCGCGAAAATGCCGCTTGATATCCAACTTCATGCTCGAATCTCAGACGTCCGCGCGAGACAAGGTAATATCCGGGATCGGCCCGGATCTCGTTCGGCCCGTCATCGCTTTCGCGCCGCGCTGCTTCGATTCGTTTTGCAACCGCGCGCGCGATATCCGTCTCCGAATTCGACGAATGGCGGGAAAGATCCTCGACCGCGTGGCGATACGAATCGCGCGTGGCAAACGTCAACTCGCAAAAATTGGAATTCTCGCTCAGAATCCGGTCCACCAGGCTGACGCTTTCGAAGAAATCGTGCCAGTCCAGCGCCGAAATCAGCTGCATGCTGGTGATGATGTTTCGTACCGTCACGTTCATCGCCGCTTGCTGGCGATGTTCCGCACGGACAATTTCATCAGCCGTCGTCCCCTGGCGCGCTAGCCGTTGATCCAGCCAAAGCAACACGGGCCGCACGTTTGGACTCAGATCGCGCAACCGCTGCAACAATCGAACCGCAAAAGCCTCGGCCAAC
Organism: Candidatus Acidiferrales bacterium; assembly: GCA_036279175.1. GTDB lineage: Bacteria > Acidobacteriota > Terriglobia > Acidiferrales > UBA7541 > Palsa-295. The sequence goes on along the minus strand of DASUJR010000469.1, from coordinate 22,741 downwards.
GGCGCTTTCCCGATCTCCGTGAGAATGCGTTCAGGCTTTACAGGCGCTTGTCCGTGAACACCCACCAACCGGTCCGCCAGATCGTCCGCCTCCTGGCGCGCGCCTCGCCCGCGAGTAATCGTTTCCGCGATCCTGCGAAGGTTTTCTACAAGGACGATGCGCAGCGTGATCGTCAGCGCCCAAAGTTCACCGATCGTCAGTGGCTGAACGCGCTGATACGCGTCGATAAAGCGCCGCAGCACGTCCGGGTCGAGGCGGCTATCCGTGTGCGCGACGAAGTCCCACGCCACCCCGAACACGCGAGGAAAGCCTTCTAAATGCCCGGACGCAAGTTTGGGAAGCTTTCGATAGAACGCTTGCGGAAGATGGTCGCGAATCTCGCGAACTTGCTCGTCCACCGTATGGAAATTGTCGACCAGCCACTCGGCGGCGGGTGTAACAGAGTATTCCTGCTGAAGGGCCGTGGCCAGCGACCGGTAGCACTCGAGCAAAATGCGCCCGTTTTCGACTACACGCGGAGTCAGCTGCCGGCCTTTTCGCGACGGCGGCGCAATCTTGTGTTCGGCGGCCAGTTCCTCTGCGTGCTGCTCGAGCCGCTCCAGGCTTAGCAGTTCGGCGCGAATCGGATCTTGGGATCGGCGGCTCACGTTTGAGATGGATGAGGGGGGACGCAGCCCAGTTCGTTGCACGATTGGCTCAGGGATGCGAGATTTCCGGTGCCTGCAGCACCGCAGGCGTAACTCCGCTCACAATCCCTGATTGAAACTGACCCAATGCGTGAACGTTGCTGTTTTCCAGTGCTTCAAGATTAGCTTGCATCAGGGTATGAACCGCGCGCCGTTCTTTCACGATCATCTGACGCGACCTGCCACGCGGCGTGAGCAACCAGGCACAGCGACCGCCCTTGCGTCAGTCTACCGCGCTGCGCTTCCCGAAGAAACGGAGCAGTAAAGTCGCCGCCGCCAGCACCAGCAAAACGTGCATATAGCCGCCCAATGCCGAAGGCGTCAGAACTCCTAGCAGCCAGAGACAAAACAACACGATGAAGATTGTCCAAAGCATCGGCGCTCCTCAAACATCAATAATCGGTTTGCGCAGAGCGGATCGACACCAAGACCGGCCGGGCTGGATTCGTGACTCCGGGTGTAACGAGCAATCCGCGGCACGAAGAGTTCGTTCGCTAGGCAGCTTTTCGTGCGCAAGTACCGCAGCTGGGCGATGCGGTTCTTAAGTCTGAAATACCCGCTTAAGCCTGTTAAGTATAACTGCACCAACGCGTTGAGTCCATCAGTAAACTACTGTAAGAACATCGCGGCTTTTTCTGTACGAAGGATCTCAGCCAGTTCCAGCGTGGTTTTAAGGTTTGTCTCTGGCGACTTCTAAAGCCGCTCCAAAGCCCAAACCTGGTGGATATTTCTCGGATGACCGCTTTAAGGGTCGATGATTTGGTTGCGTACAGCGTACCGGACCACTTCGCCAACGGAATGGAATTGCAGCTTCCGCATAATATTGGCCCTGTGAGTCTCTGCGGTTTTCGAGCTGATCTTCAGCAACGTCGCGATCTCTTTGCTTGTTCGTCCTTCGGCCAGCAATTGAACGATTTCGCGCTCCCGTGGCGTAAGTCGTTCGCCGAGAAATGGTTGCGGCGTCGGCATTTTCTCCTGCCCGTATCCCCCCAGCAGCATTTCCGTCGCATACGCGTTGAAGAAGGGTTTGTGCTCGCCAAGCGCTTCAACAGCCCGGACCAGGTCGATATCGCAGTCCGTTTTCACAACGAACGCGCGGGCGCCGGCATCCAGAATCTCTCGTATCAGGTGCTCCGAATGGTGGATGGACAGCACCAGCACCTCGGTGCGAGGCGACACTCTCCGGATTTGCCGCGTTGCCTCCACGCCGTTTAGTTCCGGCATGCAAACGTCAATGATCACTACGTCCGGCTTTAGCTGCTCCGTTTTTTCCACCGCCTCCGGGCCTTTGCTCGCCTCCGCGCAAACTTTCCAGCCATTGTGCATCTCGAGCAGAGACTTCACGCCTCGGCGTATCAGATCGTGGTCATCAGCAATTAGGATTCGTAAGCTTTTCATTTGCACCGATTCCGAAAGAGGGCGCCAACGCGTCCATCACGCTGGGCTATGACTGTTGCTAAAATGACTCAGGTTTCATTTCGGACCTGAGGAGCCGCAAGCGTCCGTCATATCGGCTCTCTCAGCAATAGGGTGTTCGCTGTATGTCTGACTTGCAGAATCCAGTAGACCTATTATGCGGGGCTCGACGCCGCTGTGCCGGAAAACTCCTACGGTCGTCCCCCCACAGCTGCTCGGCGGAGCGGAGCTTCTGGGGGAGCCGTCAGCAGTTCCTTGGTGCTGTTACGGTCATCCCGTTTTGCTTGGATGACCATCCATTCCACATCGGTGGGACGGCACGGCGACGCGATCACGTCGAATGCGCCGTAACGCATGGCTTCCAGATACTCATCCCAGTCGGGGTGCTTCGATGTAACGACGACTCGCACCTTCTGTGCCTGCGCCCTTACGCGCTCCAAAAGGTCGCGATAAGTGCCGTCAGCAAGGTGGCGGTCGCAAAAGACCAGTCCCACCCTTTCCCTTACGAAAACGTCCTCGCACTCACTCACATTTGAGACCCCGATCGGGTCCAAACCCTGGCGGCTTAACGTTTGCATCAGGTTCCGGCGGCTCTCCAAGTCCGACGAAGCAACCAAAATCTGCCATGGAATGTTCATCTGCCCCTCCCCCCTTGGCCTCAGGAACGCTTTTCGCCCGTCTTGAAATGCGTTCAACTGCCCGAAAGCCACTGCACGGATGCTGCTTATGCTTTCGAGCCGAGGCGTCCTCCGAAAGGTGTCTATACGGTAGTACAGTGGCTGGTAGCAACAATCCGCAGCAGGCCCTAAAGCGCACCGGGAATTCACTGTAGTCTGTCTTTTTTGTCCGAAACGCGCCCATTCCAGCTCGCTTGGCCCGTTTTCCCTGCGAGCTGCCTGAGCCAATCTCCACACCCGAGTCGCTCGGCAACCATCGCCGACTGAACCCTCGCTCCTCGCGTCCATCGAGGCCGAATCGTTTCAATCCGGTGTTTGAATCTTGTAGCGCCGTCTCAACTCCGCCCTCCTACGTTAAGGGCTGAATTGATTTGCAGCTATCCTCCTATTCAAGGGGTGCCCGCGGTATGGCCTGCTGGAGATGGCGGTTCGCCGCCGAAACGCTATGCGAAAGGAAATGCCATGAATTGGGATCAGGTAGCAGGGAATTGGAAACAGCTTCGGGGCAGCCTCAGGGAGCAGTGGGGGAAGCTCACCGATGATGACCTGCACGAAATTGCCGGACGAAGAGAACAGTTGGTCGGTAGGCTTCAGGAGCGCTACGGCTGGGCAAAAGAAGAAGCCGAGCGTCAGGCCGACGAGTTCATTAAGAGAACCAAAGGTGGAGCAGCCGCCGCGGGCCGCTAGTCGGTTTTTGCTGTCCCCTCGAACCAGATACCCGGATGCCGCCCCCCGGGTTCTGGGCTTTCGCCCGTTAACTTACTTCGCCGATTGGGAGGACCTCCGGTTGGCCAGCGTGATATCTCCTGCGCCTGTAGAGAGCAAAACCTGCTGAGCGCGTTCCGCGGAGTTGGCCTCGGCGTAAACCGAAATCATGATGGCGCCCTTCTTGAGTTGCCCTTCGTACTTCGCGGCTTCCTTCTCCGGTATCCCGGTCCCCATCAGCGCCCCTGCCACGCCCGCCACTGTTCCGCCAACGCCCAATCCCGCCAGCGCCGCCAGAATAGGACCAGCCGCCAGCAGCGGACCGAATCCCGGTATCGCGATCACCCCGATTCCAGCAAGCCATCCCAGCGTGCCGCCCACCAGCGCTCCCGAGAAGCCTCCCGCCGCCGCTCGTTCCGCCCTGTTCCGCTTTGCTGGCGCGAGCGGCCCCGGTCCGACGTTCTCTGGAAGCAGCACGGAAATATCGGTGTTGAGGAAACCTTCGGCCTTAAGTCGGTCGATTCCACGTTCCATGTCTTGGTAGCGCAAATAAATCCCGAAGACCGTCGTTCTGCTGGCCTGAGTGTCCGGCATTCCGGCTCCTTCACTCGTCGCTTCGGATCGAGGAGCCCGGAACGCCACTTCGAGCCGCTCAATCCGCAGCGTTCGCGCTCGTTCCGCGATCGGCGCATTGAATGCACAGCCGCGCCCAAGGCAGAGCCTGCAAGCGCGCTTCGCGAATAGGATTTTCGCACATTTCGCAGATTCCGTATCCGCCCCGTTGAATTCTCGCCAGCGCTGCCTCTACTTCCGCCAGCTCGTTGCGCTCGCGCTCCATCGTTACCACCGCGAAATCCTTCGCGAAGTTTCGGGTCGCCACATCGCCTTCGTCATCCGGCTCGTGATCCACGGTGACATCCCCCAGGCGATGGTTCAACCTCCGCGCCAAATCGTCCTTCTTCTTCTTCAACACCGCTTCGTATTTTTTGTTTTGAATCCCTGTGCGAACGTTTGTTGCCGACATGTTCCCTCCGATTCGAATCGATTTGATGCAAGTCCCGTGAATTCGATGCGCCGCTTTCACTCCTATTTGACCGGTCAACTGGCCTTACGGTGAGCCGCCCGCCGGTGCTGTCCCGCCGCCTTGGCTGGCCCTGGTTTCGAAGCCGCGCGCGCCTTGGCCGGCCCGCCCGATGCCTCCAGGCTTTTTTTTAGGGCCGACATGATATCGATGACGGGCGCGCGCTTTGGTGACGGCGCTGCAGCGATTTCCTCGCCCTTCTCGCGTGCTTCGATCAACTCCTTCAGGCGCTCCTGGTACTCATCGTGGTATTTCTCCAGATGGAATTTCTCCGACAGCGTTGCGACCAGTTGCTGCGCCAGTTTCACCTCTTGCGCCGACAACTTGACGTGGTCCGTCTCGCCATAGCCCGGCGCCTCGCGAATTTCGTTCGCGAAATACATCGTGTGCAGCGCCAGCCCCTGATGGTACGGACGCATGAACGCCGTGTATTCGCGCTGGTGCATCGTCACTTTCGCGATTCCCACCTGGTGACTCTCTTCCAGCGTCTTCACCAGCAGCGCGTATGCCTTGCGCCCTTCATCTTCCGGTACGATGTAGTACGAAGCATCGAACGCGATCGGATCCACGTCGCCGGCATCCGCGAAGCTCAGAATCTCCATCGCCCGTGCCGACGCCGGCTGAATCTTTTTCAGGTCTTCGGGTTCGATCAGAACGTACTTCCCGGGCTCGTATTCGTACCCTTTCACCACTTCCGAGCGGTCTACGATCCGCTCGTCGGTGGGGCAGAATAGCGGCTGGCGCAAACGGGTGTGATCTGTGTTGTGCAGCTGGTGCAGCGCGATCCGCGTGCTGCGCGCCGCCGCGTACAGTCGCACGGGCACCGAAACCAGCCCGAAAGAAATGAAGCCCTTCCAAACCGACGCTGGCATCGCCGCCCCTTTCTCGTCAGGGTGGAAGTCTAAGACCGCTTCTATACAGGTCCCATCCGGCGCTTCACCTAATGCCCCGGAATAGTAGGTGTACCGCGCCTTGCGGGTCGCCCGCGCGCAATCAGGGACTCCACGCCCCGCAACTAGAACTCTTGGGTAGCGTTTCCGGTGTCTTTTCCTCGTGGCTCCCCGTTCGCTGGACTTACACGCGGCGCTCTTGCCTGTGTGGCACAGCATGCTCTCGCCTGTGCGGATTACCTGAGCCGACGGCGCAGGTCCCTGGGAACGCCAATCTCCTGATTGGCGTCCTTGCCTTTTGCCGGGTAAGGGGGAAAGCATGTTTTTGCATTCCGTTTTGGTAGAGGCGTTCTTTGCTTGCCCTTCGGTTTTTGCCCGTGGTCTTTTTATATTTGGGGTGATGTGCGTCCCGCCTTAGCCCCGGGCTTTCAGCCCAGCACATTCCCAATGCCTCTCATCCCGAACCCAGTCCCGCGTAGTTTGCGGGAATGGGGATGAGGGACCTGCTTTTGCGCCCGCCCGTGCAGGTGCGGCGCTAGCTACTTCTCAGTTGCCTGTGAGGTTTCTCTGCTGTGGCTAGTCCTCTCGCCGCCTTCTTGCTTGGAGTGCAGTCGAAGCGCGCCACAGCTGGATTGATGCAACATTCGCGCTGGCGCACGCATCCATCGAAACGGTTCGCTGTTTGCGGCCAAGAAGCGAATCTCGGCTCCAATTCTGCGGAATAGTAGAGGGCTCATGACTCCTTTCCGCCGCTTTTTCTTCCTCGGATGCTTGGCTGTTCTGCTCGCCTCCATTGTCCAAGCGCAGACGGCCCCGCAAACTCAGACATCGAAGGCAAGTTCATCGACGGGCGGTTGGCCGGAAACCACAGACGCAAAGACCGTGGCATGGCGAGCCTACGACGCCATGCTCATAGCCGACAAATCTGCGATACCCAGCCTCCTGTTTCTCGCCGGCCGCTGGCAGCCTCTCAGCCCCACGCCCGATCCCGACGATCCACCCGCGCGCAAGCTCTCGGTGAGACAGACGGAGCAACGGGACGCTATGGCCGTAGTACTGGACGCGCTGATCCAGTTGAAAGCTCCTGTTCCTGCCAACACCTTGCGCAATCTCGCGCCGGATTTTGGGAACGCAGTGGCCGTGATTCTGGCCCGCATGCCTTCAGAAGAATCCACACCGTTGAGCCTGGAGTTTTTTCGTTCGGCGAAAGCAGACCATACGGTGCAATACGTGAGCGCAGCTCTGTTGGCGTTGCATCCACCGCCTGGTTTTGCGGAGAAGCTCCTTGCGGGCATACGAGTGCGAGCCAAAGTGGTTGCAGTCCGTCCAGGCGTGGCGATCGGGTTTGGTTCGCACGGGGATTGCTTCCAGTTTCCTAAACCTGACCGCGAGGACTGGCCCGAGATGGGACAATACAAATTGTCCGCTGAGGCGAGCGAAGGAGCTTCGATCCTTGTGGCAGGCAACGAACCCATCTACGTGAGCCGTGAAGAATTTTTATACTATCGCGGAGATGACTGCGGCGGCTGGAGCGGCCTGTACCTTGGTTCACAGGAACGACAGGCTCTGGTTGCGCAAATGCTTGGTGTTCCTGCGGAGCAGATTCCGTGGGAAATCGATCCAACGGCAGAAATCGAGTTTACCTCGCTCGGTGAATTCACTGGAGACCTTCTGGGATTTATGGCGGAACAGCAACAGATGTATCGAAACACCGCGGAAGCTCTGCAGGCGCGCGGCTTTTTGAGAGCTTCCGACGTGTCGCAATCTCTGCCCGTGATGGAAGTGTGTTTGGATGACGAGCGTCGTCAAGAGCCTCCGCACGTTAAGGGTTCTGAGGATGAGCTTCAGCGCGACCTCGAACCGATCTCGAAGGATGCGATAAAGCTGCCCGCTCGGGTTATTTGGTCTTCACATTGCTTTTAGAACTCACGCTGCGGCTGTCATCCGAACCCGGTCCCGCGCGGGAATGGGGTGAGGGACCTGCTTTTGCTTCATTTTGCTCCCAGATCCCTCCATTGAATGTTCTGTTCATTACGACCGCCCTTTTTCTATGTATCGACTGGTTCTAGTACCATACAAACACCTAATTACTTCTTGACAAATTGTAAATAATGTGCTAGCATCGGTCGTTCCTCTTATGCGACACAGACCAGACTACCGGCCACCTTGGCGCAGAAAACGCCGCCGTCCCTGGGCCCCCGGTGAAGGGCCAAACCGCACCGCAGAAAGCTCCCTGTTCCCCGGTGGCAACGTCCGGATACTCACAAGCGCCCCGGACTGGGCCTTCAATGATCCAAACAAGCTTCCAACATTTCCGGGCCCTTGCTCCGGCGGGCCCGGCCAAGATTGACACCCTGAGCGAACGCAACGAGTCGGATGGGTTCCTCCGTCCCACTCCCGTACCGCCTCAGAGCCCTGAAGTTCTCCCAACCGGTCAGCCCGGCACCCCTGAAGTCGATCCACCAGCTAGCCAGGGAATTCGCGAAACGCTGCGACAACAAACTTCTGACGAAAGGGAAAATGAAATGCTGCACGATAATTCCAGCCCCGCATCTCACGACGAACCACTGCAAGACGAGCAACATCCCGAACCGATTTACCTCGAAGATTTCGATCCTGAAACCCAACGCGTCGTCTACTCTGCGCTCGCCGGCGCCCCCGAGCGTGGCATCGGGCCGAACGCCTTCTTTGCGGCACACCCCATCGCGCCGCCAGACGAAGCTCCCACCTACGAAGACAACGAAACAACTCAAACAGACGAACTCCGCGCCCCAAAATCCTCCAAAAGGCGATCGTCCGGCCGGCCGATAAACATCGGCCGCCGCCACGAGTCCCATTGCACCATCTGCAATCACCCGGAACGCGAAGCCATCGAGCAAGCCTTCCTTCACTGGTGGCGCCCCACCGATCTCGCCTATCACTTCAAACTTGGCAATCGTCTCGTGGTCTATCGCCACGCCCACGCGATGAACCTTTTTGAACGACGCACCGCCCGGACGCACCACGCCCTCGGTTACATGATCGAGCAGGCGGAAAGCGTCACGCCGACTGCCGACAGCATCATCCGCGCCATTCGCGCCCTTAGCTGCATCGACCAGGACGGCCGTTGGCACGAGCCTCGCAAAGAAGTTCTCATCATCCACCAACATCTCGAAACACCCGCTCCGTTACTCGATACACCTGTTGAGAAAAAAACGGGGTTAATTGCCCCAGACTCAACAACATGACCAAAAACTTCTCGATACACTTTTGGCATGCTCCGAAAACGCGGAAAGCGGTAACAATAGACCCCGGGCGTGATTGTTTCTCGCCCGGGAACGGTCCGGCGTTGCGCCCTCTCCGTTGCCTCATCCCGGCGCGCGACGCATAATCGTTTTCATGACCCGCCTTGAGGAATATCGCCGGAAACGGAAGTTCAAAGAGACTCCGGAACCCTCCGGAAGAACCCGGGAGCGCGGCGGCAATCGTTTCGTTGTTCAAGAGCATCACGCGCGAAGGCTGCACTACGACTTTCGTCTCGAAATCGACGGCGTGTTGAAGTCATGGGCCGTGCCGAAAGGCCCTTCGATGAATCCCGCCGACAAGCGCCTTGCCGTCCAGACCGAAGACCATCCCCTCGAATACGGGAGCTTCCATGGAACGATTCAGGCCGGCCATTACGGCGCCGGCGAAGTGAAAATCTGGGATCAGGGCCATTTCCAGCCCGAAGGCGAACTTTCTGCGAGCGACCAACTGAAGCGGGGCGAATTGAAATTCATTCTGGAAGGTCAAAAACTTCGCGGAAGCTTCGTTCTCGTGAGGTTGCGCAATCGAGATTCTTCGAAGCCCGAATGGCTGCTCATCAAGCATCGCGATCGGGCGGCCAGCTCCGCCCCGCCGCCCCCAGCCGTGCTTTCCTCGTCACAGTCGAAATCGGAGATTCCCCAACCCCAGAGCCGCGAGGTGTCGAGCAGATATAAAGGATCACGGGCCAAAACGTACATCAAGATGCCGGAAGGCGCGCGACCGTCCGCCATGCCCCAATACATTCGGCCGGCACTGGCAACACTCACGGATCACCCCTTTTCCGATCCTGCATGGCTTTTCGAAATTAAATGGGATGGCGTCCGGACGATCGCGGCGGTTCGCGATGGAAAGGTCCAGATGTGGTCTCGGTCGGAACGCGAGATCACTCGCGAATACCCCGAGCTGGCCGGCATCGCCAGGAACGTCGATGCACGCGAAGCCTGGCTCGACGGCGAAATCGTGACCCTCGACAGCGAAGGACGGAGCGACTTCCAGAAGCTTCAGCTTCGCTTCGGCGTACAGAAGCCGTCGCTGAAACTGATCGAGCAGGCGCCGGTCGTGTATTACGTGTTCGATCTTTTGTATCTCGATGGACACGATCTTCGCAATGTGCCCCTTGTGAAGCGAAAAGAGCTGTTGCGGCAGGTATTGCATGACGATAGTCGCATCCGCTATTCGGATCACGTGATCGAAAATGGCACCGGGCTTTTCCATGTCGCCGTGAACCGAAACCTTGAAGGGATCGTCGCAAAGGAAATCTCGAGCGCCTATCCTTCGGGTCGATCGTCAAAGTGGTTGAAGATCAAGCTGGAAAAAGATCTCGATGCCGTCGTGGGCGGCTGGACGGATCCCCGCGGCACGCGCGAATACTTTGGCGCGCTTTTGCTGGGCCTGTACGACGGTGACAATCTCGAGTTCATCGGCGGTGTCGGCAGCGGGTTTTCCGTTGAAGTCCAGGAACGCCTCTGGCCTCAGCTTCAAAATTTGCGAGTCAGCGAATGCCCATTCGCCACCGAGCCATCAACGCGCGAGCAAGCGTACTGGACCACGCCGGAGCTGGTTGCCCGCATCCGTTTTGGCAATTGGACGAGCGACCGCCACCTGCGCCAACCGCGGTTCTTAGGACTGCAGGAAGACCACGACCCGAAATCGTGCACTTTCGAGGAGCAAGCGAACGTTGCAACGGAAAGCTCTGCTCGCAAGACGCGAAGTAAGAAGCCAGCTGACGATGACAGTCAGAGCGGCCACATAAAGTCCAAAGCTCGAACCGCACCGAACGCGAAGGGGCGAACACGACGTTCTCACGATCCTACTGCTGCGCCATCGACGGACAAACAGATTGCCGTCGACTTGGCGGAGGGAACTTCTGACAGCATCAATGTCGAGCTCGACGGTCGCCAGCTTCACTTCACCAATCTCAACAAGGTCTACTTTCCCAAAGACGGATGTCGCAAGCGCGACCTGCTCGCTCATTATCTCTGGGCCGCGCCGATGATCCTCCCTTTCCTGAAGGATCGCCCGCTGGTTTTGCGCCGGTACCCAAACGGAATTGACGAGAAGGCCTTTTTTCAGAAGGACGCTGCGCGCGAAACCCCGGATTGGGTGAAGACGGTTGCGATCGCCTCCGACAGCACGCAACGATCGGTCAATTATTTCATTGCCAACGATCGCCCCACTCTTCTGTACCTCACCAATCTCGGCTGCATCGATCACAATCCGTGGTCAAGCCGCTACGACGATCAGGAACATCCCGACTACATCTTCTTCGATCTGGATCCATCGGAAGGAACTAGCTTCACAACTGTAATTAAGTTCGGCAAGCTGCTGCTGGAAACTCTCGACAATTTCGAGATTAAAGCCTTCGCAAAAACCTCCGGCGCGACTGGCTTTCACATCTTCATCCCTATCGAACCGCGCTACTCATTCGAGCAGGCGCGTCTCTTCGTCCAGGCAATCGGCAACGTCGTGACGCGCAAGCATCCCGGCGTCCTCACGTTCGAACGCACGGTAAGCAAACGCCGGCGTGGCTCGATCTATCTTGATGCGCATCAGAATTCCCGCGGACAATCGCTCGCATGTGCTTATTCCGTCCGTGCTTTTCAACACGCGCCCGTATCGACTCCCGTTCACGTCGATGAGCTGCGCAGCGATTTGAAGCCAGACCAGTGGAACCTGAAGTCGATTCGTGAACGCGTCGCCAAAATGGGCGATCTATGGGCAAATTTCTGGAAGTCGCGCCAGCGCCTCGAATCCTTGTTTAAAAACGGAGGGTGAGCCCCGGACGACACTTTTGATGGCCCGGGCGATGGACGGTACATGGAACGTCCGCCGAGCGTACAGATTTCCTAGGATTGTTAGCCCTGCTGCCCGCCCCTAACCTACACGTGAACTTGAAAAGCCGGTGCCCGGCCGATTTTCAGACCTGGGGGAGACGAGCATGGCGGGAAACAGCCTGAAAGAACTATATGTGGACGAACTGCGGGACTTATACGACGCCGAGAACCAATTGGTAAAAGCGCTGCCGAAAATGGCAAAAGCTGCGGAATCCGACGAATTGCGATCGGGCATCGAAGAGCATTTGGAGCAGACCAGGGAACACGCAAAAAGAATCGAGCAGATCTTCGACGCGCTCGGCGAAGCCGTGAAAGGCAAGAAGTGCAAAGGTATGCAGGGCATCATTTCCGAGGGCACCGCAATGATGAGAGAAGATTGGGAGGGCGCGGTCTCTGATTCGGCAGTCATCTCGTCCGCCAGGCGCGTCGAACATTATGAGATCGCTTCATATACCGCCGTCCATGAGTTCGCCAAAATTCTCGGCGAGAATGAGGCGGCCTCGCTGATCTCGCAGACACTCGACGAAGAAAAAGAAACCGATCAAAAGCTGGCACAGCTGGGGCAGGGCATTAACCGGGAAGCGGTCGAAACCTCTGAGGAAGAAAAGGAACCGACTGAAGCTGCCCCGAAGCACCGGGCAAAATCAGCAGGCGGATGAGAGCGGTGGCGGTTGGTATTGAATCCGGCCACAAGCCGTTACACTTTGGCGCTCAATTCAGCCGAAAAAGCGGCGGGCAATGCGATGCATATTGTATGCGAATCGGCCCAAGCACTGCGCTTAACGCTGGCCTACAAATAAGGAATTCTCTGTATTGTCCATCCCCTTCAAAATGGCCTAACGTCTCGCCCGACGAAGACTTGGGAAACGTACCGCAGAGAGGAGAAGTTCCGTGGCGCTTCGACAGCGAGATCGCGTATTCGGTCTGTATCGAGATTTCCCGAGCCTGCGGCTTGGGGTTGACAGTCTCAAGGCGCTCAGTTTCACCAATCGGGATATTTCCGTGTTGTTGCCCGAAAGAGCAGTCTCGCAGACGATTCCTGACGACGACTGCGTGGGGACTGAGCCGGAGGACGCCTCGGCATTTATCGGCGGCGCTCTCGGTTGGCTAACGTACGTTCGTCCTCAAGGTGATGGGATTATCGCCGGCGCGCTGGTTACGCTCGGGGTTGCGCCGCTCGAAGCGGGCATGTACGAAAACCGGTTGAGGAACGGGTTTCTGCTGGTCTCCATTCGATCCAGCACCAGCTCCCAGGTCGAAGACGCTGCAGCCGTCTTGATCGCCACTGGTGCCGAGTCCGTGGTTGCATCACAGCGGCCCGCCAGCCAGTCGCGTGGCCGAGCTGGCGCTCGCGCGATCCTTGGCAGCGCGCGACTCGTTGAGACGCTATTCAGCTGCTGACGACCGAAGAACGCCTCAATTCCTCGCATTGGAAGTAATGAAAGCGCAGTGTCAGCGCGCAGAAGTGCCGTCGGTTACGGCATCTTGTCTTGCAACCAGGACGAACCGTTTTGGCGCGCTTCCGACATAATCAAAAGGAAAACAAGTAACCAACGTAAGCGTCGGCTTCTTCGTCTGTGTGAGCACACTCGTGTCTGTCGGCTGAACGATGCTGGTCGATTGTACTTTGTATGTGTATGTCGCCGACACCGAATGAAATACGATTTCGTCGCCCGTCCTTAGCTCGGAAAGGTGGCGGAAATACGTGTCGCGATGCGCTGCGAGAGCCGCATTGCCTTCTTGTCCGGGCAAAGCCGTCCCGGGAATGTGGCCAACGTTGTCACGAAGGATCGCTGAATCAACGCCCTGCTCGACGACTGAGGACAGGCCGATTCGAGGGATATCGAGGATCCCCAGCACCTCCCCGCGAACGGGCGGATCAGACGTCACCATGGCCACCTGCTTGCGCGAAGCTAGCACTGGGTCCGCTTCCGTTTGTAGTGCCTTGAATGCAGCCTTTTGGCGGTTCTGGTGGAGTGCCGCGCTCGCATACGCATAGCCGCAATACCCGAGCGTCCCTGCAGCCAGTATCCACAACGCCGCTTCCGCGATGCGCAGAGCGGGTTTGCGCGTCGCTTTCCAATCTAACGAACCACGAGCTGCACTTCGAGAATTCCGACTGGCCAGGATTGTTCGCGCACGGATCGTCGCAGCACAGGACAAAACCCCGACGGCCCAGCCAAAGAGTAATGCGGCGCCGGGGTACGCCAGACGCGCCAACGTTCGCTGCGCGAGAACGCGTGTGATTTGGGCTGATCGCGAGAGAACGCGTTCAATGGAATTCTTGATTGTCGTAATGCGAACGGCAATCCGCAACCCGATCCAAAGGGCCACCAGAACACACGAATCTGTTTTGCGCTTTAACTCTTCTCTGCTTGCGTGCACAGACCTGATGAGTGCCATTTTGTCCCGCTCTGTCACAGGTGCCTGCAACCATGACAGAGCATTGTCATAAATCTTCCGAGGGCTTTGTCGCATCGATTTGCGAGCGCGCGCTGCTGTCTAACAATGGCTGAGGCGTCTGGCGCGGGCCGCGCGGCCGCCAGACCCCTTCTGGTGTTTAGCCTTGGTGCTTCATTCTTGCGACATGCTGGCTAAATCAAATTGCTTGCCACTTTTCTGATCACGACGATTCCAAGCAGCGACAAGAATCCGATGAGGGCTAACTCGGGTAGCGGACTTGCCGTCCGTGGCAGGCGTTGCCCCTGCATCTGTGGCGCGCCTGGGTTGGGGTTCTGATTATTCGGCGGAGGAGTTTGAGCCTGCGGTTGAGCGGCGGGCTGGCTTTGTGGAGTAGGACTCGGAGCCTGCGCTGAATAAGCCGCGGAATGCCCACTGGCAGCGCCAAGGATTGTTGCATTGGCATGCGCCGAAGGCACGAATGCAGGAGACAGCGCAACCGTGAGCACGGCTGTAAACAGCAGCAGAGCTGAAAATTGTAACGCCTTTTTCATCGGGTTCCTCCAGAGTTCGGCACTCGATGAGGGCCCCAATCGGCCGCCGAGACTTACGATAGAGGACCATAACGAGCTAACCGTCGAAAATCAGGTGAAGCTACCAATTTAGAGTTGTTTGCGTTGGTAGGGTTCTTCGGTTCCCAGATTCTCCTGGGAAAGACGTCGTACGTTGCGGTCGCCGCTTGCTGTGGAAGCCAATACAGAACAGATGCGTGCCAGCCGGGTCGCCTCGAAGCACTCCATAATAGAAATGACAAGGGGAGGCGCTTGCCTCCCCTCATTTAGTCACAATTGAGCTGTCACCGTTACGCGGATGATCCGTGCGGTGATGCCTTGTCTAGTTGAGCCTCAAGCTCGTGAGCTGCCGGAGGCGGAGAGGGCTGATCTGGCCCCTCAACGATTTGCTTGGCACTCAGTGGCTTATCGTAAACAGCTTTGTTCGCATTGTTGTCTGGGTGCAAGGTTGCCCCTTGCAGAGATATTCCTGCGAAGACGCCTCGCGACCGAGAGTAGCTAAGAATCTCGGCGCGCATATAAGCGTCCGTGTTTGCTGCTGCTGCGCGTCCCTTTGGTCCTGCCGCGATGGATGCGTCGGCTCCCAGTTTGACTTTGCTTTTGAGCAGGCTGTCTACTCCGGACCTGTTCATCACCAGGAGAACGAGATCGGTTGCCTGGCCACCGATTTGAAAGCCGAAGCTTCCGCCCTCAAGGCTATACATCGCGGGCGGCCCCCACGGTCCTGAAAAGTCTGAGCCCGTGCGACACACCATGGCCCCGTGGCCATAGCTCCCGCCAACTCCAAACGCCGCCTTTACCACGGATGGCATGACAACTACACATTTGGCATGGTCCAACAGGTTTTGCGGGATGTTGTCCGGTACGTGGAGGATCTCGCGCATCACAGTGCCCGATTCCTCCAATCGCTTTTGCTGTTGGTTCTGCGCGAAGGCACACGGTACAGCCATTGCCACCGCAACCGACAAAGTACAAATCGTTCGCTTCAGACTACCCATACGTATTCCTTTCCGAGTTGTGCGCGCAACGTCGTTCAGGCGCGCCTCGCCAAACCGCCAAGAAGGGCAATCAGGAACAGCACGATGAAAATGAAGAAGAGGATCTTGGCTATACCTGCTGCGGCTACCGCGATTCCGGCAAACCCGAAGATCGCCGCGATGATCGCGATAATAAAGAAAGCAATGGCCCAACGTAGCATGGTTCCTCCTCAAATAGGCAAATAGGAAAGACGCTCCGAACCGCGGGCACGTCTTGAGCCATATGTTGCCCGGCTCGCCGCAATCCTCCAATACACAGACAATCGTATTTGTCTGCGGGTCCCGATGTAAAAAACAGAAGCTCGGAGGGTTCGGTCGGTGCCGGCATCCCCTCGGCCGTACAGCAACCCCTGATTCGCTGTACGGAATGCTGTGGATAGACGATGGGAAGACACGTTTGCTGTAATCAATGCGAGCACGAGTTCGCCCGGATACGGAGAGTCGAATCGGCGTTTCAAAGCGATTGACTTCCGAGCCGCCCGTTTCGGTTGCGCTGTGGTTGGGTTGCAGTGTTCCGCTTGCCCGATCTCCCGTCGTGCATCTCTAGAGGAGATTCAGACTCAAAATGAGACGCTTCTTGATGCCGCTGAGCTTCGCTGTTGTTGTTCTACTCGTCACACCGTGCGCGTTCGCGCAGTATGATCCCGCAAACCATGTCGAACTGGGCGTTTTCGGCGAATATTATCGCTTCAGCGCAGCCGGCGATGCGAATCTCCTGGGCGTCGGCGCTCGTGTTTCAGCGAATGTGTTGCCTATGCTCCAGGTGGAAGCTGACGTGAGTTATGATTTTCAGAGAGCCTTCAGTGAAGGATTCACTTCGACTTCGGGTGGATCGGTGACGTTCTCGAACTCAAACGTTAAGAGATATGACGGACTGTTTGGATTCAAACTCGAAACGCCGGGGGCGGTGAAGTTCTTTGTGCTTGCCCAGGGAGGCGCCACTTCCTTCGTGTTCTCCCCGGCATCGGCGAGTGTCAGCGGGTTTACGAGCACTCTCGGAAATCTCAGAGCGAACAACCTTGTTGCGGAATTCTATCCTGGAGCTGGCGTTGAGGCCTTCCTTGGTCCCATCGGCCTGCGTGTCGATGTCGGCGATGAAATCTATTTCGCGAACCGCACGCGTAACAACCTGCGTGTGACGTTTGGTCCTTCGATTCGGTTTTGAGAAGGCAAGCTGTTGGATGATTTTTCGGGGCGGTGAGCTATCAGCGAATGCCGAAGGGGATGGCGATTCTTGCTACTCCAATGTGCGAACGGTGACCGCGATATTAGTATGATCCTCGCGCCGAAACGTAACGTCCGCCTTCTTCCCCACCGCGATTTTTCCGTGGACTACTGTGTCTTGGTCGATGGTAATCGTCAGGACGCTCGTGCCATTTTTTTCCGGAGACACAAGCTCAATCGTGAATGTGTTACCGGAAACGGTGGCAATACGGCCGCTGACGGATTCGACTTGCGTTGTTTGCCTCAAGCCGCCCATCTCCGCGCGACTCGGGATGCAAGTTGGAGCGGCGGACGCGGAGACGCACCAGCATGCCGCGATGCCAATCACTGCGACGCTTCTGCTGAGTGGATTCAAAAGCACCTCCCCGCATCCGCACTATTTTCGATGCACGAACAGTCCGTTCAGAAACCGGCGCGGTTCAAGAGATCGCGGTTCCCGCTACCTCTCGGGAACATCGTGGGGCGCGACCCGACTGGCGGCCCGGTAGAAGCAATTTTTTCCCCTTCGGCTCCATTTCTACAGTGTTCGACGATACCCCGTGCGGCACGACGCATGATTCGTCGGGCGATCATTGTTCCTGAAAAGCTCAAGAATATGCGGGTTTACGCGTGGCAAGCATTACAGCACGTTCGTGGCAACACATGTGCATCATCCAACGCGGGGCCGAGACGCCTGGTCGGTGCTCCAAAGGACGCTCGTCTCTCCGCCAGGTGTATTTAGAACGACAGCCTGAAGTCTACTGGAGCATAATACAGGAGTAACAAAGTCCTGATGACGCTCCGATTCGATATTTTCACCAAGCCGCGGAGTTTGGTATAAACCACCAGGCAATGGAGGTGTTCTGATGAGTTCGGCAGTGACACTCAAGACGACCCAAGATCCACGGATCGGAGGTGGAATGAAACCCTTGCGTATTCTCGTGGCCGACGATCACGACCTGATGCGCCGCGGCTTGAAATCGTTGCTGGAATCACACCCGGGTTGGAGCATCTGCGCGGAAGCGCACACCGGGCGAGAAGCCGTAACGAAAGCCGAAGAGCTGAAGCCCGACATCGTCATTCTTGACATCACAATGCCTGAGCTGAATGGAGTCGAAGCCGCCAGGCGCATCTTGAAGGCCTCTCCGAATACGGAGATCCTGGTGCTTTCCGTGCATTACTCAGATCAGCTCATCCGCGATATTCTCGAAGCGGGAGTTCGTGGATACATCGTCAAGTCCGACTCTGATCGCGACCTCGTGATCGCTGTCGAGGCGCTCGCGAATCACAAGCCTTTTTTCACTCCGCGTGCGACGGAATTGATCCTGAGCAATTTCAACAGCAAGGGAACACCCGGCGAAATTCCCGATGTAATCAGCGAGCGGCTGACGTCCCGTGAGCGTGAAATCGTCCAGCTTCTTTCCGAAGGAAAAACCAGCAAGGAAGTCGCGTCTGTTCTCGGCATCAGCGTGAAGACGGCGGAAACCCACCGCGCGAACATTATGCGCAAGCTTGAAATTCACTCGGTGAGTGAGCTCGTTCGTTACGCTGTCCGAAACCAGATTATCGAACCGTAGTTTTTTCGACGCCGGTATACCGGTGGAATCGTTACACGAACTTCGAGACTTAAGTAACAGATCCACGGTATTCCGGGAATCGTAGCTGATCGCTGATACTCCTATTGCGGAACGTGATCCGCAAAGCTGGGAGAGGGATAGGAAGTCGGGTGCCTTGAAAAACAAGGCGCGAGGGCTGGGCCGATCTTCCTGTTTTCTCTCCCGGATTTTTTTTCAGGGTGCATATCTCCCGTAACCCTTTTTCCCTGAAATTCCTGCCTTTCGATCAGACCAAATCACCCGTCGCCGTCCCGCTTAACTCTCTCAAATTCCCGTCTTTCGCGGTATTTTCCTTCGGCTCGTGCCATGTCGTAATAAGTGAAGAGGCTCATGCGATGGCGTGGCACCGCTCTCGGCTCTCGTTTTCGCCAATGGACATTCTTCTCGTCTTTAACTCAATGATCTGTCTTTTGTATCATTGGTTCAGCGCGTAATTTGTCTCGTCGCGTTAACTCATGCAGACTTTGGGCGCCCAGCCGATTGATACGGAATGCCGCTTTCTTGTCTGGGCTCCATTTGCGCGAACCGTCGAAGTACAGCTTGAGTCGCCTACGCGTGTACTCGCCGCGTTGCAGAAGAGCGTTGATGGTTATTTCTGCGGCACGATACAAGGGGTTCGGCCCGGCAGCACATATCTCTATCGCATGGACCAGACCATCTCCCGTCCTGACCCTGCGTCACGTTACCAACCGCAGGGCGTCCACGGTCCCTCCGAAGTAATCAGCTCACAATTCGACTGGCAGGACACGGGATGGAAAGGGCTTCCGCTCGATCGACTTGTAATTTACGAGCTCCACGTCGGAACGTTTACTCCCGAAGGCACGTTTGACGCAGTCATTCCTCGCCTGACGGCCCTTGCAGACCTCGGTGTGAATACAATCGAGCTGATGCCAGTCGCGCAATTTCCGGGCAGCAGAAATTGGGGTTACGACGGTGTGTATCCGTTCGCCGTACAGAATTCGTATGGTGGGCCTCAAGACCTGCGGCGGCTGGTCAACGCTGCTCACACGCTGGGATTGGGAGTCGCGCTGGATGTTGTCTACAATCACTTCGGACCCGAAGGCAACTACCTCAGAAATTTCGGTCCGTACTTCACCGACCGCTATAAAACGCCTTGGGGCGAGGCTCTTAACTTCGACGGTCCTTTCAGCGACCACGTTCGCCGGTTTTTCATTTCGAACGCGCTGTACTGGATCTCCGACTTTCACCTCGACGCCCTGCGTCTCGACGCGATCCATGCGATTGTGGACACATCAGCGGTGCCATTCCTGGAGGAGCTAACCAGGGACGTGCAGTCGCTCGCTGCTAGTTTGGGCCGTTCAGTCCACGTGATTGCCGAATCCGATTTGAACGATGCGCGCGTGGTCCGTCCGCGCGCCGTTGGAGGATTCGGATGTGGAGCTCAGTGGACGGACGATTTTCACCATTCGCTCCACACGCTGCTGACCCGCGAGAAAACGGGCTATTACGAAAGTTTCGGTTCAATCGAGCATCTCGCAAAGGCCTACACTTCTGGATTCGTCTATTCGGGCCAACATTCGCCGTATCGGGAACGACAATACGGGAACTCCTCCGCCGACATCCCCGCTCGCCGATTTGTTGTATTCGCACAGAATCACGATCAGGTGGGGAACCGCGCACAGGGAGACCGGCTTTCGACGATCGTAGATTTTGAACGGCTGAAGCTGGCTGCTGGTGCAGTTCTGCTGTCGCCTTTCGTTCCGCTTTTGTTCATGGGTGAAGAGTACGCGGAGACGGCGCCTTTTCAATATTTCGTCAGCCATGCGGATGAGGCCTTGATTGAAGCCGTTCGCAAGGGTCGAAAAGAGGAGTTCTCACGCTTCGACTGGCAACAAGAGATTCCCGATCCGCAATCCCGCGAAACCTTCGATCGCTCGCGCCTGAATTGGAGTCTTCGTGACGCGGGCAAGCATCTAACCTTGTGGAGTTTCCACAGGGAGTTACTCAGCCTCAGGCGCTCCATCCCGACTCTTTCGAATCTGAGCAAAGATTGCGCGAAGACGTTAGTTTGTGGCGAGGCCTGCCTGGTCCTCGATCGCCTGGATGCGAGCAGCCGCGTAGCCGCGATATTTAATTTTGGCGAAAAGACCGCAAGAGCGCGGTTTCCGGGTGGAGGTAATCAGTGGCGGAAAATACTCGATTCCGCCGAGTCAAGGTGGGTCGGCCCGGGCAGCGTTGCTCCCCAACTTGTCGAGGTAAGCGAATCCACAACGATCGACATATCCGCTCTTTCTTTCTGCGTATTCGTGCCTTCGGCCAACGGAGGCTCGCTTGACGCCGCCCGCTGATCGCTATCTGTGCGTACACGCGCACTTCTACCAGCCGCCGCGCGAAAACCCATGGCTGGAGTCCGTCGAAGTCCAGGATTCGGCATACCCCTATCACGATTGGAATGAGCGTGTCACCGCGGAATGCTACGCCCCGAATGCTGCCGCGCGAATCCTGAATGGAGATGGCCGCATATGCACGATCGTCAACAACTATCTGAAGATCAGTTTCAACTTCGGCCCTACTTTGCTTTCGTGGATGGAGGAAAAATCTCCCGCACTTTACGCGGCGCTGCAGCAGACTGACCGTGAAACGGTCGCGCAGCATTCGGGCCACGGTTCTGCTCTGGCACAGCCGTACAACCACATGATCTTGCCTCTCGCGAATCTCCGTGACCGTGAAACGCAGGTAGTTTGGGGTATTCGCGATTTTGAACATCGGTTCGGGCGCGCGCCTGAAGGCATGTGGCTGCCGGAGGGCGCTGTCGATCTGCCGACTCTCGATGTGCTCGCGAAGCACGGGATCCGCTTCACGATCCTTTCGCCGTTTTCCGCGAAACGCGTGCGGCGCCTCGGGGGCACTAAGTGGAAGGACGTAAATGGCGGACAAATCGACCCCTCGCGCGCTTATAAGCTGTCGCTTCCAGGCGGTGGTTCGATCGATCTTTTCTTCTACGATGGTCCCGCGTCGCGCGCCGTCGCCTTCGAAGGCATTCTGGCGAGCGGAGAGGCATTTGCGAATCGTTTGCTCAGCACATACTCGGACTCGCGCGATTGGTCTCAGCTCGCTCACATCGCAACGGATGGGGAAACGTACGGTCACCACAAAACCCATGGCGATATGGCGCTGGCATATGCCCTGCATTACATCGAGTCGAAAGGTCTCGCTCGTCTGACGAACTATGGCGAATTTCTGGAGCGCTTTCCTCCTACCCACGAAGCCGAAATCTTTGAAAACAGTTCGTGGAGTTGTTCCCACGGTGTGGAGCGCTGGCGTTCAGATTGCGGTTGCAACTCGGGGGGCAATTCTGGATGGAATCAGAGTTGGCGCGCCCCGCTGCGGCAGGCGTTCGACTGGCTCCGTGACACAGCTTGCCCTCTGTTCGAGCAGCAAGGAGCGAAGCTGTTCTCCGACGCCTGGAAAGCCCGCGACGATTACATTCGCGTGATTCTCGATCGCTCGCGGAAGAACGTTTCCGACTTCCTGCACCGCCACAGGACAGCCGGGCAGCCGGGTCCTGAGCAGCAGATTCTTGCTCTCCAGTTGCTCGAACTGCAGCGTCATTTGATGCTGATGTACACAAGTTGCGGTTGGTTTTTCGATGAGCTTTCCGGCATCGAGACGGTGCAAGTGATTCAGTATGCGGGTCGCGCCGTACAGATCGCCGATAGCTTGGATAATTCGCGGAACCTGGAACGCGAGTTTCTCGAACGCCTCGCACAGGCAAAGAGCAACATCCCGGAAAACAGGGACGGAAGGACGATTTACGAGAAGTTCGTCAAACCGGCCAAGCTCGATCTGAAACGCGTCGGCGCCCATTACGCCGTCAGCTCGTTGTTTGACGATTTTGGCACCGATACGCGCGTGTATTGCTATGAAGTCTCCCGAAAGGACCTTCGCTCGCTCGTTTCCGGGAAGACGAAACTCGTCGCCGGACACGCCGAAGTCCTCTCCCGCATTACCTGGGAATCGGCGCACGTCTCCTTTGGCGTGATGCACCTGGGCGATCACCTGATCTCCGGCGGCGTTCGCGACTTTGCGGGCGCCGGCGCATACGAGCGAACGGTTAACGACATCAAAGCTGTATTCGACACGGGGGATTTTACCGAGCTTATACGGGTGGTCGACCGCGCCTATGGGGCCGAAAAGAACATGCTGCACGTTCTGTTCCGCGACGAACAGCGAAGAATCGTGCGCCAGATACTTGAAACACCGATCGACGAGGCAGAACTTGCCTATCGGCAGCTCTATGAGAATCGCGTACCTCTGATGCATTTTCTTGCGGCTCTCAATTTTCCACGTCCGAAGGTGCTCCAAACAGCCGCCGAGT
>DASUJR010000468.1:0-2904 GCA_036279175.1 Candidatus Acidiferrales bacterium | reverse complement strand
GGATGCGGCTTTGGCGACGGCGCACTGTCCGGCGGGGGTGGCGAGGCAGACGCTGGGTTCGTCTCGACGGCGTCGCCCGCTTCCTCAAAGCGCTTCTTCCAGGCGCCGATCGTCGAGCCGTCGTATAGCGTCCCGTCCGTCAACGTCGTCGGTCCGGTCACCGGGCACGAAGCGGTGCGGCCGATCTGGGAGCCGGATTTCGGCGATTTACCGCTCAGGAACCCGTCGAGGATGACTTCGAGCTGCTCGGGCGTCAGATCCTCGAACGTGTCTTTCCCGACCTGGACAACCGGTGCGTTGGCGCACACACCGATGCATTCGACTTCTTCCCAGGACAGCGTGCCGTCCGAACTTGGAACGTTCTGCTGTTCTCCGATCCGGCGCCGGCAGACGGCAGCGAGAGCGCGCGACCCGCGCAGCATGCACGGCGTCGTCCCACACACTTGCAGATGTGCCTTGGTGCCGATCGGCGCAAGGTGAAACATCGTATAAAAGGTGGCGATCTCCAGCCCGCGAATATAGGCCATGCCGAGAAGGTCGCAGACGGCGCGAATGGCGGGCTCCGGCAGCCAGCCGCCCGCCTGCTCCTGCGCGCGCCACATGAGCGAAAGAACGGCGGATGCCTCCTTCCCGGGCGGATATTTGGCAATCGTCTTCCGGGCCCAGGCAAGATTTTCCGGGGTGAAGGCGAAATCTGCAGGCTGATCGGGACTGAGTCGACGAACGGCCATCAACGGCTCCTCGAACGTAATCGTATGCCGACGGATTATAATGCGGCCACTTCAGGCGAGGATAACTTGAGCCCGTTCACTCCACCCGATTCTCGTCGCGACATTAACCCTCGGCTACCGGCACGGTCCAGTACGCGGATCATGACGACTAGGCAAGGTTTGCCAGCTGTACATAGCGCCGAAGCCCCCCGCAATCGGACGATCGGGTGCGACCAAAAGTGCAATCCGAAAACCATTGCCCAACGCGCCGCTAGCGGTCGATCTCCCCGAAAACGATATCGATCGAACCGAGGATAGCGGAAACGTCCGCCAGCATGTGGCCGCGGTTCAGGAAATCCATCGCGGCGAGGTGGGGAAAACCGGGTGCGCGAATCTTGCAGCGGTACGGTCTGTTAGAGCCGTCCGCGACAAGGTAGACGCCGAATTCGCCCTTCGGCGCTTCGACCGCGGCGTAGACCTCTCCCGGCGGTACATGGAAGCCCTCGGTGTAGAGCTTGAAGTGGTGGATCAGCGCTTCCATCGAGCGCTTCATCTCGGAGCGTTTCGGCGGAACGACTTTCTTGTTGTCGGTGACGTGGGGCCCCTGCCCGTCCGCCGACCGAAGCCGCTCGCAGCACTGCTTCATGATCTTGGTGGCTTCGCGCATTTCCTGCATGCGGATCAGATAACGGTCGTAGCAGTCGCCGTTCTTGCCAATCGGAATATCGAAATCGAGATCGGCGTAACATTCGTAGGGCTGCGCCTTGCGCAGATCCCAGGCGGCGCCCGAACCCCGCACCATGACGCCCGAGAATCCCAGCGCAAACGCATCCTCAAGTGAAACGACGCCGATGTCGACGTTGCGCTGCTTAAATATGCGGTTCTCCGTCAGCAACACCTCGATGTCGTCGACGACCTTCGGAAACTGTTCGCACCAAGCGTAGATGTCGTCGATCAGTTTCGGCGGAAGGTCCTGGTGTACGCCGCCCATGCGAAAATACTTCGCGTGCATCCGCGAGCCCGACGCGCGCTCGTAGAAGACCATCAGCTTTTCGCGCTCTTCGAACCCCCAGAGCGGAGGCGTCAGCGCGCCGACGTCCATCGCCTGCGTGGTGACGTTCAGAAGATGGGAGAGGAGCCGTCCAATCTCGGAATAAAGAACACGGATAAGCTGCGCCCGCCGGGGCACATCCAGTCCCAGAAGTTTTTCGCCAGCAAGACAGAACGCGTGCTCCTGGTTCATCGGCGCGACGTAATCGAGACGGTCGAAATAGCCGATCGCCTGCAGATACGTCTTATGCTCGATCAGCTTTTCGGTACCGCGATGCAGGAGGCCGATATGCGGATCGACGCGTTCAACCACTTCGCCATCGAGTTCCAGAACCAGCCGCAGGACCCCGTGCGCCGCAGGGTGCTGCGGACCGAAGTTGATGTTGAAATTGCGAATTTCTGCTTCAGGCATGCTTTCAAACAATCCCGCGGCTGATTGGAGCGACCCGCGCCTGCTTGGCCTTGTCGTTGACGCGACGCTCGAACTTCTCCCAATCGACGATCATGCGCTGATGCTCGCCTTCGCCTATCAGGTCAATGCCGTCGTGCGCTTTTACGTGGAAGAACAGCCTACGGCCCGCAACTTTCGTGCATTCGGCCTCAACCGTCACCGTCTGGCCCGGCACCGTCGCCGCGATATGCGACACGTTGATGTGGATACCGAGCGAGCCTTCGCCTTCATCGAGATGCGGCGCAACGATATTGAGGCACGTCCATTCCATCAGCCCGACCATGAAACCGGTTGCGAAAACCGTAGGCATCAGCTGAAATTCATGCGCCTCGGGAAAGAGATGCGGCACGGTTTTCGTAGCGGGAACGCGGAACGAAAACTGCGTTCTCTCACCGGGACGTAATGAAGGTTTCACCGGCGTGGCCCTCACAGCCTGTCCTTCAGATTGCGTACGCTAACATAGAGGCTGCAAGCTGTCCCTGCGACCGAAAACAGCCCGACAACAAACGAGCCAAGGCTTGCATGCTGCGTGCGCCCGATAATGGGATAGAGGTACTCGCCCGCCGCCGCGATGATGACGACGCCGAGCGGAACGACGATCGTTCCGAACGGCAGGAAGCGGCTGACCGCGCCCAAAAATAGACCCGCCAGGGCCCGTGGCCAATCCAACACAAAGGCGGCGACCATCGCCGC
>DASUJR010000467.1:0-5394 GCA_036279175.1 Candidatus Acidiferrales bacterium | reverse complement strand
GAATGCCAGTGGCCGTCGAGGTCGCGCACTTCACGCTCTACGGGCTGCAAGGTCTCCAGCACCTTCGCGGCCGACTTCTCAAAATCCGGCTCTTCAATGTTGGGCCGGATGTCGGCGATCGGCCTGCCAATGTCCGACGGCCGCACCTTGAGCAGCTTGACCGCAGTCGGAGTCAGGCGGCGTATTCGCAGGTCGCGGTCCAGCATCACCACGGGAATGCGCGTGCTGTTCAAAAAATTCGAGACGTCGTTGCTCAATTCGTGAAGTTCGCTGTTTTTGTTGTGCAGCTCGGCGTTCAGCGTGTTCAGCTCCTCATTGGCCGACTGCAGCTCTTCCTTCGAGGTTTCCAATTCCTCATTCGTGCTTTGCAGCTCTTCGTTGGCGGAGAGAATTTCCTCGTTTGCCGACTGGAACTCTTCCTTCAATGCTTCTTCGGACTCGATGGTGGAACGCAGAGCCTCTCGCGCGTCAGCGACTTCCTGCCGCAGCCGCTTCATTTCCCGCTGCTCAACATTGGACGCTGCCGTTTTTCCCTTGCGAGACGGGCCATCTTTAGGACCAGGAGTCCACTGTGGTGTCACGTCGTGGAACAGGACCAGGTAGAAGCGGTTGCCGATCGGCCTCTTCTCCCGCTCGCCCTTCCTGCCTGCTTCTCCCTCGCCCAGCGGCGTGACCGACAGGTCCAGGAATCGCGGATGACCATTGTTGTCGAACTGGACGCCATGCTTGTTCGTCGAAGAGCCGCTCTTCGCGGCGGCGGTAATCAAACTTCGCAGCTCCACCGCCAATCCGTTCCGCGCCAGCTTCAGCAGGTTCAGGCTTGGTTTGCCCGGCGCCGGTTCCAGGTAGGGTGTTGTCCGTCCCCGGAACTGAATCACTTCCATTGCACCGTTCACAACCACTCCGACCGGGGCGTAGTGCCTCAAAACCAGCCGATCGGCCTCGGCCTGTATGTCCGATTCGTCGCGCATCGCAGTCGCATGTTTCAGCTCCTTGCCGGGCACATTCTGCTTGCTGCCCTCGGGATAGTAGCTTTGCACAAAATCATAGTGCAGGCGCGAGGCGATCGACTTCTTGCTGTAGATTTTGTGCCGCTTGTCCACGATGGAAAACAGATCGGGGAAAGCAGAGACGCTTTCCGAACTGCCCAGGACGAGAAACCCGGAAGGTTTCAATGCATAGTGCAGGATGGGAATGATCTTCTTTTGTAGCGCGGGCTGGATATAGATGAGCAGGTTACGGCAGGCGACAACGTTCATCTGCGAAAAAGGTGGGTCTGTGGCCAGGTTCTGCCGCGCGAAAACGCACATGTCGCGCACAGCTTTGTTGACGCGATAGCCTTCGTCCACCTTGACGAAAAAGCGGGCCATGCGCTCTGGCGATATCTCCTCCGCGATGCTCTCCCGGTACAGCCCGGTGCGCGCTTTCTGAATGCTCTTCTCGTTCAGGTCGGTCCCGAAGATTTGCACCTGAAAGCTCGACGCTCTATCGCCCAGAAATTCCAGCAGCGTCATGGCCAGAGAATAAGTTTCCTCACCCGTCGAGCAGCCGGGCGCCCACATGCGGATCGTGCCCTTGTTGCCTTTGTCCTTCACGATTGCGGGAAAGACCTGAGTCTTCAACGCCTCGAACGCCTCAAAATCGCGGAAGAAACTGGTTACGGGAATCAGCACGTCATCGAACAACTTGCCCGCTTCTTCGGGATGCTCTCTCATATATTTCGCGTAGGCGCCAAAAGAGTCTTGCTTCAGAATCACCATGCGGCGCAATGCGCGGCGGTGAATGGTGTTGGGCTTGTACTGGCTGAAATCCACTCCGCTCGACTTCCGCAGCCCGTCGAGGACGGCATTGAAGTCCTTTCCCGCCGGTTGCGAGGGATCTGCGGGGTCGACCCGATCTTTGCTCCGTCTCGCTCCGGCTTGCTCCTGCGCCAGCACATAGGGATGATGCTGGATGCGGGCAAGTTCCTTCGCAATGTCCTTCGGCTTCAGAATGAAGTCAACACATCCGGAGTCGATGGCGCTGCGCGGCATGCCATCGTATTTCGCTGTCGACGGCTCCTGCGCGAAGGTGATGCCGCCTTCCGCTTTGATGTCCTCCAGGCCGGAAGTGCCGTCGGTGCCAGTGCCGGAAAGCACGATACCGATCGCGCCGCTCTTGCGCTCCTCTGCCAGCGAGCGCATGAAAAAATTGATGGCCAATTGATGTGCCACTCCTTTACCCCGCGGCGTCAACTTGAAAACGTCCGACTCGATCGCCAGACATGCGTTGGGAGGAATTACATAGACGCGATTGCGCGCAACTTTGACGCCAGATTTGACTTCCCCGACCGGCATCTGGGTAGCTTTGGCAAGGATTTCTGCCAGCATGCTGGTGTGGCTTGGATCGAGGTGCTGGACGACGACAAATGCCATTCCGGTATCGGCTGGCAACGCATGAAATAACTCGGTATATGCTTCCAGTCCGCCCGCCGAAGCCCCGACCGCGACTACCGGGAAGATGCCTTTTTGTTGAGCAGTGTTTTTACCAGGAGAACTTTTTCTGGCAGGGGAGCCGGATTTGGAGGCCCTGGATTTCATCTTTCCTTGCACTCCGCTCATTCTAGTCTCCAAATGCTTTTCTTGGTTTATTGGATGTAAGCATGCACTGAACCGAACGTTCAAGTTCTTGAATCGACGGAACACGATGGCGTGCCGGCTCCCAGGGAACGCTCGACGCATTTATCGGATTCTTGGGATGCAATAACAATCCGTGATGCCGCAGCCTAGTTCTCACGGTCTATACGGAAATTGGGAAGTCGATTGGTGCCTCCAGCCGTGGGTGTTGAAAAAGTCGGTACGCGTGGGCGATTTTGATGCGATTCCGATGGCAATTGGAGCGGCATAGCAGCATAGTTCGACCATGCTGTTGTTGATTGCCATTGGTGGAGGACCAACGCTCATGATGGGTCATCACGCCCGCTCTGAATCGCTGTTCTACTACTTTCGTCTGGAAGATCAGGTTCCGGAAAACCACTTGTTGCGGTTGATCGATACGCACATCGACTTTGGCTTCGTTCGTGAGCAACTGAAGGACAGCTACAGCGATACCGGACGTCCATCCATCGATCCGGAGCTGCTGTTGCGTATTGTGCTGATCGGCTATCTGTATGGCATCAGCAGCGAGCGCAAGCTTGTCGAAGAATTGCGCATGCATTTGGCATGGCGCTGGTTCACGGGGCTGGGCTTCGATCAGGAAATTCCACATCACTCTACGTTTTCGAAGAATCGTCATGGACGATTCCAAGAATCGAAGTTGTTCGAGCAGATGTTCCAACGCATCGTTGCTCAGTGTTTGGAAGTAGGCTTGGTATGCGGAGACAAGCTATCGGTGGACGGAACGTTTGTTGAGGCGAATGCCTCGAAAGAGGGCCGCATTCCTAGAGAGCAACTGGCGGAGGCCGCACAAGTGAATCGAACGGTTCGCGAGTGGCTCATTGAACTGGAGGCGCAAAACCCAGTGGAAGAGCCGACACATAGTCAGGATAAGGTGTCCACTACCGATCCGGATTCCACATATGCAACCAAGGGCGGCACGCCAGCGCGGATGGGCTACTACAACAACTACCTAGTGGATAATCACAGTTGCATCATCGTCGGCGTGCAAGCGACGGGTGCCCGCCTCAGCGAGGAATCCCGAGCTGCCGCGGAGATGATCACTCGCTTCAGCCAGTGGCGGGGTAAGAATCCGCAGTCCATCGTTGCCGATGCCAGCTATGGCAATGGTGAGTTGTTGCAGTGGTTGATGGACAGACAGATCACACCGTACATGCCCACGCGCGATGCTGTGGCTCGGACAAGGAGCCCGTTGTTCGGCCCGGAGCGCTTCACGTACCAGCCTGAAAGCAACAGCTATCTCTGCCCAGCAGGCCAGCAACTGAATTACGGCGGTCGCAATGACAGGAACCGCGCGTTTGCTTACATCGGGACTCGCCCCAAGTGTGGACCATGCCCTCTGAAGTCGCAGTGCACCAGAGGAGCATTTCGCTTCCTCGCCATCCACATGAATGAACCGGCTCGGCAGCGGGCACGGGATCTCTGGAACACACCGGAGTACGAGCATGCACAACGACAGCGGAAGAAGGTCGAGGCACTATTCGCAGAGCTCAAGAGTCGCATCGGCCTTCATCGCCTTCGCCTTCGCCGGTTGAAGTTCGTCCAGGAGCAGTTCTTCCTAGCCGCAACCGCCCAGAACATCAAACGGGTGGTACGATTCCTGAGCACACCATCAATAGGCCCGGCAACGGTTGCCGCGTAGGCGGACGACCCGAACGCTGCCAACCTCTCGGAGATCCCGGTACCTCGCTCATCGATTACGAGCGACCACTTTTTCAACATCCACAGACCAACGCACTCATCGACTAGGTGCACCTCATCCAGATGTGGGGATTTTTGTGGGTATACTCGTTCAAAAAGGTGCGAAATTGTGGGTAGTACCCACAATTTGCTATGAATTGTCATTGTCTACAACTTATTGAAAATGGGCAGTATAGAGCAAAAACGAGCAATGCTGAACGGGGCGAATTTTCAACTGTTAACCGAAGGGTTGTAGGTTCAGCTTCTTGCGAAGTCCACTTTTCATCGAATTATCGAGCCGCACCAGAGGGTTTCGGTTGATGATCGCATACCGTTAGAGTGTGGCCACCCCGGACCCAGCAATTCTCACCGTAGGCGACTTCCCGTCAAGTTGGAGACCCGTCTTGTCGACGATGAGTGTGTCGACCTTGCCGAATGTTTCCAGCGCCTCCGCATTGCGAATGACGACGCTGGCGTGAGCCCTAACGGCCGGCGCCCACCATAGTGGCCATGGGAGTGGCAAGCCCAAGAGCGCATGGACGGGCAACAATCTGCACTGTCAAGGCATGCATGATCGCATAGGCGAAGCGCGGCAGCGCCCAACAAAGTACCAGTGGATGAACGTGATAACTGCCGAAGTAATTGCAACTAGAACAAAGTACGAGGACACTTGATCCGCCAGACCTCGAATCGGCGCACGGGGCCGCTGCGGATGATGACAACCGTTCGGTGCGCCCAATCTGAAACCCATCCTACTGAGGCGACTGGTCGTAGACGGCAATCGCTAACCTTAGCGTCTCTTCTTAACAAAGGTGCGCCACCTGCAGCGATGATAGCTCGATCAATTCTCCGCATTTTTCAGCGATTTTCTAAAGAGATCTTGCACTGCTGAAAGAGAGCTTGGGTCGCCTTTAGCAAGTCCTCCTGTGACCGAATCCCTCTGTGACAATGCTTCCTGAAGGAAAGACTGTCGCGTCGAGTTCGACGCATGGCTCATCATTGATCGAACGTGGTCGAAGAATTTCGATGAGTATTGACCCGCCAGACTGTAATTCTTGAG
>DASUJR010000466.1:0-7511 GCA_036279175.1 Candidatus Acidiferrales bacterium | reverse complement strand
TGCGGCTCTTTTTCTGGGCGCCGCTTATTCAATCCTCGGAGGAATCGCTCCCCTCCTGTTGCCAAATCCATTCATGCCGCCGAACATCAGACTCGCGCACGGCTTTGAAGTTGGAATTTCGAATTTTGTGTTTGGGATGATCGTCGGCTGGGCATTGACGGCGAAACGATCAATCCGCGTAGCCGATTCCGTCAGCTTGTAGGTTGCGCTCCGGCCGAAGTCCTTCAGATTCCACGCCGATAGGCTTTCGTATAGAATTATTGGACTTGCGCGCGATGACTGCGCTGCAGTGTGCACACACAAGGGACGCCATCACAGCCAACAAAGGCGGGACGATGATCCTCGACGTAAACGCGATCCAGAAGATATTGCCGCACCGCTATCCTTTTCTGCTGGTCGACGCCATTGAAGATATGGAACTGAAGAAGTGGATCGTGGGAATCAAGAACGTCACGATCAACGAATACTTCTTCCAGGGACATTTTCCCGGCAAGCCGATCATGCCGGGCGTGCTGATCATCGAGTCGATGGCCCAGACGGGCGGATTATTGCTGCTGCAGGAAGTTCCCGACCGCGAAAAGAAGCTGCTCTATTTCGTTGCCATCGACAACGCGCGTTTCCGCAGGCCGGTTGTGCCGGGCGATCAACTGCGTGTCGAAGTGAAAGTGATCGCGTTCCGCGGTGACTTCTGCAAGCTGGAGGGCCGTGCGTCGGTGAACGGCGAACTGTCGGCCGAAGCCACGCTGATGTGCAAGATGGTGGACATCGAAACGCAAGCCGCGCCGGCTCGCGTGCCAGTTGGAAAGTCGGAATGAGCGGCGCGTGCCGACGCAATTCTGGGCGGCAATCCTGATGAGCGAGCTGAATGGTGAACCCGATGAGTGCGCCCGGTGAGCCAGCCTGATGAGTGAAATTGACGCGCGGGCGATTGTGTCGCCTTCGGCGCGCATCGGGAGCGGCGTCCGTATCGGGCCGAACGCAGTGGTGGGCGACGAAGTCGAGCTGGGCGACAGCTGCGTGCTCGACCATCACGCCGTGGTGCACGGCCCGGCGCGGCTGGGGCGCGAAAATCACGTTTTCTCCTTCGCTGTGGTGGGCGGCGATCCGCAGGATCTGACCTACAAGGGCGAGCGCGTTTCGCTGGAAGTGGGCGACGCGAACGAGTTCCGCGAATTTTCGACGGTCAGCCGAGGCACGGTGAAAGGCGGCGGCGTGACGCGCGTCGGCAGCCACAATCTGATCATGGCGTACGCGCATATCGGCCACGATTCGCAGGTGGGCAGCCACGCGATTTTCGTGAATGGGGCGACGCTGGCCGGGCACGTCGTGGTGGAAGACTACGCGACCATCGGGAATTTCAGCCCAGTCCATCAATTTTGCCGCGTGGGAAAATACGCGTATGTGGGCGCGCACACCGTGATTACCCAGGACGTGCTGCCGTTCTCGAAGGTGGTCTCACCGCGCGAGACGAAATGTTACGGCGCAAACACAGTCCTGCTGGAGCGCCAGGGATTCTCGCCGGAGCGCCTCCGTTCGATCGAGCAGGCGTACAAGCTGCTGCTGCGGTCGAAACTGAACACATCGCAGGCCGTGGAACAAATGCGCGAAACCCTATCGGACTCGGAAGACGTCTTATCAGTGATCCGATTTATCGAGTCAGCTGAACGAGGCATCACGAAATAGAGGGAAAGAAGGCACAGGCAGAACTGATTTTGATTTGCAGCCTCCAGCGCCTCGTGAATTTCGGCACGCGAACCGGCAAGGAGCGGTTTCCTTCGTATCTTCCAGCTGAACTCGGGCGACGAAGGTCTGAGCACGACCCCGCGGAGCGGCAAATAGCAAGGAAGCCGCGCCATGCCATTTCGCAAACGGTGATTTGGAGCGCAAATCGAGGCTGCGAATAAACGATTGTATGAACGTTCAGCAAGGCCTGGATACCAACGACTTTCTGAAAGCCACGCCCTGCCCCGATGAAAGATAACAACGATAGCCAAGCGTCCGGAAACAAACCCGAAAACCGCTCCGGCTGGGGGCTGATCGCGGGAAATGGCGATTTCCCCTTTCTCGTGCTGGAGGGAGCGCGACGGCAAGGGATCGAGATGGCAGTGATCGCGATACGCGAGGAGGCCTCGCCAGGGCTCGATCGTGCCGCGAAACGCATTCACTGGGTGAGCCTGGGCGAATTGAGCCGCACGATTTCGCTGTTGCACGACGAAGACGTGAAGCACGCGGTGATGGCCGGGCAGGTGAAGCACAACAAGATTTTCAGCTCGATCCGGCCGGACTGGCGGCTGGCGAAGCTGCTACTGTCGCTCACGTCAAAAAACACCGATTCCCTGATTGGCGCGGTGGCAAGGGTGCTGCAAGATGAAGGAATCGAGCTGGTGGACTCGACGAAATTTCTCGGGCCGTTGCTTCCGCAGGCCGGAGTGCTGACGCGGCGGGCTCCGAATGAAGCAGAAGCCTCTGATATCGACTATGGACATGACATTGCGCGGCAGATCGCAGGACTGGATTTAGGTCAAACGGTGGTGATCAGCGGGCGGGCGTGCGTAGCGGTGGAAGCGATGGAAGGTACGGACGAGACGATCGAACGCGCGGCGCGAATTACGGACGGTCAGAGGCTGACGGTGGTGAAAGTGAGTAAGCCGGCGCAAGATATGCGTTTTGACGTTCCAGTGATCGGACAGAAGACGATCGAAGTGATGCGGCACGCGAACGCAACGGCGCTGGCAATCGACGCGCGGCGCACGCTGCTTTTCGATCGCGCCGAGATGATCCGTATGGCCGACGAAGCGGGAATCGCGATTCAGGCGTACGAACCCGCGGTGATTGCAAACCGGGAATCGACGAGCGCGCGGACGGAAAAGAAGAAATGACCCCGACCGCAATTCGTGTGGCCGTGGTTGGCGCCGGCGAGTTCGGCCGCAATCACGTCCGCGTATGGCGCGAGATGGAAGGCGCCCAGCTGGTCGGGATCGTCGATGCGAATGCCGAGCGCGCCGCGAAGGTCGCCGCAGAATTCGGCACGCGCGCTTTGGCTGACGTGAAAGCGCTGGCCGCCGAACGCGTGCAAGCGGTAAGCCTCGCTGTTCCGACGAAAGAACATGCGCGCGTCGGATGCGAGTTGCTTGCGGCGGGACACGATGTGCTGGTGGAGAAGCCCATTGCGTCGTCGCTCGACGAAGCGGACGCGCTGATCGCAGCAGCCAAGCAAGCTGGAAAAATTCTTCAAGTCGGACACGTGGAACGCTTCAATCCCGCCGTCCTCGCGGCACAGAAAATCGTCAAGCATCCACTGTTTTTCGAAGTGCATCGATTGGGCGTGTTTACGCCGCGTAGCCTGGATATCGATGTGGTGTACGACGTGATGATCCACGATCTGGACATTCTCCTCACGTTTGTTGGCGCGGAAATCGTGGACGTGAAGGCCGTTGGAATACCAGTGATCACCGACAAGGTGGACATCGCGCACGCGCGGCTCGAATTCCAGAATGGTACGGTCGCAAATTTGACGGCGAGCCGCGTGTCGACCGAGCGCGTCCGCAAGATGCGCTTCTTCCAGGAACACGAATACATCTCGATGGATTTTGCGCGGCAGGACGTGTTGCGTGTTCGAGTGCAGAGCAGCGAGGGCAAGCAGCCAATCAGTATCGCGATGCCGGAAATCGGGTTCGAACAATTGCCGACGACGCAACGGGAGCCGCTGAAGGCGGAGCTGGAATCATTCCGTGACTGCGTCCGCAACCGCACGGCACCGGCGGTTGACGGAGTTGCCGGGCGCAAGGCTCTGGCCGCGGCCGACCGCGTGATGGAAGGCATCCTCGAACACGCCCGGCGCGTCAAAATTGGTGGCACGCTCGAATCGCGTCCAAACGGCACGCGCGAAGCGTC
Organism: Candidatus Acidiferrales bacterium; assembly: GCA_036279175.1. Lineage (GTDB taxonomy): Bacteria > Acidobacteriota > Terriglobia > Acidiferrales > UBA7541 > Palsa-295. The sequence goes on along the minus strand of DASUJR010000466.1, from coordinate 3,617 downwards.
TTTCACTCCCCAGGAAACTCGATGATTTCGCGCACCGTGGTCCCGGTTGACGTACGCCCCCCTTCGCCGGACCAGCTCCATCAGATTAAGAAGGGCGCGCGGCGCACCACCACCTACATGGACGAGCGCACGGTGGTCCCGCCGGAACTATCGGAAAACGCGGTCCCCCTCGACGGCAAGTCTTCGATTCCCGAACATCTTCCGCTGGGTGTGCTGGTGGACCGCACGCTTGTTCCTCGCGGGATGCCCGCAAAGCCCATCGAGAGAAGCCAGAACGGCGACGGCCGCGTTTCGATCGCCGTGCTCGACGAGCGCATGGTGGTTCCCGCTTACGTTGAGCCGCCGGACGAAGAGGACCTGAGGGAACCGCGGAAGGCTCCGACCCTGACGCCGGAATTGCGCGAGGTGATACAGCCGGACATTTTCATCACCGGCGATCCCAACCTGCTGGTCGCGGCAGAGCCAAAGCGGGACGTAAAGGCGGACTCGATTGTCCGCGTGATGTCGATCATCATCCACATCGCGCTCGTGATTTTTCTGATTTCCATTCCCAAACTATTTCCTTACCACGGCCCGTCCCAGGAAGAACTCGAGATGGCGCGCAACGAGCTGAAAAACTGGGTGTATCTCCCGCCGGAAACATCGAAGCCGGCGCCTCCCGTGCCGCGGGTTCACGTCCCAGCGGAAGTTCTGAAACGGCTTGCGCCGCCGGTGGAGAAATCGCCTTACGTCGCGCCTGAACCTCAGCCGACGCCGGTGAAGCCGGAAGCCGCCAAGCCTGCGCCGGAACTGCCCGCGGCGCCAACTCCGCAGATACCGGTGCATCCGCAGCAGCAGCAACCGCAGTCCATTCCCGCGCCATCGCAATTGGAGCCGGTGAAGCCGAATATTCCGAAGCCCTCGCAGCACATGAATTTCAATATTCCCTCGGCCAATCAGTCGTTGAGCGATCAGCTTCAACATGCAATTCAAAATCGAGGCGAGCAACCCACCTACCGCACGCCGCCCGACAGTGGCGGCCTCCCGCGCGGCCAGGGAGCGCCGGGCAGAGGGCCGGGAATGAAGGGCGGCGTTTCAATTCTGACGCCGACGAATGGCGTCGACTTTGATCCTTACCTTCGCCGTCTGGTGGCGATCGTGCAACGGAACTGGTACGCCGTTATGCCGGAATCGGCGCTGATGGGCGATCGAGGAGTCGTTTCGATCACGTTCCATATCAATCGCGACGGCAGCATGCCGACGATAGATCCATTGATGGAGCGGACATCGGGAAAAGAACCGCTGGATGCCGCCGCGCTATCCGCGATACGCACGTCCAGCCCGTTCGAGCCGCTGCCACAGCAATTCAAAGGGCCGGATATCCAACTGCGATTCGTCTTCTTCTATAATCTGCCCGTTGATTTCGCTCACTAAGCTTGCTTTCACACGAAGGTCGCCGCGCAGCCGGTCCCTGTTTGCATCGCGCGCGACTGGCTGAACCCAATGCGGCTCAATCTGAATCGGACACAAATCGTCGGCGCGCTCCTGCTCGCGGCGATCGTCCTCGCGATCCTGCTGGTGCGATATTGGGGCGTCATTCGTTGAGCGCCGGCGAACCAGTACAAGCGACCGGCAGCGAATTCGGCCGATTGATCGTCGTTTTGGGGCCGACCGCATCCGGAAAATCCTCGCTGGGACTTTCTCTCGCGCAAAGGCTTGGCGGTGAAATCCTTGTTTGCGACTCGACTCAGGCCTACCGGTATTTCGACATCGGGACCGCGAAGGTCTCAGCGCCAGAGCAACGCGGCATTCCACATCATCTGACCGATCTCGTTGAGCCGGATCAAGTATTCACGGCGGGCGATTATCGCCGGCAGGCGCTGTCTTCGCTGGAGGATCTGCGCCGCCGCGGCAAGTTGCCGGTCATTACAGCGGGAACGGGACTCTATCTGCGCGCGCTGCTCGATGGTTTGGCGGAAGCGCCGGCACGCTCGGAAGAGTTGCGTGAGCGATTGCGGGAAACGGTCCGCGATCGCGGCGCTGAATACCTTCATCGCATTTTGGCGCGACTCGATCCAGAAACAGCGGCGCGTATTGCGCCGCGTGACACGCAGAAAGTGATTCGCGCGATCGAAATGCGCATTTTGGCGAAACAGCCGGTCGCGGAAATCCATCGCGCCGGACGCGAGCCGCTCAAGGGATACCAAGTCACAAAAATCGGCCTTTTGCCCGAACGCGCCCCGCTCTATGCGCGCATCGACGCTCGCGTGCGATCGATGCTGGCCGCTGGATGGGTCGGCGAAGTCGAGAAGCTGATTGCCATGGGGATTCCGGCCGGCGCGAAGCCTTTCCAGTTCATCGGTTATTCGGAGTTACGCGAGCATGTATTGGGACGAATGCCTCTCGAAGCAGCCGTAGCGAAAATCCAGCAGGCCACACGAAATTTCGCCAAGCGGCAAATCACGTGGTTCCGGCGCGAATCCGGCGTGAACTGGCTTTCGGGCCTCGGAGACGATCCGGCTATCGCTGCGGAGGCGATTGCACTCGCAGCCCACTAAGTCGGCCGCAAGATCGGCAGCCGCTTCCAAATGCCCTGAAACATTCCCGATGGCACGGTTTGATTCAAAGTGGAACGGTCTTATAATGATCGGAGATGCAGTTTAGAGAAACGTCGCACGCGCGCTGTATAACTCGCCGTGAACCGGCCATAGGCGCCCTACCTGAATGAAATCTGCGCACCCCCTGAATAACCGGGAACGAGTCCTGTTGGTCGGCGTTGGCCTGAAGAAACCCGCCCACGGTTTGCCCGGCGCGTCGAGGACTACCGGCCGCGAATCGCTGGAAGAACTTGAAGAGCTCGCCATCAGCGCAGGCGCGGATATTTCCGGAACGATGTTGCAGGTGCGGGAAGCTCTTGATCCGGCGACGCTGGTCGGCAAAGGCAAGCTCGAAGAAATCCGCTCGGAAGCGCACGCTCGGAACGTGCCTCTGGTGATCGTCGATCACAATCTGACGCCAGTTCAGCTTCGCAACATGGAGAAAGCAATTGGGCGGCGCGTGATCGACCGCACGCAACTCATTTTGGATATTTTTGCCGTTCACGCGCGGACGCGCGAAGGCCAACTGCAGGTGGAACTGGCGCAGCTCAATTATTTACTGCCTCGGCTGACCGGGCGCGGCGAAGATTTATCGCGGCTTGGCGGCGGCATCGGCACGCGAGGTCCCGGCGAACAAAAACTCGAAACGGACCGGCGGCGGATCCGCGCGCGTGTCGCGAAAATCCAGCGCGCGATTGAGACTGTCCGGCGTCAGCGTGCTACGCGGCGCGCGGCGCGACAAGCCGTCCCGCTGGGGATGGTCGCGCTCGTTGGGTACACCAATGCGGGCAAATCGACGCTGTTCAACGCCCTGACCCACGCCGAAGTGGTGACCTCGTCAAAAATGTTTGCAACACTTGATCCGACGATCCGTTCCGTGCGCCTGCCGTCGCACCGGCGCGTACTGCTCTCCGACACTGTCGGATTCGTGCGCGACCTGCCACCCGACCTGATTGCGGCGTTTCGCGCAACGCTCGAGGAAGCGCAGGAAGCAGCCCTGATCCTGCATGTCACCGATATTTCCAATCCGCGGCACGCCGA
>DASUJR010000465.1:0-7446 GCA_036279175.1 Candidatus Acidiferrales bacterium | reverse complement strand
GGAGGTTGGCTTCCGCGTTCATGGTTAGCTCTTCGCGTTCTCCTGCACGAAAGCGTGCATAGCCGGCGGCCGCGATCATTGCGGCATTGTCCGTTGAGAGCGCCCGGCTCGGGAAAAACACTTGCAGCCGTCTGCTGGCAGCTGCGGCCTCAAACGTCTGCCGAAGCTCGGAATTCGCCGCGACTCCACCGGACACGAGCACCGTCTTAACCGCCTGCTGTTCCGCCGCAGCCAGTGTGCGCGTAACCAAATCGCCTACGACTGACCGTTGGAAGCTCGCGATCAGGTCCAACGTAGTTTGGCCCGACAGCGTCCGCAAGGCGTCGGCCTTTCGTTCGCCCCGCGCCAGCGCTTCCTGGCGCGCTGAAATTTCGGGCTGCAGTTGCGGATTGCGGCGCAAGTAGTACAGCACCGCCGTTTTGATCCCACTGAAACTGAAATCGTACGGATTGCCCTTCATCTTGGGCTGGCCAAACGCAACCGCCTGTGGATTGCCGTGCGTGGCCAGCTTATCGATGACGGGCCCACCCGGATAGCCAAGCGCGAGCATCTTGGCCACTTTGTCATACGCCTCGCCTGCCGCATCATCGCGCGTCGATCCGATGCGACGATAGGAGAACTGTGGCGTTCCGTTGCCGGATGCGCGTTGCACGCCATACAAGATGGTGTGTCCCCCCGAAACGATCAGGCAAACTGCAGGAAACTCGACCGTTCGGCCAGCGGCGTGCGCTTCGAGCAGGACGGCATGAATGTGCCCTTCGAGATGATTCACCGCGATCAGCGGCTTCCCAAGCGCCAAGGCCAACACTTTCCCATACGTAACGCCGACCAGCAGCGAGCCGATCAGCCCCGGCCCGCGCGTGACGGCAATCGCGTCGACATCGCGCAGCGCCACACCCGCCTGCTCTGCCGCTTCGCGCACCACCGGGACGATCTGGCGCAAGTGCTCGCGTGAGGCGAGTTCCGGCACTACTCCGCCATATTTGCGGTGAATGTCGATCTGCGAAGCGACGATGCTCGACAGAATCCGCTCTCCGCCTGCGACGATGGACGCCGCAGTCTCGTCGCACGATGACTCGATGCCCAGAATCAAGTTGCCTCGTTCGGCCAATGCTCTCCTTCACGATGCGCAGACGCGCCGGAAAAATCCTATGGTAGCATCAATGTGTGTACCTTTCGGATCTGTCTCCCGTGACGGAGCTATCCGCTGCGGGGGCTAGCCAGCGCACTACGGGCGGAGTGCTGGAACGCGATCCTGATCCAGCATTCTTCCCAGGCCCAGCAAACAAATCCATACAGAGTCGACCAAAACCATGACACGTGTGCGTAAAGCCGTCCTGCCGGTCGCCGGTCTCGGTACTCGGTTTCTTCCGGCTACCAAAGCCATGCCGAAGGAAATGATCACGGTTGTCGATAAACCGCTGATCCAATACGCCGTCGAAGAATGCATTGCCTCGGGCATCGAAAACGTCATCTTTGTTACCGGGCGCCGCAAGAGCGCCATCGAAGATCACTTCGATTTGCAACCCGAGCTTGAGCGCTTCCTGGAAGATCGAGGAAAAGCCGAACAGGCCCGGATGGTGCGCGAAATCAGCGGCGGCTTGAAATTCAGCTACACGCGCCAGAGCGAAGCGCTTGGCCTGGGCCACGCAGTGCTTTCCGCCCGCGAACTGGTGGGCGACGAGCCTTTCGCGGTGCTGCTTGGCGACGTGATTATGGACGGCCCGCCAGCGACACGCGAACTGATGGAGATCTACCAAGAACTGGGTGCAGCGGCGATCACCGTGGAAGAGGTTCCGCGCGCGAAGCTTCATTTTTATGGCGTAATCGACGCCGTGCCCGCTGCGAACGCGCGGTGGGGCGATCGCCTTCTTCGGGTCAACGATCTCGTCGAGAAGCCGAAGGCGGAAGTCGCGCCGTCGAACCTTGGCGTGAGTGGCCGCTACGTGCTGCCGCCGGTGATTTTTGACTACCTGGAGCAGACCAAGCCCGGTGCCGGGGGCGAAATCCAACTCACCGACGGCCTTCGCACTCTGGCCAAGAAAGAAGGCCTGTACGCTCCTGTTTACGACGGCAAGACACATGACGCGGGGGACAAACTCGGCTTCTTGAAGGCAACTGTGGAAATTGCGCTACGGAACCCCTCTTTCGGTGAGGAATTCCGCACATACCTCCGCACATTGAAGCCTTAGCCACGCGATCGGGATCGGAAAGCTAGACCAAGTTTCCTTCGGCACGCGGATGACGACGCATTGGCACTTGTCCGTGGCTCAAAGCGCTCCACAACGGCATGAAACTCGTGATTCGGGGGATCGCTGCCCACGATCCGGGGATAAATGGGCACGGCCACGCGTTCGCCCCACGTCCTGAAAACCGGGAAATCGTTGCCACATTCGACACGCGAAGGAAAATCGCACATTGAAGCCGGCGGCCCAGAGATTTTAATCTCGCGCTTCGCTGATGCGCAATTTCCTGATCCTCTCCTTCGCGCTTCTGATGCTCTCGGCCACTCCGCCGGCGCTCGCCTATTCCACCGGGGATGGTGGCGCCGACGACGCGCTCGTCGCCACAGACAATTCCCAGAGCATTCAGAACCTGCGTGCGAACCAATACGACCTGTCGAGGCTACGCGATCTTGGCATGGTGCGCGAATTTCGCGCGCAAGGCCTTCTGGTGCCCGTGCATTCGCGAATGCCGTACTACTACATCCATGGTGTTCCTGCCGGTTACCGCTACCTTCGGCCGTGGAGCAAGCTGTTTCTCGACCGGCTCAGCCGCGAATACTACGCCCGCTTCCGTCAGCCACTGCGGATCACGAGCATGCTGCGCACGGTTCATCTGCAGCAGCGCCTGACGCGGTGGAATCCCAATGCCGCAGACGCAACCGGCGCGGACCGCTCTTCCCATCTCACCGGAGCAACGCTGGACATATCGAAGCACGGCATGAGCGCCCGCGGACAGAACTGGCTCAGGAACGTATTGGTCCAGCTGAAGGGCGGCGGATATCTTTACGCCATCGAGGAATTTCAGGAGCCCTGCTTCCACGTGATGGTCTTCCCCACCTACCGCGACTACGTTGCCGGACGGACTGCGACCCGAGAAGGAACCGTTCGTATGAAGCGTGCATCGCGAGCTCGCTCCAGGCACGCGGGCAGACCTGTTGCTGATCCGGCCGCACGCGTGAAAGCGCCGACTAGCGCCAAAGACGGTTCACCTGCTTCGAAAACCACCACCGCTGTCCACACGCCCGCGGGGGATGCTGACCGCACAACCGACTCTCCTGCGGCAACTAAAGATCAATGATGAAGGCTTAACTCCTCACGCCGACAGTGAGGCGATTACCAGTTCCTGTCGCGTTCGTTCTGAACCGCGTTGCCGGCATTCGTTATCGTCTTTTCGAGGCGGTTTCTAACGCTTACTTCCTTCTTGTTTGCGGAGGCAAGCGGAGATCCGCGACTGTTCGCCCGATATCGCTCGTGATATGCTCCGCGCGCTGCGGAAGATTTCAGTGGAGAGAGGACATTATGAGTGACGACGCTGGTTCGGTTTCACGACGAAGGTTTCTGGAGCTAGGATCCGCGGCGCTTGGGACCGCGGCAATCGGGGCGGCGTCGCAAAGCGCCAGCAAATCAGACAAGACCGAACGCGACCGCAGCGGGACCAATCCACTCGGTCCAGACGATCAGGTGCTTCACGACGAGAATCTGGACTCGGTCGTTCCTCCGCCCACAGATCATGGCAACGTCGATCCGTTCAAGTATCCCTTCACTTATTCGCACAAGAGGACGGAAGAGGGCGGTTGGGCCCGCCAAGTAACCATGCGCGATTTGCCCGTGTCGACGACAATCGCAGGCGTGAATATGCGCCTGACAGCAGGAGGAATCCGTGAGCTGCATTGGCACACGGCCGGCGAATGGTCGATCATGCTCTACGGCGGCGCCCGAATTACCTGCCTGGATGCTCAAGGAAAACCGTTTGTCGACGACGTCAAAGCAGGAGACCTGTGGTTTTTTCCAACGGGGCTGCCGCACTCGATTCAGGGCCTGCAGCCGGATGGGTGTGAGTTCCTGCTCGTCTTCGATGATGGGAATTTTTCTGAATACGACACAGTGCTTCTGGCTGATTGGACAGCGCACACGCCGCGATCGGTGCTGGCGAAGAACTTTGGCGTACCGCAACAGGCCCTGGCTAAAATCCCGGCCGGGGAGTTGTACATTTTCCAAGCAGACGCGCCGACAACGTCACTCGAGGAAGACCGCCGCACAGCGGGCGGCGCGGCCGGATCGTCATCGGAGAATTTCTCATTTCACCTGATGCAAATGCCGCCCACGCATAAAACGAAAGCGGGAGAAGTGCGCATCGTCGATTCGCAAATCTTTCCGGCCTCGAAAACAATCACGGCGGCGCACGTCGTCGTCCATCCGGGCGGAATGCGCGAGATGCACTGGCATCCGAACGCCGACGAATGGCAGTACTACATCGCGGGGAAAGGACGGATGACCGTCTTCACGGCGGGCGGCCGCGCTCGCACGATGGATTTCGAGAAGGGAGATGTGGGGTACGTCGGACAAACCCTGCCGCATTACATCCAGAACACCGGCAATGAGGATCTCATCTTCCTTGAGATGTTCAGGAGCGGCTACTACCAGGACATTTCGCTGAATGAATGGCTGACCCATTTGCCGCCAGCGCTGGTTGAAGCTCATCTGAAGATCGACGCGGCGACGATCAGCTCGATTCCGCGCAACGAAAAAGTGATCGTTCCAGGATAGGGGTCCAAACGGTGAAACGAGGCCAAACTTCCGTCGATCGAGTACATCTGAGGGCCGCGGCGGAATCGTTTGCGATCTCTGTGTCGCCGGCGCGCAGAGCGCGAGCCCATCTTAGTTCTTCGGAGACACAGAAGCAGTAGGAGCAGTCTGATTGAGAATCAGCCAGTAGAGGCCCAACTGTTTTACAGCTTCTATAAAGGAGCCAAATTCCACGGGCTTGCGGATATAGCTATTCGCGCCCAGGCCGTATCCATTGATGCGGTCCTGCTCCTCGTTTGAGGTAGTGAGAATAACGACCGGAAGAAGTCTGGTCCGTTCGTCAGCGCGGATAGCCCGCAACACATCGAAGCCGTCGAGTTTCGGCAGTTTCAAATCGAGCAAAATAACATGAGGCATGACACGCGTGTCACGGCCATCAAATTTTCCGGTGCCGAACAGGTAGTCAAGCGCTTCGGTGCCATCATGCGCAACGACGAGAGCATTCTTGATGTTATTCTTCTTGAGTGCGCGCAGGGTAAGCGCTTCGTCGTCCGGATTGTCCTCTACCAGCAAAATGACTGCGTTCTCCATGACGGCCTCCGAGATTTTTCCGATCAGACAATAAAGTAAAAAGTAGCGCCTTTTCCGACGGCGCTTTCCGCCCAGACCCGTCCTCCGTGCCGATGGATAATGCGCTGCACCGTCGCAAGCCCAATCCCGGATCCAGGAAATTCGTTTACTCCGTGTAGCCGTTGGAATGCCCCGAACAACCGTCCGGCATACGCGGGATCGAACCCGGCCCCGTCGTCGGCCACAAAGTAGGCTTCTTCGCCGTTAACCTGGCGTTTCGCGAACTGGATGGAGGCAGCCGGACGCTTCGATGTATATTTCCAGGCATTGCCCAGAAGATTTTCAAGAACAACACGCAGCAAACGGCCGTCTCCCGCGGTTTCGAGGCAGTCCTGCACGAAGAAATCGACTTTGCGCTCCGGGTTGGCCTTTCGAAGATCCTCAACGATTGATGAGGCCATCGCCGACAGGTTGACGGGCTGACGGTTGAGCTCAGCACGAGCTACTCGAGCCAGGTTCAAGAGGTCGTCAATCAACAATCCCATGCGCGCCGTAGCAGCACGGATTCGCGTAAGGTGACTCTTCGCCTCATCGTCCAATTTCTCGCCGTAATCGTCGAGCAACGCGAGGGAGAAGCCGTCGATACTGCGCAGGGGCGCGCGCAGGTCGTGTGATACTGAGTAACTGAAAGACTCAAGTTCCTTGTTGGCTGCTGTCAGTTCAGCGGTGCGATGTGAGACGCGCTGTTCCAATTCGTCATGCGAGGCCTTCAGGCTGCGATCGCGCTCCTCTATTTGTACCAGCATTTCATTGAACGCCTCCACAAGGTCGGCCAATTCCCCTTCTTCGCCATCGCGAACGGCTCGAACGGAATACTCTTTGTCCCGGGAAATGCGGCCGGCAACGTGCGCAAGTCTCTGAATAGGCTCAGCAATGGAACGGCGAGCTATTCGCGACAAGAACAGGGCTACCGATAAACACAACGCCAGCATAATGCCTGCAATCGCAAGATAGTTCTCCATGCGGGCAATCAGCGGTTGGATATCCGACTGAATGTATGTAAACCCCAGCAGTTTGCCGTGAAAGGTGATGGTGTGAACCAGAGTTATCTTTTCGTGTCCCGACGAGGCGCGCTCGTTCTCAGAAGCTTGGATCTGAGGGGTGGCTGGGATCTGGATGCTTGCGTCGCGACGGTAAACGGCGAATTGCTTTCCGTCAGACGTATAGATGCACGCAGACAAAATGTTGGGCGCAAACTGCAGCGCCGATAGCGTCCTTTTGGCCGAATCGGGATCGTCAAAAAGGAGCGCTGAAACGCTGTTTGAGCCGGTCACCTGCGACTGAATCGACAGGTTCCGCAGAAGCACTTGCCTGTAGGTCGCTAAATCGAAAACGACGAAGCCGGCACAGGCCAGCGACAGTGCAACCGCGCATACAAGCATATTCATTTGGGTGAGTTTTTTGGTGATCGAAACGCGTTGGATGCTCGACATCACGCCTCAAGCCCTACCGTGCGCGTCTCTGTGCACGGCGACCGCCACTTTGAGTAAATCAGAACTGAGAGTCAGACCCGCTTCCGTGGCGCTGGTCAAGTTGATCTCGAACCGCACTTTATCCTTGGCCATCACAAACTCGATCATTCCCCCGCGTTCTGCAAACCGCGGAATGTCGCTAACGGTGAGAACGCTTTTGTTTGCGAGAACATCAAAGAGCTCTTTCAGGTGGTCCTGTTCGGAGGTACTGACGAATAATATTCGGCAATCCAGAGCATCTTCGGGTTTGGAGATTCGCCTGGCGACAAAGCTCTTCTCGCCTACCCTCTCGCCGGCAATCGTGGCATCTAAGAACTTGCCAAAAGGATCTTCTCCAAGGACGCAGAGAGAAAACGTTTCAGCGCCGGGCGCCGCTGCCGGATCAGGCGGCCATTCGATGAAGCGAGTGAAATTAAACAGATATATGGCTTCGATCTGCGACTCGGTTGGACGTTTTTGTCGTGCCTGGACCTCGAACGGAAGGATCTCGGAAATCGCCAGAAGAAGAACAAGCCAAAAGGAGACAACACCGCGCGGCTTGCGGGCAAGAACAGAGCGCGGAAACGCTTCATGAGGCCCCGTTAGATTCATAG
>DASUJR010000464.1:0-3914 GCA_036279175.1 Candidatus Acidiferrales bacterium | reverse complement strand
ACCGTCGCCGTTGTACCGCTGGAACGCGTTTAAGCTCGGCCGATGGGCGGTAAAAAATAGACTGCCGTGCACCTGATTCGTCCCGCTCATGGAGGTGACTTGAACCTGCGCGCCGCTAAAACGCCCGTATTCGGCGTCATAGCCATTCGAGAGGACTTTGACATTCTGAATGGAATCTTTCGAAGGCGTGATGATGGTGGTTCCACCCCATACAGCACTGGTAGTGCTGATGCCGTCGATCGAATAGCCGTTATCCTCGTACTGCTGGCCGGCGGCTAACGCCTGCGGACCATTCTCGGTCTGGAAAATTCCCTGGTTGCCACCGGTCCCGCCAGGCCCCTGGGTACCGGGAAGGTTGACGCCTCCATTGACGCCTTGCGCGCCGTCACCGAATACGCCCGGCGCCAACTGGATCAGCTGGAAAACGTCTCGACCGAACGAGGGCAAGTACTGAACATCTTTCTGTGAGATCGTCCCGCTTATGTTGGCCGTATCCGTATCCAACGCGTAAGTGGTGCCCGACACAGTGATGCTTTCCACCACTTGGCCCACTTCCAGCTGCACATCGAGGGAGTTGGGCTGTTCGGGGATTATCTGCACACTTTCCAGGACTTTTGTCTTGAAGCCGGATTTCTCGACGCTCAGGCGATACGGAGCCGGGGGCAGAGCGTTGAACTGGTAGATACCGTTCGCATCTGTGGTCGAAGTGAGTGTTTGGTTGGTGTGCGCGTTCGTCAGCGTGACGGTTGCGCCGACGACAGCGCCGCCGTTGGGATCAGTGACCGTCCCGCGGAGAGAACCGCGGAACTGCGCGAGCGCGGGCGACGCAAGCAGCAGCACGACGAGCATGACTGCCGGCAAAAGGATCGGCGGCTTTGCGAACGCGAGAAGGCGAGACAGCGTATTGCGAAGGTTCATGTGACACTCCCATTTGTGAAAGGTGAGGTTGAAGTGCCGACCCGGGAAGACGCAATCGTTACGTAAAACTAAATCGAAGCTAAATCGATTTAAAGCCCTCCACCCAATGTACGGATGTATAGCACATTCCGGATACGCCGGTCAATTTTTCCGGGGCGGATTCGCTTGCCGTGGCGCGGCGGATTGTGGGAGACTCCGCGCTGATTTGGGATCGTGCTCGCCACAAAGTCACAGAGACGCAGAGGCGAGACAGTCCGACTCATGATAAATTGTGCGGCCCTGAGAGGACGGTCGAACCGGCGCGGGCGATGTGATTGCCCACGTTCCAGGGTGCGGGCCCTAGACGCCAGCATCCGACGCGTGTCGACGAGCCGAATCATGAAGGCAAGCAGCAGAAGTTAATCGGTACATCTATTCTCAAGTCCCGCAGCATCCGCCGTGGGCTATCGTCTTACAGCCCAAATGGGGACACTTACTGTCGTGGCAGGAAAAAAGTCAGCGAAAAAAGCGGGCAAGGCATCGTCGACCGGCGCAACGCCGCGGCAGCGAGACGCGAATGCGGAGTCGCGGGGCGCGGTCAGCCTGAAACAACTCGCCGACTATCTGGGGCTTTCTCCGGCGACTGTGTCGGTGGTGATCAACCGGTCGCCTGTGGCCGATACGATTTCCGCGCACACAAAGAGCCTGATTCTGGCGGCGGCACGAAAGTTCAATTATCGGCCGAATTTCTTCGCGCGGTCGCTGCGCATGCAGCGCAGCCTGACGATCGGCGTTCTGGTGCCGGAGGTGAGCGACGGTTACGCGACGGCCGTGCTGAGCGGCATCGAAGACGACCTGCTGCGCGCCGGCTATTTTTATTTTGTGGCAAGTCATCATCACCGGGCGGACTTGATTGATGAGTACCCAAAGCTGTTCCTGGACCGCGCCGTGGATGCGATTATCGCGGTCGATACGCCGTGGCGACATAAATTGCGAGTGCCGGTCGTGACGGTTTCGGGGCACGACTGCGCGCCGGGCGTTACGAATGTGGTTCTGGACCACGAACTTGCGGCGAATCTGGCGCTGAACCACTTGCAGGGCCTTGGCCATCGAGAGATTGCGTTCATCAAGGGCCAGGCTTTCAGCTCCGATACCGAGACGCGCTGGAATGCGATCTTGAAGGCGGCCGCGCAGTTGGGGATTACCGTTTCGCCGGCGCGGACGGCACAACTGGAAGGCTACGACGCGTCGCCGCAGCTCGGGTACGAAGTTACGAAGAAGCTCGTCACGTCTTACGCGGCACCCGCGGGCAGGCCTGCCACAGGGGGTCAGTCTGAAGGGGCAGGCGGGCGCGCGTTTACCGCACTGTTTGCGTTCAACGACATTTCCGCGATAGGTGCAATCCGGGCGTTGCGCGAATCAGGGCTGCGCGTGCCGGACGATGTTTCCGTGGTCGGCTTCGACGACATTCGCAGCGCCGCGTATCAGAATCCCAGCTTGACGACAGTCCGGCAGCCGCTGCGCAAGATGGGGACCATCGCGGCGGAAACGGTTCTGCGGCGAATTGGCGACGGCGGGTCTAATGGAAGGGCAACGAGCCGGACGCGTGGCGGCAAGACATCCGGCCCTGATTCGCGATCGATGCGGGACGAGATCGTCGTGGCTCCGGAACTGATCGTCCGGGAAACGACCGCGCGCGCGCGGCGCACGAAATAGCCCGCGTTGGGCGCGATGATTCCCGCGGCATCGATCCGTCCCCGTGTTCCGCGCTCATGCAACGCCGGTCAACTGCGTTCAAATGCCACTGGCGCATGAGGCTTCGTACCGCCTGGGACTTGACCGCGCAATCCTTTTTCGGCATGCTGCGGACCTAAGCCGAACCAAATCCTTTCCCATTGGCTCAGAACGATCAATGACGACTGCGGCTTGGCTCCGTCCCCGAGAGGACGGCCAGCCGAAGGAGAACCGCAACAATGTACTGCTCGAAATGCGGGGCTAACGTTCCAGAGAACGCGACGTTTTGCAGCGCTTGCGGCCAGCCGACAGGAGTGGCTACCGGAGCGCCCACGGCAGGCGTCCCGGTAGGCGGCTACTCGCCCGTGGCGGCTCCTTCGATTGCGATGGCCGCGCCGACTACGAAGTATGCGGGGTTCTGGCTGCGATTCGTTGCGTTCATCATCGACGTGATCATTCTGGGCTTTATCGGTTTCGTTGTGACTTTACCGTTTTTGGGTTCGCTTCCCTTTGGCGCGATGATGCACGGCCGCCCGATGAGTCCCGAAGAGCTGGCGCCGTTCGTTGGCGGGTTAGGGCGCTTGGCGTTGCTGCGAATTGTCGTCAACTGGCTGTATTACGCGCTTTTTGAGAGTTCCGCGTGGCAAGCGACGATCGGCAAGAAAGCGCTTGGCCTTACGGTGACGGATCTTGAAGGGCGCCGGATCGGCTTCGGGAGGGCGACGGGACGCTTCTTCGCAAAGATTCTCTCGTTCATGATCCTGTGCATCGGATTTTTCATGATTGCCTTCACGTCGAAGAAGCAGGGTCTGCACGACATCCTTGCGGGCACGCTGGTGCTGCGAGAGATGTAACCCGCAAAGGAGCGGAACCATGTACTGCACAAGATGCGGGGCGGCAATTGGTGATAATGCCGCGTTCTGCAGCAATTGCGGGCAGCCGCTGAATGCAGCCGAGCCAGTGACGACCGGGGCTGGGCAGATTCCCGCGCCGGCATTCTCAGCGCCGGGAGCTTTCACGGGGGCGCCGCCGCTAGCAACTCCTGTGGCGACCGTGGCGGCTTACCCGGCGCAAATCGTAGTTGCGCAGCTTTATGCCGGTTTCTGGTTGCGGCTTGTGGCGTACATCATAGACGCAGCGATTCTATGTCTCGGATTTATTCTCATGATCGGCTTGGCTGCTGCGATCGTCGGCGCTGGGTTCTTCCGAGGATTGGGTCAGGATGTAACAGGCGCGGAGAACGTCCTCGCTCCTGCCGCGGTGCTGATCGTCCTGACGTTCGT
>DASUJR010000463.1:0-14701 GCA_036279175.1 Candidatus Acidiferrales bacterium | reverse complement strand
GCTTAGCCTACCGACTTGTTTTTGAATGTCCCAACGGCCATAACATCAACCTACAGAAGAAATGCCATACGGTATCGCTGTCGGAAACCGAGGCGATGGAGTTGTTTGGAGACGAGGAGCTGTCTTGTCTGAGTGCCGACTGCGGTTGGCATGGGAAGGCCTCCAAAACAAGACTCATCCGAATCCTCCCTTTTAACTGGATCCTTTCTCCCGCGACTTGAGAAACGCGCTACCAGGAATCATCGATGTACTCGACCGGAATCCCTGAGGCAGTTGAGTTCCGCCGAGGTTCTTTCGAGTCGCCGCCGGGCCAAAACTCTGAATATTCGCAACTTGGGTGACGCGGCAAAGAATCAGTCTGAATTTTGAGCGGTTTTTTCACGTTAGGGCAAGAAAATTCAAACTGACCTGCCACGGACGACTCGAAAGCCGTGTTGTTCGAGGGTGTATACTGGTGATGTCGCGAACGCGGCACTCCCTTGGTCGTCCGGCGGACGAGAGTCCGAACGTTGGAGTGTGAACGACCGAGGGCCCGAATGACGCGCGCAAGTCGTGAACGGTTCTTCGTTCTACCGCAGACTTTCACTTTGTTGTCGCCGTTGTTCGAAGCAATTGCATCAAACGTTTAAGAACCTTCGAAAAAATAATCCAAAAGAAAGCGGAGGCTGACCAATGGATCCACTACTGAAACAAGAAGTGGCAGAGGCTGGGCTTCGGCTTCGAAGGGCAATCGCTCGTATCGTCAACGAGACGCCAGAATGTTTCCTCAACCGCAATGACAAGTGGTCGTTCGAGTTCAGCAACCCGGCAAGCGGAGAGAGTATCGTTGTAACGTACGTTGGGCCAAAGATTGTCAGCAAACCTTCGTAGCCAATGGCAAGACAACTGTTCAGTTCGGGGACGCGGAAAGCAGGAAGGGAAGAAACGGAAAGGTGGACTGCATCCTCCGGACGTGAGATGATTCACACGCGTTTGTCGCTCTTGTATACCCTCTAGGATTTCAAAAAGGGCTGCAAGTACACACTTGCGGCTCTTTTTTTGTCTTTCAGAGATGGGGCGCAAACGACTTAATTCGAAAAGAGAAAACATGAGAGAACAAGGAACGGTAAAGTGGTTCAACGCGAGCAAAGGCTTCGGGTTCATTCAGCGCCAATCCGGCGAGGACGTCTTCGTTCATTTTTCCGCCATTCAGGGCGACGGCTACAAATCGCTGAACGAAGGCCAGGCGGTGGAATTCGAGGTCACGAAGGGTCCGAAGGGCCTGCAAGCTTCGAATGTCACGGCTCTGTGATGCGTTGAGATCGGAGAACAAGACATGGGCAGAACCACTTCTCTGAAGTTGCAAAAAGAAAGGAAACGAAAAGAAAGACAAGAAATGAAGGCGCAAAAGCGCGCCGAAAGAAAATCCGCAAAAACGGAAGCCTCGAACCAATCGGGAAACGGTTTCGAGGACGCGACTACACTTGAGGGCCAAGACTACGATGCGATTTGAAAAGCCGAAGAAGTCGGGACGCCCGGACTTTGTGTCTGGACGAATAGCGCAACTTGAGCGAAGCCTGTCGATTGAAAAAAACGAAACGCGCAAGAGTGAAATCCAAGCGGAGCTCAACGAGTGGCGCGCATCCAAAGGACGGAGAAGTGACGATCGAAACAGACGAGGCTAAATGAGCGAGGGTGTTTTTATGGCGTACAGGGGCTTCACGTCCACGACGCAGGGACGCGAGTACGCCTTTCATGTGCGGTTTTCTTCGGAGGACTCTCGCGATTATACAGTGACCATTCCGATCGAAGCCTTCAGCTCCCGCTGCGTAAGTTACCAGGATGGGCCTAACGTCTGTTCTTCAAGGCTGAAGCGCGAACTTACTGCGAATCCTGGAGCTCCCAGCGGAACCTCTTTCCTGATCGATCAGCATGAACTTGAGGAGCACAAGCTAAGACAGATCGCAGAAGCTCCCAAAGGCTCATACAGATCAAAGCTGCCTAGTAGCTCGCGGCATGGATAAGCGGCAAAGACCTGTAGCGTATTGCCCCCACTGCGGGAAACGCTCGTTCGACATACAGCTAAGCAACAAGCGATGCGTTCAGCGAGTGAACGATGAACGGTGCTTGGGGAGCACGATCAGCGCCCTTGGCGTTCACGATTGGGTGGAATGCAAGGTTTGTTCGGGATCGGGATGGATCGACGGGAAGCGCTGCGATCGATGCGGCAATTCCGGGTGGCTGTTCGCTCGCAAGGAGCACATGTCCTCCTGAGAAGGCGGATACGCAGTTGTGTCCTGCGTCGCCAGGCGGGCAGCTCCGTCAAAGTACGTTGATGGCCCGGGCGGCTAGGAGGGCGATGATGGAAAGCGAGATGAGGGACTGAGCCATCATGGCAAGTTTGGCACCGGGCGAGAGGACGGCGGTGTCCGTAGGCGAAAACGCGGTGCTCGTATTAAACGCCAAGAATAGATAGTCGACGAATTGCGGCGACCAGTTGGGATCGGGATCCGGGCCGGTCATCTGAGGAAAGAGAAACGAGCTGTTCAGGTCCGCGACCGGAGTCGTGCGAGCGCGGTCGCGCGAAATGGGACCTCCTGCATCGACCTTCCAGTACCACAGCGCAAACACCAGCACATTTGTGATCCAAAGCGCAGCGGCTGAGCGGAGAAGCATGCCGGGCGCTTCTGTGTGATGCGGCAGGCCCTGCACCAAGAAAACGAGCGACGCGATCATGGCTCCCGTAATCAGGCCGTTCGCGACGAACATCAGCATCCGAACGACGTTGTGATGGCCGCCGTAGTGCGAAATCGCGGTGGGAATCAGCAGAACGAAAATCGTCGCGAGCAGCAGCCAGCTCGGACCGACGGAAAGCTGTTCGGGAAGCGCCAAATAAACGCAGGCCGCGGCAAACATGGCGACGAATGCGGGCCAGCGTGGTTCGCGACCGGTGGTGGCAATTGTTTGGTCGGTCATACGGCGGAATCGGGCGAATGATAGAGGCAAGGAGACAGGGAAGCAAGGAGGTTAAGGAAAGGATTAAGACGCGAGGAAGCACGGAGGCAGGGAAGTAAGGAACCAAGGAGAAGTTGGACGGAAGGACGCACGCACGCTCCAAAACGAGCGTAGGTCACCCGAAACCTCAAAGAGCGGAGCGCGCTGACCGAGATCAGATGTGCCGGGCTGAACGCCCCCTTCGCCACATTACCCAGGTCAAACCGGCGCTACGTTCAAACCTGAGACAACAAACAACGATCAGGAGTTGCGGCCGGCGGGATTGGGTAGCTCGGGCTCGGCGGAAGCAGTCGAACCAGCGGGCTGGCTGACCGCGACTGCCGATACTGAGCCGCTCGCAGTTGGAGGATGCGTTTCCACGCCGCGCCAGCCGACCGCACGGCCTTGAACGGCTTCCTTCACAGCTCGGAACAAAACGAAGTACATCATCTGGCGGTAGTAGAAGCGCTGAATCAGCAATGGCGCGAGCAGAGTCCAGTCCTCGTGTCGTTCGAGTGCGAAGGCGACCATGCAGGTGAAGAGGTCGATGGCCATGAAAATGGCGAAGAAGAAGAGCGAGCGCTCGACGTCCTGTACCGTCCAGAGTTGAGGCAAGTGCGCGATCTGGAGCTGGGCGAGTCCCCACAGCAGGATCGAAAAAAGGAACAGGAAGTCGATGATCGGCGAAACCAGCGGGAGAAGAATCTGGAAGAGCAGGACGTTGGGAATGGCGATCCAGCCGAGCGTGCCATAGCGCGGCTTGCCGGTAACATCGCGATGCTTCCAGACGGCCTGCAGCGTGCCGAATGTCCAACGGAAACGCTGGCGGACGAGAGCGTCCATGGTGTCGGGGACTTCGGTGCGGCCGATGGCGTCCTCGTCGTAGAGAATCTTCCAGCCATCGCGGCGAATGGTGAGCGTCAGATCGGTATCTTCGGCCACGGTTTCGCCGGGGAAGCCGCCGCCTGTGCGGAGAAGGTCCGTGCGCCACGCTCCGACGGCTCCAGGAACGACCGGAATGCAATTCAGCAGGTCGAATGCACGCTTTTCGAGGTTCTGGCTGGTGATGTACTCGAGAGCTTGCCAGCGCGTGAGCCATTTGTTGCGATTCATCACTTTGACGTTGCCGGCGACGGCGCCGACTTTCGGATCGGCGAAGTGGCGCACAAGGCGTGGAACGCCGGCGGGATCGATGATGGTGTCGGCGTCGATCGAAATTAGGACGTCGCCGGTGGCTTCGGCAAGGCCGTGATTGAGAGCGGTCGGCTTGCCGCGATTGGGCTGCATCAATAAACGAACGCGGGGATCGCCGCCAAAATTGCGCTGGACCAGTTCGGCTGTGCGGTCGGTTGAGCCGTCGTTGACCACCAGAACTTCGAGATGGGGATAGTTTGAGGCAAGTGCAGCACCGACCGTATCGACAATCGCAGCTTCCTCGTTGTACGCGGGAATCAGGACAGTGACCGGCGGCTTGTATTCCGGATGGTCCAATGGCGCGGGCCGGAATTTTTCAACGAGCGCCAGCACTCCAATAATGAGCGCACGCGCGCTGACCAGTAAAATTCCCGCAATGAAAATGAAGGCGATGCTGGTGCGCAGCAGGCGGAACAGATCGAAGATAAAGGCATCGGCGCGCGCGAGGAGCCACTCGCGAGTGGTGAGCGGGGGCATCACTTCAGCGCGAGTCTGCTTCAAAAGATCGGAGATGGTGACAAATTGGAAACCCTTGGCGCGCAGGGCGTCGATGATCTGCGGCAGGGCCGCGACGGTATGACTGCGGTCGCCGCCGCCGTCGTGCAGGAGGATGATGTTCCAACTTTTGCCATTCTCGGCGTCGGCCAGAACGCGGCTGACGATTGCCGCCGTAGGTGGAGGCGGAACGTTGTTCACTTCGCCCCAGTCATGGGGATCGATTCGTCCGCCGACGAGGATGTATCCCATCTGCTGCGGGACGGGCAGCATTTGGATTTCACTCGCTGTTTCAGGCTGATGGTCGATTCCGTAGGGCGGCCGGAAGAGAGTGGTCTTCACCCCGAGGCTGCTTTCGACCAGCAATTCGGTGAGGTTCAATTCGAGTTGCAAGCGTTCCCGCGTGACCTGCTCGAAGTCCGGATGCGTGAACGTGTGATTACCGACCTCGTCGCCCTGCTTGTATTCGCGCCGAATGAGCTGAGAATCCAGGTTCGCTTCTTCGCCGATCACGAAGAAGGTCGCGGGAGCGTGCTTTTCCTTGAGGACGTCGAGAATCTTCGGCGTCCAGCGCGGGTCGGGGCCATCATCGAACGTGAGCGCGACCTTGTGCGGCGCGAACCCCATCTGCTCGATGCGCCAAGATAGCGGATAACTGACGAATTTTTCGTCGGTGAAGAGATCCTGCGAAGCATCGTAGGAGAACTGGCGACGGCCATTCTGCGGGGTCGCGGTGATCCTCCAGATTTCACCCTGGCCTTCCAGGACGATGTCGTAGCCGGGCGGCACTTCGCTGAGCTCGGCGCGATCACTTTGGCTTGCGTGCGTCTTGTCCCAAATATCCCAGATGGAAGGGTCTTCCTCGCCAAGCCGCCACAGCACAGTGCCCTGAACTCCTGCGCGTTCGGCGACGCGCAACTGGTTATAAGCGGTGAGGCCGTCCATGAACCAGACGTTGTGGACCTGGTTGTTTTCGTCCTCGTAAGAGTAGTGAGGTTCGAGCGAGTCGCTATCGAACTCGATGGGCGACTGAGACTCGTCTGCGGTGATGATGGCCTGCTGGAAGCTGACGGGCTCCGCTACCGGATTGGGATTCCTGGCGGATTTTGCGGTCCAGTCATAGCCGTAGTTGGCGATACCCATGACCAGCTTTGAGGGCGGAACGATCTTAAGGATGTTGCGGATATTGTTGACGAACCAATCCTGGCCGGAAATGGGTCCCGGTGGAGACGTTTGCCAGTGCTGGTCATAGTTCATGAGAATGATCGCGTCGCTGTGCTGAGAGATCGTCTTGTAGTCGTACGCCCAGTCGGCGGCAGGGAGTGCGACCATCAGTTTCAGATTCGCGGCGTGCAGCGCTTTTCCGAGTTCTTCGACGAAGTGCGTGAGATCTTCCTGATTCGCGTCTGGAATGCTTTCGAAATCGAGAACGATGCCGACTTGCTTCTGCGCCTGCGTGTAGAGAACGGCTGTTTGAATGAGGCGCTTGCGGGCTTCGGGCGAACTCATCATGGCCGTCAGCCTGTCGGTCTGGAAGGTTGTTCCGTCGGAATTGTTCATCAGGCCCATGATGGGCAGGTCGACGCCGCTGGTTTGCATCCAGGAAGCGAGCTTGGGATCAGGCGTCAGGTTGATGCGGCCATTGGCTGGGACCGGATGCAGCTTGCCGTCGGGCGTAACCAGATCGAGAGTTCCGTCCGCGGAAACAGAGTGGAGAGTCTCGGAGATCAGCACGTCAATATCGTGATAGTGCTGCTGGAGCGAAGCGAGGCTCGCGGGATCCCACGGCACGTAAAATGCGGCCCGCACCGGCGGGTTGTAATTCTGAGGGATCTTCCCAAGAGCGGCGAGTTTTCGACGGCGAGCGGCGCCGGGCTTCTTTTTCGAGGCCGAATGGAAGGGGCGCAGGCCGGAGTGGACGTCGGGGCGAAGGATATCGGGCAGTTCGGGATTGCGGCCGACGTCGACCAGGAAAATGATCAGGACCATCGTGAAGAGAGCGCCGGTAATTTCGAGAACGCGGCGAGTTCGCCGCCAGCGGCGCCGTTCCTGGTCGTAGAAAATGGGCTTGCGTTCAGGCACGAGTCAATCCAAGCTAGACGATCTTAAGCGGTCGCTGACGAAATAGGAATATCGCTTCAGGGGCGAAACGCCAAGCAGTCAACGAGCCGCTGACGGCCCCCGCTCGACGCGGGATCGGCCTTTTGCAGCGAAACTGTTCCTCACAGTGCCGGAATGAGTAGTCAAGAATCCTTGCGGCAGAATCCCACGGGCGGCGAAGCGACCACATTTGCATCTACTAAGATGCGGCTCCACATCATCCTGGCTGCTCTGGCCGGCCTTGCCCTGCGAGCGTTCTTCATCCTGCGATTCCCGGTGACGGATTCGGGCGACGCGCCATTTTATATTGAGCTGGCCTGGAATTGGCTGAAGAATCATGTGTACGGTTTCCCGGTCCACGGGGTGCTGACGCCCGTGGATATGCGGGTTCCGGGATATCCCGCGTTCGTGGCGGCAATATTCGCGTTTGCAGGGAAGTCGCCGCGAGCCGTGATGTTTGCGCAAGCGCTCGTCGACGTGGCGACGTGTCTGCTGATCGCGCTGATCGCGGCTCGAATCGCACCAGCTCTGTACCGGCGGCGAGTTTTCATCGCGGCGCTGTGGCTTGCCGCACTTTGTCCATTTACGGCGAACTACACGGCCGTGCCGATCACTGAGACTGTGGTCACATTCGTTACCGCGCTTGCGATTCTGATTTTGCTGAATACGGAAGCCGGCGCAGGTAAGACCGGGGACACGGGCTTTCTCTCGAGCCGATGGTTTCTTGCCGGGCTGATTGTGGGATTTGGCACTCTGGTGCGGCCGGAGACCCCGTTGATCCTGTTGGCTGCCGGGTTGGTCCTGGTGGACAAGTGGTGGCGGCCGCAACATTGGAAGAAGCTGCTGCGGGCGAACGCGCTGATGGCCATCGGGCTGGCGTTGCCGCTGATTCCTTGGGCCGCGCGCAACTGGACGACGTTGCACGAGGTGCAGTTCCTTGCGCCTCGGCACGGCGAAATGCCCGGCGAGATCGCACCCGTCGGGTTCGTCAAGTGGACGAACACGTGGCTGTGGCGCTTCGGCGACGTCTACCTGACGCATTGGAAGCTTGACGATGACCCGATCGATATCGACGATCTGCCGAATTCGGCGTTCGATTCACCGCAGGAGCGGACGCGCGTTGCACAACTACTGAAGGAATATAACGAGACGCTTCGGCTGACTCCCGGAGTGGATGCGCAATTCGGCGAAATTGGACATGAGCGAACCGCGCGCGATCCGTTGCGTACCTACCTGAAGATTCCGTTTCTGCGCTGCTTCACGCTGTGGTTTTCGCCCCGCATCGAACTGCTGCCCGTTTCCGGCGACCTTTGGCCGATTGACAATGCGTGGGAGAACGACCGCACAGATTTTCTGACCACCTTGACGATGGTCGCGGCGAACGCGTTTTATATTGTGTTGGCATTGCTCGGACTGTGGGTCGTGCGGCACAGACCGTGGTGCTTTTTCCTCGTCCTGTTCATCGTGGTGCGGACGGTGTTTTTCGCTTTTGCGGTGGAGACTCCCGAGCCGCGGTACATGCTCGAATGCTTTCCCGCACTCATCGCGCTGGGGGCGCAAGCATTCGCCTGGCGGGTCAGCTCTCCTCAAGCGGTTCAGGATGGATTGTCACGCGGTAAATTTGCGGAAACCGTTCCTTGACGCGGTCTTCGAGCGCGGCGGTCACGTCGTGTGCCTGCGTGATCGGCAACGAGCCGTCCATGGCGCAGTGGCAGGAGACGAGAATCCTGTGCTCGACCGTGCGAACGTGGACATCGTGACACTTCGCGGACTTGTGGAATTGCGACTGGATGGACGAAAGGAAGACCTGCACTCCAGCTGAAAGGCCCTTCAGTTCCTCTGCTCCAGCGATGCTGGCGCCTAGCGGTTCGATGTGAATGTTGACGAAGGCGCCCGGATCAATCGCGCGATGTATTTCTTCCTCGAGTTCGGTAGCGCGACGGTGCGCTTCGCGCAGGCTGGACCGCTCGTCGACTTCAAGGTGCAGATCGAGAAATAAACGGCCATCGAGATGATGAGCCCTCAGCTCATGAACGGAAAGACCGCGGCCCAGCGCGATGGCGCGGACTGTTTCGAACAGGTGCTCGTTGGTGGGAGCACGCGGCTCGACGTGAACGACCACATCCGCCGGCACGATTTCTCCGATCCGCTTCTCAACCGCGTCGGTGGCGGAATGCGCCTGTTCCAGCGTGGCGGTGCGCGGCACGCTGATCGTCACGTCCACAAAATAGCGCTGGCCGGAACGGCGAACGCGGACCCGCTCTGTATTCAGGACGCCTTCCGTTTCGTCGATTGCGCCGATGATTCGCTCGCGCAGGCCGCGGGGAGCGACGTCGAGCAGCGCGTCGACGGTTCGTTTGCCCAATCGCGAGCCGACCCAAATGATTACGCCGGCGACACCGAGCGCGGCCACGGCGTCGAACTTGCTGAGCCACGGGATATGAAAGCGCATACCGATCCACGCGGCGGTGATTCCGAGGATCACGACGAAGGTGCTCCAGACGTCCGTGGAAAAATGAAGGGCGTCGGCTTCGAGGGCCTCGCTGGGGTGCTTGGCGGCAACGCGGCGAAGCCCGCGCGAGCGGATGATGTCGATGAGCATGGCCAAAACCAGGATTGCGATGGCCTCTATGCTGGGATAGATGGCGACGGTGTTGAAGACGAGGCGCTGGAACGCTTCCCAGATGATGTAAAGCGCGGTGAGGAGCAGCAGTCCCGTTCCAACGAAGGCGGAAAAGCTTTCGACTTTGCCATGGCCATAGAGATGCTCGGCGTCGGCAGGCTTGTCGGCAACGCGAACGGAAAGATAGGTGATGACTGCTGCGACCAGGTCGAGGATGGAATGCAGGGCTTCGGAGAGAACGCCGAGACTGTGCGTGACGATTGCGAGGAATACTTTGAGCAGGACGAGAAGAATTGCCGAGCCGACGGAGGCAAGCGCGGCGATACGCTTTTCATGAGTTGCGCGTTCGGTCGCTACGGACACAGCCGCTGATTATACGCTGCCAGGGACAGGCATTGCCGCTGTGGATGCCTGCGTGTAACGGGAACTGCGCGCGCTTTTGCGGCTATTGTGCGAGCCTGTATATTGGTTGTTACTCGTTATCGAACGGATTGTGAGGGACTGAGGAGAAGTGGGCGAGTGAGTGGAGAACGCGGGAGGGCTGCCGTCGCGCAAGGCGCTAATGAAAGCGGAGGGCGCGGGCGGCGGCGGAGGATGCGCGGGCTGGTCCTCGCCATAGTGATTCTGGTGGCGCTCGCAATTGCGGCGGGCATCGACGCGTGGCTTGTCGAGCCGTACCGGGTGCAGGTGACCCACTACGACTTACAGGGAAACGTCGAGTCGCCATTGAAAATCGCGGACTTGAGCGACGTGCACACGCACGGTATTGGCCGTAACGAAAAACGGACGTTCGAAGTACTGGCCGAGGAGAAGCCGGATGTGATCGTGCTAACCGGCGACTGCCTGGGGAATACGGCGGGCGATTATCGTCCGTGCGAGAGCTTCTACAAGGACTTGCACGCGCCTTTGGGAGTTTGGGTGGTGCGCGGAAACTGGGAAAACGACTTTCCCATGCACCACGAGCGCGCGTTCTATGCGAAGTCGGACGTGCATCTGCTCGTGAACCAGAATGGGATGCCGAGGCCGGACTTTGCGCTCATCGGGCTGGACGATCCTTCGAGTGGAAATCCCCGGCTAGCTCGCGCGATGAATGGAGTGCCCGCAAATGCTTACAAGATCGCGCTATTCCATGCGCCTGGATTTTTCAGCCACATCGCGGGCAAAGTGAATCTTTGCATCGCGGGGCACACGCACGGCGGACAAGTGATGCTTCCGTTCGTGCATCCCTTCTGGCTCCCGAAGGATTGCAAAGGATTTGTGTCCGGATGGTATGAAGAGGGCGGGACGAAGATGTACGTGAATCGAGGACTGGGAACTTCGGACTTGCCGATACGATTCGATTGCCGGCCGGAAATCACGATTTTCACGATCCATCCATAAGAGAGGCGGCCGAGCGGTCGCCGACTCGGCTTGGAAGGCAGAAGGTTTGCCGCAAAGACGCAGAGTTCGCAGAGAAATTCGTCGCATCGTACCCAAAGAAATCGACGGTGACTTTCCTTAGCAAACGCGGCAATGCCCAGAGCGGCGAGCAGGCCGTCGAAGCAGATAGCTGAATCGCCGGCGGGCAAGTAGTCGATTGCTACTTTAACGGCGGGGCAGGAACGAGCGGAAGGCGGCGCGGTTCGCCGTGATAGCCCTGAACGTTTACGTCGTCGAGCAAAATCGACGGGGTGACGACGGTGCTCGGCATCCCGCTCTCGGCGTCGCCAAACGCACCGAGTGCTGTGCCGGCGAACTGATTCGACTGCATGTAGGTGTAGACGGAGGAGTCGTTGCCGACGGCAAGCATGTTGCGCAGCGACTGCAGCGTAAGCCCCTCGATGTGCGCGCCACGCGCGAGTTCTTTGTGGCCGTCCGAAACATAGACGCGATAGACGAGCAGGGGCAATCGCTCGCCGTTCGCAATGCCACCCGCGAGCGCCCCAATATAATCCGAGAAATCCTGCTGGCTCACCGACGTGAGCGCGGGATTATCCATGCGCTGAATTTCGACGCACCATTGCTGCCCGTCGTTCTTGCACTCCTCAAGAAATTTCTTTTCCATCGCGTCACGCGAGAGGCCGTTGCTGGCCTCGAGGAACAGGTTGCTGGGCAGCGGGCGAGGCTCGGAAAGCATGGACGAGCGCGCGTGACCGTTGGAGTCCTGGAATCGAGGACCGGGGCGCCGCGACATCAATAGATTTCGCAGCATGCCGTTCACAACAAGCGGAACTTTCTCAGCTTTCACGCCCTCAGCGTCAATATCGTAGGAGCCGAGGAGCGGCTGGCCCTGAAACTCTGTTGCCGTGGGATCGTCGGTCAACGATACGGTGAACGGCATGACGCGCGTGCCGACCCGCTCGCTCCATTCGCTGCGGCCTCCCACGCGATCCATGAGCTGATCGAACGCAGGAACCATCGACATTGGCGGGCGAGCGCCGGAGAGCGACGGCGGCAACATCTGCGAGAGGACTTCGCCGGCCGCGTGCGGATCGAAAAGTACGGGGCCGTCGTAGTCCGGCAACATCGAGCTGGAACGCAACGCCATGAGTTGTTCGGCAGCTTGAGCTAAGCCTTTGCTGACGACGTCCGGGCCGGGCAAGTCGGCGGGAGAACCGACGTACACGGCGTAATAATTGTGAAGTGGCATGCCGTCATCGGACTTCGTATCGAGAGCCGCTTCGATGGCCGCAACGGGCTGTGTAATGCGGACAGTAGTGCCTTCGCTCGTCATCAGATAGCGGGTCAGATAAATCAGGTAATAGTTGACGCGAGAGCCGTAAACGTCCGGATAGTTTCGAAGAACGGCGGAAGCCTTGCGGGCTTCGTCCTCCCAATTGCGCGAGGTCCAGTCGGCCTGGATGCGGGGCTTAATCTCGACGGTGGGCGTGATCTGCGAGAAATCGGCGATTTCGGGCGGCTTCGATAGTCCCTGCAAGTAGGATTGCTTGAGCGACATCTGAATGAGCGCGGCCTTGTACGCCTGGTCCGTGGCAAGCCACAAGTCCTGGCGCAGCGAGTGGTAGTCGCGGTCGATGCCGACCTGGCCGGATGAGCCGAGAAAGCCCTGGAAGCCGTCCTCGCTGACAAAATTTGAGCTGTCGAGCTGATAATTTCCGACGCGAACGTCGACGGACATGAAGCGGTTTTTCGTTTCGTCGCTACCCAAAAGCGAGCCGAACGCGGCGGAGATGGTGCGAGCGTGCACGTCGAGCAATCGATATTGGATCAAATACGGCTTTTCTCTTCCCGGAAAGCTCAGCCGCTCCATGGAACGGGCGAGTTCATCGTGCATCGCGTGGAGCGTCTTGTCCTGCTCACTTGCCGGAACAGGCGCTTGCAGGAATGCAGGAACCTTCGCCGGATGTTTCGAGCGGGCTGCGGCAGCCGCAGGCATCGCCAGCGCGGAAAGAAAGATCAATACGGCGGCATTTCTCACTGTTGTTGCCCTTTTGCCTCGGGATCGTGAGCCGGAGGAGGCAGAATAGGCGGCTTGTCCGTCGAGGTTTCCTTTTTCGCGAACTCCATTTCCGAAATCAAGATTGCAGGAGAAACGGCCGAGACAGGCACGGATCCGGATTCAGCACCGCAGTAGCCGTTGAACACGTCCGGCGTGTCGCCGGTGACGACGATCTTCGTAAGAGAAACAAGCGGTGTGCCGACAATGTTGACGCCGCGGACGAGTTCATCCGGGCGGCCCTCGGGATACACCTTGTAGACGACGAGCGGCGTCACCTGGAAGGCCTGCGGCTGGGCGCGGCCAGTGAACGTGAACCCGCCTTCGATATCGTCGATAAACAATCCGTAGGGCTTGTCCTGCTGTTTGATCAGTTCGATCAATCGCTGGCGGAGCCGCTTCTTATCCAGCGTGTTCGTGCTGGAGACGATCAGATTTCCCTGGCGAGCGATGGGAACGTAGCCGAGCTGGGCACGCCCGTGGCCATTTGACTGCGGAACGTCAATCAGCGGCGAGCGGGACATCAGGAACGTCTTCAAAACTCCATTTTTGACAAGGATCGTGTCCTGCGCCGGAACGGCTTCATCGTCAAACGGGTAAGCGCCCAGCAGCATCTGGCCGTTGAACGTTTTCTCCGTCGGATCGTCCTTGATCGAAAGGAAGCTCGGCATGATCTGCTGGCCGAACTTGCTGGTAAAGGTCTGCCCCTCGCTAATGTCCTTCTGGCGGAATCCCTCCATGCGATGCCCGAAAACCTCGTGGAAGAAAACGGCTGCGGCGCGGCCGCTGAGGAGCGCCGGACCAGCGTAGGGTTCCGCAAGAGGCGCGGCATCAAGCGCGGTTGCTTCATGAATCAAACGATGGATTGTATCGAACACTTCCTTGTCGGTCGGTTCTTTGCTCGGATCGAGCCAATCGAAATTCGCGTAGCGGTCGATGTTCATCCCATCGGGCGCTTTGGTTTCTAGGTACAGCTCAAGGCGGTAATGGATTTGGCCGAAAGCAATCTTCGAGCCTTCCGTGTTCACCTGGTAGTCGTTGGCAGCCAGAGCGGTGAATGTCGCGATGGAATTGAGGGTGCTCGGCGATTTGCTGAATTCGGCGGTGTAGCGGCGCACGCGTTCTTCCCAGCTCTTGCGGTCTACGTGGATCGCAACCGGAGCGGTGATGTAGGTATGCGGCGGCTCGTGCGAAAAATCGGGAGCGGCGCCTTCCGCAGTCTGCACCTGAACCTGCTGGCTCGCCTTTACCTTGATGTAGGCTTCGACGGCAGCGCGATACTGGCGATCCGTTTCGCGCCAGATTTCGCGGCGCAGAACGGGAATGTCGTTGTCGAGCACGATCACCGTGCCGGGGCTGGTCCAGCTGGGCGGACGACCCGCCAGCGGATGGGTATCGTCGAGCTGGGGGGTTCCGACTCGCGTTTGCACCTGCAACCAGCGCGCGCGGCTTTCGTCGCTGTTGAGCAGCGCGCCGTTCGATCCGGAAACGGTCGCGTAGTCGCGGTCGGAAACGGCGTAATCGATGTAGTAACAGGGCGGATCGGCCTGAGACATGGCCGCGAACGAACGGCTGAGCTCCTGCTGCAGAGCCGTAAAAATCTCGGGTGTTGGCACAGGCTGGCCCGCTCGATCGGCGGCAAGCGGTGCGGCAACGGCGAAAATCAGGACGAAACCTGCGAGGAAGCTTTGCTTGGTGAGTCGGCTTTTTATCATTGCGCGAAGTCTAGTAGTTTAAAGTAGCATGCGTTGATTGACCAAACGAAAACGGACCGGGTGCGGAAAGGAGAACCTGGACCGCAGACAGGCGCGTACTCGTTCAAGCGCTCTCTGACGCAGCGGCTCTGCGGCGGAGCGCTCGCGGCGCGAAACCGCACCAAC
>DASUJR010000462.1:0-19471 GCA_036279175.1 Candidatus Acidiferrales bacterium | reverse complement strand
GCCTGGTGGAAGTGCAAGCGACCGCGGAGGGCCGGCCATACACAATTCAGGAAATGCAACGGCTCATGGAACTCGCAGCGAACGGAATCCGCAGGCTTACGGACATGCAGCAGGACGTGCTGCGCATGAACTTCAGCGCCCGGCGATGAGATGCCAGGGACGATCGCCACACGCGTGACCGCCCAAGCATTCCCGCTTCGTATCATCCTCGCTTCGTCGAATCCGGGGAAGCTGCGCGAGTATCGCGAGATGGCGGCGGGCACGGGCGCTGAGATCGATTTGCCGGCGAACTTCGGTGACTTTCAGGAATTCGAGGAAACGGCGCCAACATTCGCGGAAAACGCGGCGGGTAAAGCTCTCCACTACAGCAGATTCTGTCGAGAGCTTGTGCTGGCGGACGATTCGGGGCTGGTTGTGCCGGCGCTCGGCGGCGCGCCCGGGGTCCGCTCCGCGCGATACGCGGGCCCAGGCGCAACGGATGCGGACCGCTACAGAAAATTGTTGCGGGAAATGGACGGCCGAACGGGCGAGGAGCGGTGCGCGAGATTTGTTTGCGCGATCGCGGTGGCGCAACGCGGCAAGGCCTTGCTGGTCGTGTCGGACCGCGCGAACGGCCTACTAACCACAGAGCCCAGCGGCGAACACGGTTTCGGATACGACCCGATTTTCTTCTTCCCCGAACTTGGACGCACGTACGCGCAGATCAGCGCCGTAGAAAAAAACCAGTATAGTCACAGAGGAAAAGCATTTAGAAAGGCCCTAAATTTCCTCGCAAATCCAACCACCACGTTGTGAGCCCCAGCGTCTTTTGGGACCGATCTGCATCAAATTACAAATGTGTTGCTTAGCCCGGGTCGCGAGGGCTAAAAAGGTAAATCCTGCCGGAGGTGCCAGTGTCTTCCCCAACTGCTGCGAAACTCGAGCCAGTGCTGCTTTCCCGGATGGCCGACGCGCGGGAGCGGACCGATTCGCTTTTTCATCTTCTGCCGCCGAATTCATTATATGACCGTCCAATTCCCGAGCGGCACCGGATGATTTTCTATCTGGGACATCTGGAGGCGTTCGACTGGAATCTGCTTTCGCAACCGCTGGGCCTCTGTTCGAAGAATCCGGAATTCGACAAGCTGTTTGCGTTCGGAATCGATCCAGTTGGAACTGGGCTGCCTACCGATATACCTGAGGACTGGCCGAGCATCGCGCAAGTGGAACACTACAACGCCGAAGTTCGCGGCGTGCTGGATAACGCGCTCCGTACGGCTAGCGCTTTTGACGCCGGATCTGCTTTGGCAGATGGGACACTGCTGAATGTTGCCATCGAGCATCGACTGATGCATGCGGAGACGCTGGCATATCTGCTGCAGAACATGCCCGTGGACCGAAAGATTCCGCAGTCTGCGCCCGCCCTTGAGTCGCATCGCGAACCGAAGCCTTCGATGGTGGAGATTCCCGCTGGTGTGGCCACGCTGGGTCAAAGTAGAGATAGCGGAGAGTTCGGCTGGGACAACGAGTTCGAGCGGGCGAGCGTTTTTGTGCCGGCCTTCCGCGTGGACATGTTCCCAATCACGAACGCGGAGTATTTGAAATTTGTCGAGGCCGGCGGATACGAAGAGCCGAAATACTGGGCCGATAAAGATTGGGAATGGAGACTCCAGAATCGTATCGATCATCCTCACTTGTGGCGCCGGCGTTCGGAACGGGCGGCAAGCGATCCTGATACACCGTGGGAATACCGAACAATGTTCGGCGAGATCCCGCTTCCGCATTCATGGCCCGTTTTCGTGAGCCACGCGGAAGCAAACGCGTTTTGCCGCTGGGCTGGCAAGAAACTGCCGACGGAGGCGCAATGGCACCGCGCTGCGTACGGCACGAGAAAAGGAACGGAACGGTCGTATCCATGGGGTGAAGAGAGGCCTGACAACAGTCGCGGCAATTTTCATCACCAAAGCTGGACCGCATCTCCGGTGGATGCATATGCCGCCGGCGCCAGCGCGTTTGGCGTCCAGGATCTTCTCGGAAACGGATGGGAGTGGACCTCGACTCCATTCGCTCCGCTGCCGGGCTTTAAGGCATTTCCTTTTTATCCCGGCTATTCGGCAAACTTTTTTGACGGAGAGCACTTCGTTCTGAAAGGCGGCTCGCAACGGACGGACGCGTGCATGTTGCGACGCTCGTTCCGCAACTGGTTTCAGCCGAATTACCCGTACATCTACTCAACATTCCGCTGCGTGGAGGAGTAGCCATGAGTTCCGCTCCTCGAATCATTAGCGGCGAGCAGTCCGGCGCGCTCGTCGAATTTTCTTCCGAAGTAGTGACGGGATTGAGCCAGCCGGGACAGAAAGAAGTCCCGTCGAAGTATCTGTGGGACGAAATCGGATCGACGCTGTTCGATGCGATATGCCAACTGCCCGAGTATGGCCTGAGCCGCGCGGGGATGCGTTTGCTGCAAAAGCATTCCAATGACATCGTGGCGAACCTTCCCAGACCCGTCATCGTCGCGGAGCTCGGCAGCGGAACGGGGCAAAAGACGCGCTGGCTTCTGGAAGCTCTTGCGCGCGGCCAGCGCGTGAATTATTACCCGATCGACATTTCGCAATCGGCGCTGCACCGGTGCGAGACGGAGCTGGGCCAAATCGAGATGGTCAGCATCGTTGGATTCGAGCGCGCGTATCTGGAGGGCCTCAGCGAAGTGGCTGCGCGGCGACCTCAGGACGAATCATTGTTCGTTCTGTTCCTCGGCAGCACGATAGGGAATTTCGATCGGAGCGCGGGAGAGAACTTCCTGCAGCAGGTTCGAAGGATTCTTCGGCCCGGCGATTCCCTGCTTCTTGCGACCGATCTGGAAAAACCGGTCGCGCAGATCCTGCTTGCTTACGACGATCCGGCGGGAGTGACCGCCGCATTCAATAAAAATCTGCTCGCACGCATGAATCGCGAGCTCGGTGCCGATTTCGACCTCTCCCGCTTCGAGCACGTTGTCCGATGGGACGAATCGGAGCGCCGCATCGAGATGCATCTGCGTTCGACGGCGTGGCAGCACATCACAATTCGCAAAGCCGGTTTTCGTTTCTACCTACGCGAGGGGGAGACGATCTGGACTGAAAGTTCGCACAAGTACAATTGTGAGGAAGCAGTCGCCCTTGGGCGCCGCGCCGGGTTTCGCTGCGCCGGGCAGTGGTGCGACGAAGAATGGCCGTTCGCGCAAACTCTCTTTCTAGCAGAGTGACCTTCTTCTCCGGCCCCAGGCTCCCGAAAACGGCGCGTATGTTATAGTTTTCGGCCATGGGGAAACCGAGAAAGCTCGCGGCGAAAATCGGCCGCGCAGCAAAATCTGCCGCCGCACGCACCGCGAGACCCGCGAAAGCGAAAGCGCCCAAATCCTCGGGCAAACGCGGTGCGGATCCCGCGCGCGTTCACGCCATCCTGCAAAAGCTCGACGAAGCGTACCCGGCCGCGACCTGCGCTCTGAAACATGAAAATCCCTTTCAACTCCTGATCTCCACGATTCTTTCGGCTCAGTGCACGGACGAGCGAGTGAACCAGGTGACCGCCACACTGTTCCCGAAATACCAGAACGCAAAGGCATTCGCCTATGCAAACCCCGTTGAACTCGAGAAAGAGATTCGCCCGACCGGTTTTTTTCGCAACAAAACGAAGTCAATCATGGGCGCCAGCAAGAAGATCGTTGAGAATTTTCGCGGAGACGTACCGCAATCGATGGATGAACTGCTCACATTGCCCGGCGTCGCGCGCAAAACGGCGAACGTCGTGCTCGGCACCGCATTCGGGATTGCAGCCGGAGTAGTGGTAGACACGCACGTCCAACGAGTTTCGGGACGGCTTGACCTCACAAAAAATACCGACCCGAAAAAGATCGAGCAGGACTTGATAAGGGTGATTCCACGGGAAAAATGGATCCTGTTCTCACATCAGCTGATTTGGCACGGCCGGCGGGTCTGCCAGGCGCGGAAGCCGCGATGCATCGAGTGCAATCTCGAACGGATCTGCTATTCAAAGGACAAGACGGTCTGACAGCGGGAACAGGCTCACGCCCGGCGAAGATCCCGGAACCAGAACGCCGGCGCGCTGCCAGTATCGCCGCTAGCGCAGGACCCATTCTGTTGGCCGACCCACAAAGGAAAACGTGACGCGCTGTCCAGGCGTGCCGGGCCACTCCACATTAACTGCTTTTGCTTTTCCCACCGACTGCTGGCCATTCCTGGCATGAAACACGTCGATAACATCGCCTTCGTTCAACGGCTGGGCATATGCGCAGAGAAACCCTGTCGCACTTACCGTTTCTGTCGGCGTCAGCACGTCGGCTGCGCCGGAACTGGAATCAGCCGAACGGAGGCGCAGCATCACGCGCAACCGCACACGTGGTTCGTTTTCTTTGCCGTTAAGCCCCCCATCTATCAGCCGCGCCAATTTGTTCTCAAGCAGATCGAAATCTACAGGCTTCTGTATGAAGTCCTTTGCTCCCAGCGATTCGCAGAAATCCTTGTAATTCGAGCTGGACTCTCCCGAGATGATGAGGATCGGAATATGTTGAGTAAAACTCAGCGAAGAGATCGTCTGACACACTTCGAAGCCGGAGTATTTCGGCATCATCAGGTCCAGGAGAATAGCGTCCGGCTTTTTTTCCAGCGTGACGGCCAAAGCCTCCTCGGGAGAACCTGTCTCGATAATTTCATATGAATTTCTCAGTCGAAAACGGAGCAGTTTCCGTACCGCTTCATCGTCATCAATGACGAGCAGCTTCTTCATCGTTTTCTCCTATTTCGCAACCAGTTGCGATGCCGTTGATTTCGGATCAGTCTCTCGATCTCTTTGCGCGAGGTGAGGCGCAGCCTTCGACAAAGCACTCTCGACCGCGCGCAGGAGCGTCTCGCGCGCAAACGGTTTTCGCAGGACAACGAGACCCGGCTTGAGATTCCCCTTTGCTTCAATGGCTCCGTCGGTGTAGCCCGACATAAAAAGGATGCTCATCTCGGGGCGTTCCGGAGACAGTTTTTTCGCCAGATCGCCGCCGCTCATTCCCGGCATAATGACGTCCGTTAGGAGGAGGTCGATAAATAAGGAAGAATCGGCCGCGACTTTGATCGCCTCCGACGCATCAGCAGCTTCGAGGACGCGATAACCGGCTTTGTCGAGCATGGTGCGCGTGAGCTTGCGAAGCGAATGCTCGTCCTCTACAACGAGAATCGTGCGCACTCCATCACACCGTTGCGGACTTGGCTTTTCGCTCGTCGTCTCTTCGACGGCTCCCGCCGCGAAAGGCAGGAAAACGCGAAATGTAGTGCCTTTTCCCGGCTCGCTATCGACCCAGATATAGCCGCCGCTCTGTTTTATGATGCCGTACACAGTCGCGAGACCAAGTCCAGTGCCCTTGCCCTTCTCTTTCGTAGTGAAAAACGGTTCGAAAATATGCGACTGCGTTTCGGCATCCATTCCGATGCCGGTGTCGCTCACACTCAAGATGATGTAGCGTCCCGGGACAATGTAACGATAGCGTCGGACGTCCTTGTCGGTTAGTTCGCCGTCCGTCATTTCAATCCGCAGTTCGCCGCCGCGCGGCATCGCGTCGCGCGCATTGACGGCAAGGTTCATCACGACTTGCTCGAGCTGCCCGCGGTCAGCCTTCACTTTTCCGATGCCGGGATGCACTTTGAATTTCAGTGCAATGTCTTCGCCTATCAGCCTTCGCAGCATCTTTTCCATATCGAGAATAATCGCGTTCAAGTCGAGAACCTTCGGCTCCATAACCTGTTTCCGGCTGAAGGCGAGGAGCTGCTGCGTCAGAGTCGCCGCGCGTTGTCCCGCTTTACCGATCTCGTCGACCGGTTCTCGCAATGGGTCTCCGGGAGAAATACTGTCCTGCAGCGCCTCGGTATATCCGATAATCACGCCGAGCAAGTTGTTGAAATCGTGCGCGACGCCGCCGGAGAGCTTGCCAACCGCCTCTAATCGCTGTGACAGAACCAGTTGTTGTTCCAGGGCGCGGCGTTCGGTAACGTCGCGGTTCACAACGACGAGCTTTTCGACGTTTCCAGCCGCGTCGCGGACTGCGCTCGCCGTGGATTCAAGCACGTGCCATTCGCCGTTTTTGTGTCGCACGCGATATTCCAGGCAACGTCCGATTCCCGTGGTGGCTGCTTCCTTTGCAGCTGCTTTTACGGCTTGGATGTCGTCTGGATGAATCTGTTCGTAGGCGGAAACCTGTTCGAGTTCTTCGCGCGAATAACCCAGCACCCTTTGATACGAGGGGCTGTTGTACAGCCGGCGGCCATCCACAGTCACTACCGCAATCATGTCGACGGCGTTCTCACCGATCAGCCGGAAGAGTTCTTCCTGAGCGATCAGGTGCATCCGGAACCGGTGAATCTGCCACTGCTGATAAATGACATATACCGAAAACAACAAGACCATTCCCGCAAGAGACCGAATGGCCGTGTGGAAGTTAATCTCGTCAAACATGTTCCGCTGCAGAACATAAACGGTGACTGAGAACGACAGAATGCCGATCGTCAGAACTAACGTTACCGCGACACCTGAAAAGGACAGCAGCCATTGCTTCCGTTCGACACGTGTTAGGCCCTTGCGTAAGGCCGCTGGATCCAAACTCGCGGACGGATACGGCTCATGAACCTTTGCTTTACGGAATGCGCGCAAGCGACGCTTTCCCCCGGTGCCGACTTGTCCTTCGGCACAAATCACCGTAGAAAGTTGATGCATCCAGGTTGCCAGGATTGCGGTTTGCCGGAATACTTCGTCTCTAACCTTTTTGCATAGTGACGTTTACGGACGTGAAGCTCAATGGTCAGGCACCGACTCTACAAACTGTACCGAAACGCAAAAAGTGCGCCGTATCGACCCACCTGGGTCGAGATGGTGTGTTGGCGGAGAGACTGTTTCTGCCGGCATTTGTCGTTCGCGTGCCTGTTCCACTTTTGCCCGGCCTGATCGCTTACAGCCGCCATCTTGGCAAAACTAGTCGGAATACCTTATTCACAATTCTTACCGGTGCTCTTACCTTCAGGATTGGTTCTGGCTTTTGGCAGCAGCTGTTCCTAGATAATCGACTCCTAAATTAGCTCCTAGAGGCCCGCAGCAAGCCTCCATCACAAACTGTCGCACCAGATCCCGTGGCGTTGTAACCCTCACGGCGCGTTCAATCAAGCGAAGAAGAACGAATGTCCGACGATCTTCCAGCGGCACTCCCCGACGCTTCTACATCGGCCTGTTGCGGCGAGCTCGGCACTGTTCTCGCGAACGTTCGCGATTACGTTGCGTTGACCAAACCTGAAGTCAACGCATTGATTGTCGTCACTACGGCTGCGGGGTTTTATCTCGCCTCGATTGCAAATTCCGTTTCGCTCTCGTTATTTCGACTCGTCGGCACGGTGGCTGCCACATTGCTTCTTGCCAGCGGCGCTGCCACGTTGAATCAAGTGATGGAGCGCCGATACGACGCGCTGATGAAGCGCACTCTGCGCCGGCCGGTTGCGGCTGGACGCATTCCGCCCGCGCATGCTTTTCTTTTCGGCGCCGCTCTCGCGTCTGCGGGAGCAGTCTGGCTGTTTCTCGCAGTGAACGCGACAGCCGGGTTTCTTGGAGGGCTCGCGCTCGTCACATATCTGCTGCTCTATACCCCTCTAAAGCGCAAGACGCCATTCTGCACCGCCGTGGGCGCTATCGCCGGTGCAGTTCCCCCTTTGATTGGCTGGTCCGCTTGCGGCGGGAGGTTCGACGCCGAAGCTCTGCTCCTATACGCGCTTCTTTTCCTCTGGCAGTTCCCGCACGTGATGTCTATCGCTGCGCTCTACAGGACCGATTACGAACGCGCCGGTTACCGGATCATTCCGCGCGACGGGGCGCGCGGATTTATTGCGTTCTCGACGATAGTCCCCTGCACTGCGCTGCTTGCCCTGATCGTGTGGCCAGCAATGTTTCAGGGCAAGTTGCTCCTGCTCGTCGCCTGTGTTCTCAGCTTGATCTTTCTGCTTTACGGAATTCGCTTTTCGGTTCGTGGCACTGCCGGCGCCGCCCGCCGGTTACTCGCGTTTTCGATTGTGTATGTGCCGCTGGCCTTAGTTCTTCTGATTTTCGCCGAAAAGTATCGCGTTCCACTGCGCTAGAGGAGTGAAACTTGGCAACCGCGACCATCGAGCAACGCCTCGAGGAACTCTGGGAGACTCCCAAGACGCTCTACGGGAAGCTCTCAACCGTGGACCACAAGGAAATCGGCTGGCGCTACATCGTGACTGCGATGGTGTTCCTGGTGGTTGGCGGTGTCGAGGCCCTGATCATGCGGCTTCAGTTGGCGGGTCCCAATGGCCACCTGCTCGGTCCCGAGACTTACAACCAGTTCTACACGATGCACGGCACGACGATGATCTACTGGTATGCCTTCCCGATTCTCGCGGGGTTTGGCAATTATCTGGTGCCGCTGATGATCGGCGCTCGCGACATGGCGTTGCCGCGCGTGAATGCATTCGGCTACTGGACTTTTCTCTTCTCGGGATTATTCCTTTACGCGAGCCTGCTGCTCGACAACGCTCCGCACGCCGGCTGGTTCGCATTTGCGCCCTATACGCTGACGCAATTCTCTCCTGGGCTGGGAATGGACTTCTTCGCTCTCGCGCTGGTACTGCTGACCGTTTCGACGACCGCCGGAGCAATCAATTTCCTGGTGACGATTTTCCAGCTTCGCGCGCCGGGAATGACTATCAGCAAGATGCCGCTGTTCATGTACAGCTCCATCACAACATACTTTTCGGTCGTATTTTCGCTGCCCGCTCTCACCGCCGCTTTGCTCTTCCTCGAACTCGGCCGCAAGTGGGGATTCCCGTTCTACAACACGGCTCTTGGCGGACACGCTCTGCTATGGCAGCAGCTTTTCTGGTTCTTCGCACATCCTTGGGTTTACATCATCTTCATTCCAGCTACCGGAATGATTTCGATGATGGTGCCTACGTTCGCGCGCTACCCGATCGTCGGTTATCCGTACATTGCGATGGCTACGATCCTTACGGGTTTCGTCGGGTTCGGCGTGTGGTTGCACCACATGTTTGCCGTTGGCGCGCCACACATGTCCATGACGGCGTTCAGCGCGGCGAGCATGATGATTTCCGTTTTTACTGCGATTCAAGTCTTCGCGTGGATCGCTACCTTATGGAAAGGGCGGCCGGTGATGAGTACGGCCTTCCTCTTTGTCCTGGGATTCATCGCGTTGCTTGTGGTGGGCGGGCTAAACGGCGTTGTGACCGCAGTCATTCCTGTGGATTGGCAGCTGACACAAACATACTGGCTTCCGGCTCACATTCATTACGTCGTTATTGGAGGAAATCTCTTCCCCGTGTTCGCCGCTTTCTATTTCTGGATGCCAAAAATCACCGGCCGAATGATGAATGAAACAGCGGGCAAATGGAGTTTCTGGCTGATGTTCATCGGAATGAATGTCGCGTTTTTCCCGATGCAGCTGCTAGGCATCATCGGGATGCCTCGTCGCATTTACACGTATCTGCCGCACTTGGGCTTTTCCGGCATGAACCTGACGGCGACGATCGGCGCATTCATTCTAGGGCTGGGCATCGCGATCAGCATTATCAACTTCTTCGTCAGTTCGCGCAGCGGCGCAATCGCCGGAAACAATCCGTGGAACGCCGATGGCCTCGAGTGGAGCATCGATTCGCCGCCCAAGCCGTACGCTTTTGTTCGCATACCCACCGTCGTTTCGCGCCATCCGCTTTGGGACGACTACGACGAATATTACGATCCGAACGACGAGCGCGTTTTCGATCAGGATCGCTTCACACTCAGCACGACGTGGCGCGACGCCGAACCAGTCTCGCTCGCACGGATGCCTGAAGATACGATCACTCCGCTGCTTCTCGCGCTGACTATCTCGCTCGCCTTCGTCGGAATTCTGCTGACAAATCTTTGGATCGCTCTCGCCGGCGTGATCCTGTCGTTTGCCGCCGAAGCCGCATGGCTCTGGCCCAAGCATCCGCCGAAAGTAATGGTCGAGCCGGAAAATGAGAGGGTGCCCGCATGAGCGCCGGGACGATCGGAAATCTGCCGCTTCCGCTGCGTCGCGAACCGTTTCCCGTGAACGATCGGCGAGGCAGTTTCGGCATCCAGCTCTTCATTGCGACCGAGGCGACGCTCTTCATCATGCTCTTCGCCACGTATTGGTACCTGGCGAAATCCGCGCCTCAATGGCCGCCGGACGAACCCCCGAAACTGCATTACTCGATTCCGATGCTGGCGATTCTGCTGGCGAGCAGCTTTGTGCTGCATTGGGGCGAAAAGCAGATTAAGAAGCACCGTATACGTGCGGGAATGATGGGTTTGGTGATCACGATCCTGATGGGCATCGTCTTCCTGATTTTGTCCGTGTTCGAATACAGCGAGCACCTTGGGACTCTGATGCCGACGAAGGATGCGTACGCCGCGATTTTCTACACAACCACCACTCTACATGCCGCACACGTCGTGCTTGGACTGTGCATGCTCTCGTTCGTCCTGCTTTTACCCTCCGTGGAACCGAGGGCGGACATGCCGCACCGGCCGTATCACAACGCGGCTCTTTATTGGCACTTCGTCGACACCGTCTGGTTCTTCGTAATTATATTTTTCTATGTAATCCCGAATATACGCAGATGAATAACCAACATATTCCCGCAGTTCAGACCATCCGTGGACGCAAGCTGTGGTTCGGCTTGGCCGCCACGCTAGCAGCATTTGCGATTGACGGCTATTTGGCGTTCGTCATCACCTGGCGCACCTGCTTTATCGGCCACGGCCAATTGGGTGCGCTTTCGCTTGGCGGCGTTCGATGGCTGCTGGTCGGCATCACGATCGGCTTGTTTGTGCTGTCCGTGATTGGGGGCGTCACGTCGTACGGCCACTGGAAACAGCTGTCCGGTGAACGAGAGATGCGACACGCCGAATCGTCCGGGACCGCCGAATTTGTGGCCATGTTGACCGTGCTAGCCAGCGTCGCGCTGTCGGTAGGGATCGTCTGGCTCAGTTTGCCTCTGATTTTCATCGATGTTTGCATGAGGGCGCATTGAAAATCCTATCCGTCGCTTTGTTATTGTTCGCCGGCGCTTTCATGCTGCTCGCGGCAGGATGCACGGGAGACAGCATGACACCCGGCTACGTCACGATTACGGGCGGCAACCCGCATCGGGGCAAAGCCGTCATCGAGCATTTCAATTGCGGTTCGTGCCACATCATCCCTGGGATTCCTAACGCCAACGGACTGGTTGGCCCACCGCTCATCAAGTTTGGCCTGCGCACATTCGTTGCCGGCGAAGTGCCGAACACGCCGGAGAACCTTGTCAAGTGGATCGAGGTTCCAACTTCGATCGAGCCGCACACTGCGATGCCGGCGCTCGGAGTGAACGAGCAACAGGCTCGGGACGCCGCGGCATACCTTTACACGCTTCGGTGATTACCAAGGCGCGCCATTCAACGGGATTTTCAGAACGCGGGAGTTTCACAAATGCATCGTTTCGCCGGGCCAGCCACATTTCATCACTCGAGGAGAAACGGGATGCTCAGCCGATTCGCTAGATTCTGTGTCGCTCTTCTTCTGGCAGGTATCGCCGTATGGATTTGGATTCCGCCGCATGCCGCACGTCAAATCGCGCACGCCGATTCTGCGGCGGCTGCTCCGCCTTCCGGCTACGATTCCGCCGCGCAAGCGACGCCTGCGAATGCCGCGTTCCGCTTCGTCAGTCCTGTCCCGAATGGCGACTGGACGGAACCGGCGGGCGATCTGGCTAACACGCGCTACAGCCCGCTGAATCAAATCACCGTTAGCAACGTCAAGAACCTGCGGCAAATCGCGACTTTTTCTGACGGCATTCCCCACGGCCACGAGGGTCAACCGCTGGTGGTAAACAACACGATGTATATCGTGACACCTTTTCCGAACAATCTGATCGCGATCGACCTGAAAAACCTGACGGGACCCGCCAAGTGGATTTTTCAACCGCATCCGAATCCCGTGGCGGTGGGGAAAGCCTGCTGTGACACAGTCAATCGCGGCGCCGCGTACGCGGATGGCATGATCGTCTATCAGTTGCTTGACAATCATGTCGTCGCCGTCGATGCCACAACCGGCAAGCAGGCTTGGCGCACAGCAGTCGGCAACGCCTACAACGGCGAAACGGCCACGGGCGCGCCGCTCATCGTGAAAGACAAAGTGTACGTCGGAAATTCGGGGGGCGAACTGGGCGTTCGCGGCAAACTCACCTGCCTCGACCTGAAAACCGGGAAGGTTCTCTGGGTCGCCTACAGCCAGGGGCCCGATTCGGACGTCCGCATTGGACCCGGTTTCCATCCGTTTTACAAAAAGGATCAGGGCGCAAATCTCGGCGTGAAGACCTGGGGCAATGATCTGTGGCAGCACGGCGGCGGAACGATCTGGGGCTGGATCTCCTACGATCCCGAACTCAACCTGATCTACTACGGCACCGGCAATCCCGGGGTTTGGGATCCGGACATGCGACCGGGCTCCGATCATTGGTCCATCTCGATTTTCGCTCGCGACCCGGACACGGGCTATGCGCGATGGGCGTACCAGATCGAACCGCACGACAATTACGACTATGACGAAATCATGGAGAACATCCTTGTCGACATGGACTGGCAGGGCAAGCCGCGCAAGCTCCTGCTACATCCGGCGCGCGACGGTTTTTACTTCGTTCTCGATCGGGGCACCGGCGAGGTGCTTTCCGCTACGAAATTCGTGGATTCGACGAATTGGGCCACCGGCTTCGATCTGAAGACAGGGCTGCCTGAGAAGGTGCAAGACAAAGCGACGCACGAAGGAAATGTAACGATGGGCATCTGTCCTTCCTCCACAGGCGCGAAAGAAGTGGTTCCTTCCGCGGTTTCGCCCATCACCGGATATAACTACATCCCGACCCACAATACCTGCATGAACTACCAGGCGCTGCCGGCGAACTATATCGCCGGGGCTGCGTTCCTCGGTGCCAGCGTCAAAATGTATCCGGGTCCAGGCGGCTATCAGGGCGCGCTTGTAGCATGGGACATCAAGAACGAGAAGCCTGTTTGGACCATCAAGGACCCGACCTTCCCAGTTTACAGCGGCGTGCTCGCGACGGCGGGCAACGTCGTTTTCTACGGCACGCTCGAAGGATGGTTCCGAGCCGTCGACGCGCGCACGGGCGACATCCTGTGGCA
Organism: Candidatus Acidiferrales bacterium; assembly: GCA_036279175.1. Classification (GTDB taxonomy): domain Bacteria; phylum Acidobacteriota; class Terriglobia; order Acidiferrales; family UBA7541; genus Palsa-295. The sequence continues at coordinate 6,253 of DASUJR010000462.1, read as the reverse complement.
GCAGAAGCTTCCGTCAGGAATCGTTGGCGACCCGATGACCTACATCGGGCCAGACGGCAAACAATACATCGCTATCTATTCGGGTATCGGTGGATGGATGGGCTCGGTTGCGTTCCCGACCATCTCGATGACCGATCCGTACGCCGCCCTCGGCGTGGTGGGTGCAATGAACGGGATTAAGCAGGTCAGCCCTCCGGGAAGCAACATTTTCATTTTTGGACTGTAGTTCGAATCGTCAATTGTTAACGATGCGTGCGAGGCGAGGCTCTGAGATGCAAACCCGATTCGTAGCTCTACTGCTGGCCGTGATAGCTCTGGCTGTCACAGGATGCGAGAATCGCAGCGCCACTGAAGGCGACACGTCGCCGATCAATCCCACCTACGCTGCTGTCGGTCCGATTCCCGGGACGAACCAGCCAAATCCAATCGGTCCGACCAGTCCGTACATCAATGATGCCGTCGGCCTGCAAGAAGGGCGTCGCCTTTTCGTCTGGTACAACTGTTACGGCTGCCACGGCGGGCACGGTGGAGGAGGCATGGGGCCAAGCCTGCGCGATCAGGACTGGATTTATGGCGCCACCGACGCGGACATTTTCAATTCGATCGCCCAGGGCCGAGCCCATGGAATGCCGGCGTGGGGCACGCGCATTCCGCAAGATCAGGTTTGGAAGATCGTTGCTTACATCAAGTCGCTGAACACTTCGCGCGAGCCCGATCCCCCCAGATAGAACGAATACAAACCAATGCAATGGCGATGAAGCGCAGCGCTTTCAGTTTCGAGGTGTGACGAATGTTTTCGACGGTTCTGAGCTTACTCCAAGTCACCGGATCGCAATCGATGATGCGGCCTGCCGGGCAGGCGGCGAGTCGCATCTCGACTCTCGGCTGGATCGTCTTCATCACATTGTTGATCGTTGCCTTCATCATGTGGATCCTCATTGCCTGGCTCGGCATCCGCAAGCGCGGCAGCCTTGATATCAAGCCGCCGTACGAGCCCGAGGGAGGGCAGGACTGGATTTTGACGGGCGGGTTCATCATCCCCTTTGTCATCCTCACGGTGTTGTTCGTTCTCAGCCTTAATGCGCTTTCGAAATTCCCAATGCATATGGCAGATGACCCTCCCACCCCGGATATCGTTGTTATCGGCCATCAATGGTGGTGGGAAATTAGATACGAGGACGGCCCTGTTTACGATTACTTCACCACAGCGAACGAACTTCACATCCCGACCCATCGCACGATCAATATCGAGGTTCTTACCGCCGACGTGATCCACTCGTTCTGGGTCCCGCGTATTCAGGGAAAAATCGACACGATCCCCGGCCAGGCGAATTTCATTCGCATCGAGGCCGACAACGCCGGCGTATACCGGGGTGAATGCGCCGAATTTTGCGGCGATCAGCACGCCCACATGGGAATGCTGATTATTGCGCAGACGCCGTCCGACTACAGGAAGTGGCTGGCCGACCAGCGGCAACCGAGTGCGACGCCGACTACGCCCGATGTGCAAGCGGGTGAGCAAGTGTTTCTGAATGCCGCGTGCGTCCTCTGCCACAAGGTTCGGGGGACGGTGGCCGGAGGCACGGTCGCGCCAGACCTGACTCACATTGGCTCGCGCCTGAGCCTGGCCGCCGACACCTTGACCAACGACAAAGCCAGCCTCGCCGCGTGGATCACCCATGCGCAATCGTTGAAGCCAGGATGCCAGATGCCCGATATCACGCAGTTCAACGGCGACCAGCTTCGGGAACTCGTCGCCTACCTGCAGCAACTGAAGTGATACGTTTTGTCCCTGCCTGAATTCAGCGTTTGCATCGCACACCGCACAATTAGCCCCGCAGAGCCGCAAGACTGTCAGGCCAAGGCGCAAGTTACCGAAAGTCCCGCGCGGTCGCCAGCGACAGCGAGCAGCGGCGCGGAAACTTGTTTGTGTTCCCCACATGATGAGTTCAGAATGCACATGCTCGAATCAATGCGGGAGACCGGATGGCGGATCGATCGTCTGAATCGAGGGCAAGGGCAGTTCCTTCCGCCCCATTAACAGAGCGCAAATTGCTCATTCCTCTGACGCTGATCACGACGCTGTTCTTCCTGTGGGCGCTGGGCGTCAACCTGAACGACATCCTGATTCCTCATTTCCGGAGCGCGTTCGGGCTGAACGATTTCGAGTCGTCGTTCATCCAGGTGGCGTTTTTTGGCGGATATTGCCTCGCCGCATATCCCGCTGGGCGACTGATGGAACGCATCGGCTACAAGCGAGGCATCCTGACAGGACTGGTACTGTGCGCGACGGGCGCTCTGCTCTTTCTCCCCGCGTCGATGATTGGACTCTATGGCTTTTTTCTGGTTGCGCTATTCGTGATGGCGTGCGGGCAGAGCTTTCTCGAAGTCGCTTCCAATCCGTACGTGACGATTCTCGGTCCTGCGGGCAGCGCAGAGCGGCGACTGAATTTCGCGCAGTCATTCAACGCGGTGGGAGCCGTTGCTGCGCCGGTCATCGGCGGGCTCTTCATCCTGAGCGGCAAAGAGTATTCGCCGAGCCAGCTTGCGGCGATGAACGCAGCGCAGGTACACGCGTACCGGGCGGCCGAAGCGAGTTCCGTGAAGCTACCATACGTGGTGATCGCGGCGATTTTCCTTTGCATGGCTGTGGTGATCGGCCGCACGCACTTGCCGGACGTCGTCGAAAAGGCGCAGGGCGAGGAGGGCGTCGCGGCTGTCCACAAATCGCGCGAGAGCGTGTTCGCACATCCTCATCTGGTAAAAGGCGTGCTGGCGCAGTTTTTCTACGTGGGTGCGCAGGTTGGAGTGGCGAGCTTCGTCATTCGGTTTGCGCAGCGCGCGGTACCCGGTACGACGGCGCGGCTGGCGGCATATTATCTGCTGGGGCATCAGGTCGGTTTCATGCTCGGACGGTTCGGCGGCTCGGCAGCAATGAAGAAGATCGCGCCGGCACGGCTGCTGTCCGCGTTCGCCATGGGCTGTGTTGTTTGCGTGCTGATCGCGCTGCTCGGGACAGGAATGGTTCCGGTGCTCGCGGTGGTGCTGATCGGCTTTTTTCATTCGATCATGTTCCCGACGATTTTCGCTCTCAGCATCAAGGATCTGGGGCCGCTTACAAAGCGCGGCTCTTCCCTACTGGTGATGGCGATTCTTGGAGGCGCGGTTTTCCCGGCAATCATGGGCCGCATTTCGGATGCGAGCAACATACAGACCGCGTTCGTGGTGCCACTCGTTTGCTATATCTACATCTTGTATTTCGCGATGAAAGGATACCGGCCGGTGCGGATGGTGCGCGAACCGGCGATTGCTGCGGCCGAGGAGCAAACGTGATGACGCGCCGGTACTGCCTGACGCTCGATCTGAAGGACGATCCCGCGCTGATCGCCGAATACAAGCGCTATCACGAAAAAATCTGGCCCGAGATAACGGAGTCGATCAAGACAGCCGGAATCGACAACCTGGAGATTTATCTGCTCGGAACGCGGATGTTCATGATTTTGGAGGCGGGGCCAGAGTTTTCTTTTGAGGCAAAGGCTCGCGCAGATCAAGCGAATTCGAAGGTCCAAGAATGGGAAGAGTTGATGTGGAAGTTTCAGAAGGCGCTACCGCAGGCCAAGCCCGGTGAAAAATGGTTGCTGATGGAACGGATCTTCGAGCTTGAACAGTAACGGCAGGGGCCGAATTGTCGTCGCGGCGGTCAACGGATCGAGGAGACCCTAAGTTACAGTTCGGAGCAAGAAAGTAGCGGCGAGCCACCGCACTCCAAAGCGGCCTGCGACCGCACAAGCCGTTTGTCGCGACAGGACTTCGATGCCAGCGCGCACAAAAGCAGATTCCTACTAGACAGGAGGACAAGACATGGTGCACGGAAAATATACCGAGCGGAAATTGAGCCGGCGCGCGTTGCTAAAGACGGGTGGCGCGGCTTTCGCAGGGGCAGCGGCGATCGGGCAGCCGTGGAGGCTGTTTGCTGCAAACGCGCCAAGCGCTCGATCGAACCAGCAGACGGCCGCTGCTTCGAGTCCGCAACAAGCAATGGAGGACGCGACACGCGCGCGCCGCATGCAATGGTGGCACGCTGCGAAATTCGGCATGTTCATCCACTGGGGCGTTTACAGCACGATCCAGCGCCATGAATGGGTAATGGAAGATGAGGCGATTCCCATCCAGGAATACATGGCGCACGCGACGACATTCAAGCCGAAGCCCAATGCGGCGCGCGCATGGGCAAAACTCGCGCGCGAAACGGGACAGAAATACATGGTGATGACGACGAAGCACCACGAAGGCTTTTGCAATTTCGCGACGGATCGGACGACCTACTGCGCTCCGAAACAAGGTCCGGGACGCGATCTCGTCCACGAATATTTGGAGGCGGCACGCGCGGAAGGGATGCGCGTTGGGTTCTATTATTCACTGATGGACTGGCATCACCCGGACGGCGCGCGTTGCAAGACGGATGAGGACGCGCGAAAGCGGTTCGTCGAGTACACGCACGGGCTGATTCACGACATCATGTCGAATTACGGCAAGATCGACATGCTGTGGTACGACGTCGACTGGCCGCTTACGCCCGAGCAGTGGGAATCGGAGCGGATGAACGAGATGGTGTTCAAGCTGCAGCCGGACATCATCGTCAACAATCGGAACGGGCTGCGCGGGGATTTCTCAACGCCGGAGCAGCATGTGGAAGCGGCGGAAACCGGTCGCGCATGGGAAACTTGCATGACGCTAAACGACAGTTGGGGTTATCAGAAGGCGGACGACAACTGGAAGTCGGCGAAAACAGTGATTCGCAACCTGGTTTCGTGCGCGCGCGACGGGGGAAATTACCTGCTGAACATCGGCCCGATGCCCGATGGGTCGATTCCCGAGCCCATTATTCAAGTTTTCTCGGAGGTCGGACAGTGGATGCAGCGGAACGGCCACACGATCTACGAATCGGACTTGTGCCAAGTGCGCGACTCGGATTATGCGACGTTCACGCGCACAGGAAACACGCTATACATGCACGTATATTTTTGGCCGGGCAACTACGTTGCTATAAGCGGATTGCGGACCGGCGTGAAATCCGTGCGGCTGCTGGTGAACGATCAGGAAGTGAAATTCACACAGGACAAATTCCAAACGAAGCTGATCGGACTTCCGGTGTCCGCGCCGGATCATCCGGTAACGACGATCGCGCTCGAATGTGAATCGGTGCCGACGCAGGACACGCAATACGTTCGCATCAACAAGCCACGCGATGGAGTATGACGAGAGCCGGAGACACGGATTGCGCGGCGCTGTGGCGGCTACCGCTGCGGCCGTGAAGCAGGCGGCACCAGGCCGTTCAAGCGATAGTAGACGACGCACTGACCATAATGGTTGTTCGCGTGTTCCATCGCTTCCGCAAATAGGGCTGCCCTCGTCACCATTTCGCTGCCAAATGGGCCTTTGACTTCTTCGATCAGTCCCTTGTCGCCAAAACGGCGGATCGCGGCTGCGCCGTCCGCATAGGACTTTTTGATGTAGGCAACGACCTGAGCGCGCGTCTTGTACGTCTGACGGGACGGATTCTCCGTGTCCTTTGGCGGCTTGATGCCGAGCGCCGCGTCAATGAACAAATAGTTCGCGCCTGCAGCGTGCAACAACTGCTCCGCAAACGTGCGCTGCGCGGGAGTCGCCTTGTAGTCGAACTTGTTTTCGGGGAAATCGGCGGCCATATCGATCAATTGTTTGCCAGTATAGTTCCATTGAGTTAGCAAGTCCGCGGCTATGCCCGAGGGGGCTTTCCGTTCCATTACCGCGCTTTGCGCGCGAACCCCGCCGGCGCACGCAAGAAAAATCAGCACCGCGATCAGTCCGCACCAGGATCTGACAGCCTTTGGCATTCGCGTTTCTCCTTTCATTGAGGGTTGTCCGACCGATTGCTGTGGAGAGTATCACGTTCCGCTTTGTTGCGTCGATTCCTGAGCGTGCCGGCAGGAGATTGACTTGCGGCGCGGCAGCGGGCCTCTCAGCGCTACAGACCGGCGATGGAGCTGCGGCGCTCAAGAAGGAGGGTGTCGCGCCAGCGGCCATTCATGCAGCCGATCCGTTCGCGCCTACCAACAATGCGAAAACCAAATCGCTTGTGAAGGTCGATGCTGGCGGCGTTTTCGGGAAAGATTCCAGCCTGCAGCGTTAAAATACCTCCGCGCTCGGATGCGTCAACCAGCGCGGCCATCAGCGCCGAGCCAATCTTCAGGCCACGCGCGCGTTCGGCGAC
>DASUJR010000461.1:0-7623 GCA_036279175.1 Candidatus Acidiferrales bacterium | reverse complement strand
GGGCGAAGGCGCGCATGCCGCGAATGAGAGCATTCTGGTGGACCGGATCGCGGACAGAACAGCGCTGCTGATGGGGCTGGTGGCAGGACTATGAGCGCGAGCGGCGCTTCCGGTATCCGCGCGATCTGGATAGGATCGGCAACTGTTCAGAGGGTCAGTTCGTAGGTGTAAAGGACGGTGTTCCGCTTCCAGCCGAGGCTCTCGTAGGCGGCTTGAGCCGTTGTGTTTGTAATCTCGGTCGAAAGCACCAGCCGTATCGCTCCGGTGCGCCGGCCGTATTCCGCAGCCTTCTCCAGTAGGGCAGTTCCTGCTCCGCGCCGCCGTGATTCTGGGGCTACGAACAGATCGTTCAGGATGAAAATGCGCGCCATCCCCATGGAAGAGAAGCTCGGATAGAGTTGCGTGAACCCAACGGCGACGGCATTTTCAAAGGCCAGGAAGACAGTCGATTGGCTGCGGGCAAAGCGGTCGAACAGAAAGTGGCGTGCTCGTTCGGGATCGCTTGGCTGGCGATAGAACTGGCGGTAAGCATCGAACAGAGGGACGAGGAGATCCAGATCCTCGGCGGTAGCCTGCCTGATTTCAATCCCACGGTTGCTCATAGAAACTTATAGTATGGCTTCAGCCGCAAAGCCTAGAGAGGAGGAGTGCTCCCTGAAAAATGGACCGAATCTTCCTGTTGTCTCCTGCAAAGGCCGGCGGGCCGCGATACGAGATGCTTCTGCGCAAGCAAGCAGCATTCGACCTGGCGGTCAAACTTCGCGACTGCGCGGCGAGTATCGGCGAGGTCTACAGCTTTATCAGCGGATTATATTTTCGCGGCAAGATGACGTATGCGGAGAGATTCGGCGCTTCTCCTTCGGGCGCTCCTTCTACACTGGTCGTCGTGCCCGGCGCCGGCCTGGTTCCTCCTGAGACGGTCGTGACCGCGGAGCAACTGCGCGCGATCGCTGAGGTTCCGGTGGACGAACGCAATCCCGCTTATCGTGACCCGCTTCTCCAGACGGCGAGACTACTGGATCGGCACGCGGGGCCGGAGTGCTTGCATGTGCTGCTGGGCAGTATTGCAAGCGGAAAGTACACCGGCCCGCTGCTTGAGGTGTTTGGCGAGCGCCTGATGTTTCCGGCCGATTTTGTCGGAAGAGGAGACATGAGCCGCGGCGGACTGATGCTGCGCCATGCGCATTCGGGGATTGAGTTAGCATACGTCCCGGTACACGGATCTGTCCGGCACGGCGCCCGGCCGCCGAGGTTAGAACGATGGCGGAAGCCGTGATTCTAGTCGGGCCGCAGGGCTCGGGCAAGACGACTTACTTCCTGAATCACTTCGCCGCCACTCATACGCATATCAGCCGTGATCTGCAACAGACGCCGGAACGGGAAATGGAGTTGGTCCGCGAATGTCTTCGCGCCGGGCGTTCTTTTGTCGTGGACAACACGAACGCGACGCGGGCTGCGCGCGCTCCCTATGTTCGCGAGGCGCAGGCGGCGGGGTTTCGCGTGATTTGCTGCTTCTTCGACCTGCCTGTGCGAACCGCAATTGGACGAAACAACCACCGCAAAGACAAAAAGCCGATTCCCGTGCCTGCCATCCTGAGGACGGCCAAGCTCCTGGAGCCGCCGTCGCCTGAAGAAGGATTCGATGCGATTAGAACGATTCAGGCGATTTAGCTCTAGAACTTCAGCAGCAGGACGGATCGTTCCGAAGTTAAAAAATCGTGTATCCGAATCGCCTCACGGCGTATCAATTCCTCAATCACCTTAGAGGGAAAGTCGCATCGCTCAATCCGGATCACTTTCGGAGGCGGACCAACGCGTTCCGCCAAACGGACGAAGTCGATATCCGCGCTGATCAGCGCGGCGAACTCCATTTGGCGCGCCCACTGAAACAAAGTCGTGTCCGGCGCTCCAATCAGATCATGTTCATAGACGCTTTCCAACTCGGGGAAAAGGCCAGCCAGCTTTCGAATCAGTTTAGGCGAAAGATTTTGGTCGAGAAGAATGCGCACGGACTATTGACGACCGTATGCGCTGTCAGCCATATCTGCTGCGAAAGCATATACGGCCGCGAAGTCCTCTTTCTCGAGCCCGGGGTGCTCTTCGAGGATCTCTTCTTCGGACATGCCGTGAGCTAGCCAGCCGAGGACATCATTCACGGTGATGCGCATCCCGCGGATGCAAGGCTTCCCGTCGCGCTTGTCCGTCTCGATTGTAATGCGCGGGTGTGCCGTTACCATAGCTTTGATTATCCCGTAAAGCCCCAGAGAAAAGCACGCAGTTCGGGGGATCTTACCCCATTTGAGCTTCCCTGCGTGTTACTCTTTAGCTTCGTTTTCGAGAATGGCTGACGCGAAGCTGCAAATCGTGCCGATCGGAGGTTTGGGAGAGTTCGGCATGAACTCCATGGCACTGCGCTATGGAGACGACATCATTGTGATCGACGCGGGAATGATGTTCCCGGAATCGGAGTTACTCGGCGTCGATATCGTCACCCCTGATTTCTCATATCTCCAGCAGCACGCTTCTCTGGTCCGCGGCGTCATCCTCACGCACGGCCACGAGGACCACATCGGCGGCGTGCCGTTCCTGCTTTCGGATCTCAATGTGCCGGTTTACGGCACCGAATTCACGCTGGCGCTAGTAGAGCGGCGACTCGAGGAGCATCAACTGCTGGATGCGGCGCAACTGCGGCCGGTAAAGCCAGGCGAGCGGATCACACTGGGGCCGTTTCAAATCGAGTTCATCCACGTCACGCATTCGATCGTGAGCGCGGTTGCGCTAGCGATCACAACCCCGCTCGGCGTCGTGATCCACACCGGCGATTTCAAAGTCGATCCCACACCCACCGACAACGAACCATTCGATCTGCACACACTGGCCGAATACGGCAAGCGCGGCGTGCTGCTGCTGATGTCGGATTCGACCAATGTGGACCGTCCCGGGTATACCGAGAGCGAACGCGCCGTGCGGCCGCGCTTTGAAGAACTATTTGCCCGCGCGCATGGACGGCTTGTCATTTCCTGCTTCAGCAGCTCGATTCACCGATTGCAGCAGGTTCTCGACCTGGCCGATGAATACGGACGCAAGGTGGCGTTTCTCGGACGCAGTTTGTTGAACGTGACCGAGATCGCTCACAACCTGGGATTACTCTCGGTGCCCGATTCGACGCTGCTGCGCCCGCAAGACATCATGCAGATGCCGCCGGACAAGGTTGTGGCGGTCGTCTCCGGCACGCAAGGCGAGCCGATGTCGGCGATGTCTCGCGTGGCGGTGGATAATCACAAGCATCTGTATCTCAAGCCAGGCGACACAGTGGTTTTGAGTTCGCGCATCATTCCCGGCAATGAAAAAGCGATCTTTCGCATGATGAACCATATCGCCAAACGCGGCGCGGATCTGATATACGGCACGATGCGGCCGCCGGTACACGTCTCCGGACATGCCAGCGAGGAGGAATTGAAGCTGGTGCTGAACCTGGTGCGGCCGCGCTATTTCGTTCCCATTCACGGCGAATACCGCCAGCTCTCGCGCCACGCCTCGCTGGCCCAGCATCTGCGCTGCGCCGGACTCGAAGATAGCTTTGTGCTCGAAACCGGTGAAACGCTCGAAATCGACAGCGCGGGCGCGCGGCGCGGCGAGAAGATTGACGTTGGCCGCGTCTGCATCGATTCCGGATCGCTCGACGACGTGGTGGAAGAACTCACCATTCGCGACCGTAAGCATCTTTCCGAAGACGGTTTCGTGCTGCCCGTGATCGCCATCAACAAACTCACGGGCAGAAGCGAGACCTTGCCGGAGATTGTCAGCCGCGGTTTTTTGGGCGGCGACGGAGGGCCCATTTTGCAGGAGGCGCGGACGGTGGTTGCGCGAACCCTGGAAAGCTCTACAGCGGAGGAGCGCGGCGACTGGGGCCTGATGCAGGAGAAGATACGAATCGAGCTGAAACGCTTTCTCAGCAAGCAGACCCAGCGCAGGCCGCTGATCATGCCGGTAATCCTCGAAATCTAACGGGAGTACAATACTTCATGGAGGGCGGTATATGAAACTAGTACTCAGTCTCGTAGCAACAGGTTGCTTATTTGTTGGCGGTGCGTTTGCCGCGCAGATTAACGGCTACGTCTCCGAATCGATGTGTGGGGCCAAACACTCCACCGTCAGCAAGGCCAACACTCAATGCATAGAAAAGTGCTTGAAGGGCGGCTCGTCGCCGGTTCTTGTCCGCAACGGGCAAGTCTACACGTTCGACGCAGCTTCCCAGCACAAAGCAGCCAGGCACGCCGGTCAGGAAGTCAAAATCAACGGCACGGAAAGCGGCAATACCATTCACATCAAGTCGATTAAGAAGGGTTAGTAACTCAGTGCTTGAATTCGAGGTTCAGCCGGCCGGCTGAACCTCGATAGAGTACGGCCATATTCTTTAGTTTGTGCTTCCCATTGAGCGGGAAGTAGAGATAACCTTCCACGGCATTTGCGGTATCCTTCCGTGGCAGTTCCTTCTTCTTCAGAATCTCGAGCAGTTTTGCGTTGCCCTGAGCCTTGTCGTCCATTTTTGCGGCAACGTGTATGTCCTTTGGATCTCCCGGCGAAACGCCTCCCCCGCCAACCATTCCGCCGAGACCAGCCAAGACTCCGGAATGCTTGATGCTGGTCTTGTCGGTGAGGACCATGGCTCCGCTTCCCGCGATCTCGTCCGGTTCGAACGGCTTGGAACGTTCGCCGTCGTTGTGGGCTAGCAAAATGAAATCGTCGGGACTGACTTCGATGGGTTTATCCGAGGTGGATTCGATGCGCACGTGCAGAATGACAATGCCTTTGCCCGGATCGATACCGAGTTTTTGTGCCACTTCCTGCTCGGAGAGCGTGAGGGTGGCTTGAATCTCGACCTTGCTGTTTGCCGCCGAAGTAGAGGGCGAGACGACTTTCCGCGCGCCAAACACACTAGCGGCGCAAAAGAGCATGGTTCCGGTGAATATGAACGCGCGCATCTCTATATTTGCTAGGGTAGCGCGAACGCGAGCGCGACGGGCGAGGTAGCCCAAGTTCGTCAGGGTCACGGCTGAGACTGCTCCCTGGCGGTCGCCGATCGGTAAGCTATTGAGTGGTGATGCTAAAGCTGAGCCCCGAGTTTGCGCCAAGTGAACAGTATTGAGTTAAATAGCGAGCCTAGCCCGTGGCTAGGATTCTTCAATCGTCACGGAGGCGATGGCGTCGCCTTGGCGGATCGCGTTCACCACTTCCTGACCGGAGCGGACCTGGCCGAACACGGTGTGTTTGCCGTTGAGCCAATCAGTGACCACGTGGGTAATGAAGAATTGGCTGCCATTGGTATTGGGACCGGCATTGGCCATGGAAAAGGATCCTACCTGATGCTTGTGCGGGTTGCCCTTGGTTTCGTCTTCAAAGCGATAGCCGGGGCCGCCGCGGCCGGAAGCGGTGGGATCGCCGCCCTGAATCATGAAGTCGGGGATGACGCGATGGAACACGGTGCCGTCGTAAAAACCGTCGCGGGCCAGGAACACGAAATTGTTCACCGTCTTAGGGGCTTCCTTGGGAAACAGATCGGCGACGATCTCGCCGTGCGGAGTGGCGATGCGCGCCACGTAATTTTTGGCCGGATCGATGGTCATGGGAGGCGGGGCCGAATATTGCTTGCTCATGCCCTCAGTTTAGGCCACCGCTCATGACTCTCCTCCGATCGGCATCCGCTACACTAGGGAGTTTGATTCACAACCTCCGGGGGACTTTTCGGTTCCGAGTGCAAGGCACTCGCGCTGAAACCAGCCTCCTCAGTGTGACGTCAGGGAATCTGTCGCGCACTACGGAAAGGATTCGCTTCTAGGATGTCCCATCACAGGCTGAAATGCCTGCGCATGCCGCCACTCGCAGCTTACTTGATCGCGGGTGTTTACCTTTTCGGTGCGCTGTCGGGCGCCGCTCAGGCGCAAACGCAGCAGGAGCAGAGCGCGCAGCAGAAACCGCAGACCCCTCCAGCGAAGGGCCAGCCGGCCCCGCCCAAACCGCCCTCGGCGCAAAACCCCTTCGAAAACGTGCCCACGGCGCCGCAACAAAAGCCGCAAGCCAAGGCCCAGGGCCCGAAGGTGGCGGCAAACGAGATCGAGGCGATCGAATTTCGCGGCCAGCGCCGTGTTTCCCAGGACTACATGCGCGCGCTCATCTATTCGCGCGTAGGCGACGTCTACGATCCCGCAACGGTGCATCGCGATTTTATGGCGCTGTGGAACACGGCGCGGTTTGACGATATCAAGGTGGAAACCGAGAAGGGACCCAAGGGCGGCATCGTGCTGCGCTTCGTGGTGACCGAGCGCCGGATGATCCACACCATCGATTACGTGGGCAACAAGGCGATCACGAAATCCGATATTCTGGACCGCTTCAAGGACCGGCACGTGTCGCTTGTGCCCGAATCGCAATACGATCCGGGCAAGATTCAGCACGCCAAGAACGTGCTGGAGGAGTTCGAGGCCGAGCGCGGCCATCAATACGCCACGGTCACTCCGGTGGTGCGGCAGGTCCCTCCGGGAGGCGTGGACGTCACCTTCCAAATCAATGAAGGCCCCAAGGTAAAGGTCAACCATATTTGGATCGAAGGCAACCACGCCTTCAACGACCGCGCGGTTGTCGAAGCCATGAAAAACACGCGGCCGATCGGCATTCCGCACTCCTGGCTGCTGGAAGATCTGTTCCCGCGCACCTACGATTCGGCGAAACTGGACGAGGATTTCGAGCGCATCCGGCAGTTCTATCAATCGCGCGGGTACTTCGAGGCGCACGTCATCAGTCACAATCAGCACATCTACGACGTGTACGGCCACGGCGTCAGAATTCCGCTGGTCAACCCCAAGAAGCCGGGCAAGCGCGTGGACATCACGGTGGTGCTATCGGAAGGCGACAAATATTACCTGCGCAATTTCAACTTTGTGGGCATGAAGCTGTTCAAGACGCCCAATCTGATCGCCGGCCAAGTGTTCAAGATGAAGCCCGGCGACGTGTTCTCCACCGAGAAGCTGCAAAAGGGCCTGGACCAGATGAAAAAGCTGTACGCGAATTTCGGCTATATCGATTTCGTGGGTTCGCCCGATCCCGAGCCGGTGCCAGGCACGGATAAAATCGACCTGAACCTGGATATCGACGAAGGGCATCAGTTTTTTGTCCGGCGCATTGATTTTCAGGGCAACACGACCACACGCGACAAGGTGATCCGCCGCCAACTGCTGATCAACGAAGGCGATCTCTACAGCCAGCAGCTTTGGGACACCAGCATTCTGCGCCTCAACCAGCTCGGCTATTTCCAGCCCCTAAAGGCCGACCAGGACACTCAGATCACGCGCGATCCCAAGACGAATACGGTGGATCTGCTGCTGAAGGTACACGAGCGGGGAAAGAATTCGATTCAGCTCAATGGCGGCGTTTCGGGCATCTTCGGCAGCTTCATTGGTTTTTCCTATGCGACGAATAATTTCCTTGGACTCGGCGAGACGCTCAGCCTGACCAGCCAGCTCGGCACGCTGATGAACGATGTGACGTTCGGCTTCACCGAGCCTTACTTTATGGATCATCCGATCGAGACCGGATTCAACATTTTTTACCAGCGCTACAGCTTTA
>DASUJR010000460.1:0-4023 GCA_036279175.1 Candidatus Acidiferrales bacterium | reverse complement strand
TTCGTTCTTTCAAAGGGCCATGCGGCCCCGTTGCTGTACTCCGTCCTCGCCGAAGCAGGAGTGTTTCCCGAATCGCGCGTGATGACGCTGCGCCAGGTTTCCAGCGAACTCGAAGGCCATCCAACGCCGCTGATTCCCGGTGTTGACGCGGCGACCGGGTCGCTAGGCCAGGGTGTTTCCGTCGGCGCCGGCCTCGCGATCGGAGCGCGTCTCGATAAGAGCCCCACGCGCGTCTACGTGCTCACCGGCGATGGCGAACTCGCGGAAGGCCAAATCTGGGAAGCCGCGGCGTTCGCGGGCCACTACAATCTCGACAATCTGACTGTACTCGCCGACATCAACGCCCTGGGCCAGAGCGAGCCGACCATGTACGAGCACCAGATGGACATCTACAAAAAGAAGTTCGAATCGGAAGGATTCGCCGCGGAAGTAATCGACGGCCACGACGTGCCGCAAATTCTTGCCGCTCTCGATCGCGCCAAAGCCGTAAAAGGCAAACCGCAAGCGATTATCGCGCGCACAGAGAAGGGGCACGGCTTCAGCGAAGTCGCTGGAAAGAATGGCTGGCACGGTAAGCCGTTCTCGAAGGATCAGCTTGAGCGTGCGATGAAAGAACTCGGCGGCGGTTGGGACATTCCGCCCGATCCGGGCAAATCGTACGCGCGCAAGGATCTTCCCCACCGCGTCAGTTTTTCTGAGCCTGCCGCGCCGGATTACGATCCGTCAAAGTCCATCGCCACGCGCGAGGCCTACGGATACGCCCTGAAACGCATCGGCGCCGTCAATCCGAAGCTCGTCGATCTTTCGGGCGATGTCGACAACTCCACCTTCTCGGAAATTTTTGCCAAGGCATATCCCGACCGCTTCTTCCAGGCCTACATCGCGGAGCAAAACATGGTAAGCGTCGGCGTCGGACTTGCCGCGCGCGGCTTCACCGCTTTCGCCGACACGTTCGCCTGCTTTCTTTCGCGCGCCGTCGACGAGGTTCGCATGGCGGCCGTCAGCCGGGCGAATCTCAGTTTGTGCGGATCGCACTGTGGCGTTTCCATCGGCGAAGATGGCCCGTCGCAAATGGGCCTGGAAGACTTGGCAAATTTCCGGGCGGTGAATGGCTCGATCGTGCTCTATCCCAGCGACGCCGTTTCTGCCGAGCGTCTCACCGAATATATGGCTCGCACCGACGGCATCACATATCTCCGCACGTCGCGTCCCAAGACTCCCATCCTTTATTCGAAAGACGAGAAATTTCCCGTGCCAGGGTTCAAGGTCGTCCGTCAGAGCGCGCAGGACCGCGCGACCGTGATTGGCGCCGGCATCACGCTGCACGAGGCGCTCAAAGCCGCGGACGATCTGAAGTCAAAAGGAACCGCCATTCGCGTGATCGACCTTTACTGCGTGAAGCCGATCGACGGCAAAGCGCTCGCGGAACACGTCAAGGCGAGCAGCGGCAAGCTGGTCGTGGTGGAAGACCACTGGGCGGAAGGCGGCGTCGGCGAAGCTGTTCTTTCGGCCTTGGCGCAGGCGGGAGCGATGCCATCGAAATTCAAGCATCTCGCGGTTACCCGAATGCCGCATTCGGGCAAAGAGAAAGAACTGCTCGATATGTTCGGCATCTCCGCGAATCACATCGCAGACGCTGTTGCGTCGCTCGCGTAGTCACAGCCCAATCAGCCGCGGGGACGACCGGCGGCACGCGGGCACGCGTCATCGGAAAATTGGCTTGCGCGGCCTGTTCTGATAACCACAGGCAAAAGCCTTTCGCACGGCGACACGCCTCACCCTCGCCTAATGGGTGGATCGTTCCTTGCTTCGCCACGTGATTTGCCCGTAAAAACTCCTCCTGATCCCAACAAGCGGGCCATCGTCGCCGCCGAATTCGGCATGCTCGGGCTGCAACAGATTCTGTCCAACCAGCGAAAACTCGAGATTGGAAACAGGACGCCACGCGAAATGCGCATCTGCTGTTGAGTACGCGCCCACCGTAGGGCCCGCAGGAACCGAAGTCTGGGCCGGCAAAGCTGAGACGTAGCGGTACGTGAGGTCCAACGCGAAGTGTTTCGGCAGATTAGTCAAAGATTGCACGTCAATTTGGTGATGCGGGCTCGAACCGTTATCCGAAGCGGTTATCAGGTCGTTG
This sequence comes from Candidatus Acidiferrales bacterium, assembly GCA_036279175.1. Lineage (GTDB taxonomy): Bacteria > Acidobacteriota > Terriglobia > Acidiferrales > UBA7541 > Palsa-295. The sequence goes on along the minus strand of DASUJR010000460.1, from coordinate 1,886 downwards.
AGCGCCCCGGCGATTCCCGCTCTGTCATGCACATCCAGATGCAGATAAGAGTAAGAGCCCCTGAGTTCCCACCAGTCGAAAGGTTTCCAGTCCGGCGCGATTTCAAACCCTGTTGTGTCGCCGGCCGTCGCGTTTGCCAGCGGTATCTCAACCACCCCATGCGGGGGCGGAGGCGTCGGCTCTACGACGATGCTGGGCGCACCGTACCCATAGAGGTCACCGTAGTCGTTATAGAAGAAGGCTACGTCCACGTACAACTTATCCTGCAACGATCGCCGATACCCCGCTTCCGTGCCCAACAGCTGCTCTGATTTGAAGTCCGGGTTTCCCAGAACGCGAAGGAAAAGGGGCGGGTTTGCGGCAAGAAAATCAGTGAGCTGAAGATCCTGGTCCAAACGCGAGGGCGTTCGAACGGCTCTCGTTACAGCAGCCCAAAAAGATTCGTGATCGTTAGGCGTCCAGATCAGGCGGGCGTTCGGCTGCACCTCAAAACCGCTGTAGTTGTTGTGCTCGAACTTCGAACCCAGCACGAGAGAGAGACGGTCGGGAACGATCGAAATTTGGTCCTGCAAGAACCAGCTGTAAATGCTGTCCGTTTCTTCATTGGGGACGAAACTCAGTGTCGTAAAGTGTGAAGAAATATTGTCCGCGCTCCACCTGCCTCCGGCACCCAGCAAGATATGCTGGCGCCCGCCCAGATTACGGTGGTAGAGAAAGTCAACGTCGTACGTATTCCGGATGTCGTCCAACTGCGGGCTCAGGCGCGAGGTGCGGTCGTAATAGGCTTGAAGCTCAAAATCGGAGTCTCCATCGATTTGCCGGTGCCAATGGCCCAGCAGGTTACCGCCCGTGACGTTGTGTGCTTCATCCAGGTTTTCCACGGAAGGCGGCGTGTAAAATGAGATTGCAACCCGCTCGCCATCGTATCCTTTGTACATGTCGCCCTGGATCGTCAGCGTATCGCGCGAATTTATTTGGGTGTCCGTGCGAAAGCCGCCTTGCCCCATTTGCCATTCGTCGAATGAGCTGTGATCCGGGTGATATTCTTCCGCGCGGCCGAAAGCGAGGCCGTACACGCGGAAATCGAAGCGGTCGCTTCCTCCGCCGTAACGAAACGCCCCGGTGCCCTGATTCACGTCGCCGCCGGCCAACGAAACCAGTCCGCCATGGGTATCTTTTGCGTTTTTCGTGATGATGTTGATCACCCCGTTCACGGCATTGGCGCCCCAGATCGTGCCGCCCGGTCCACGGATCACTTCGATACGATCCACATCCTCAAGCATTACGTTCTGCACGTTCCAATACACGCCGGAGAACAGCGGACTGTAAACGCTGCGGCCATCAATCAGCACCAGCACGGATTTCGAAAACTCGCTGCCGAACCCGCGGATCCCAACCGCCCAATGGTCCGAATCGATCTGGGCCACTTCGACGCCGGGCACAAGCCGTAGCGCATCGGGAATGGTCGTCGCCCCGGATCGGCGAATATCATCACCGGTCAGAACGTAGATGGCCGCCGCCGTCTTCCACACTTCTTCCGGCTCTTTCGAGACGGTCGTCACTTGCACGTTCCCGAGCTGCTCCAGAGACAATTGTTTGAGCGTCTCGTTCGATTGATTTGTTGGGGTGTTTTGAGCCCAGCTGGTTTGGCCAATCGCCAGCGCTAGCGCCAGAGGCAGCGTAATGTAAAAACGATGAGCCGGTAGAACGGATTTTTTCTGCGAGAAACCGCCGAATCTTTTCAAAGGATCCGCTCACGCAAGGTAATAGATGGCGTAGCGGCTCGGAATTTCAAGCGGACTACTGCGCCAGGAAGGGACTTCTATAGTTGGCTGAACCTGTTATCCGGTCAAGTCTCGATTGCTATCGTGTTCACAGAATGCAAC
>DASUJR010000459.1:0-7074 GCA_036279175.1 Candidatus Acidiferrales bacterium | reverse complement strand
TTCAGCTCGGCGGCCTGAACGTCGGCTGGGACGCTCATTTGCGTCGACGTGGCGTAGCTGGCCTGCGCTTGTTCGTAAGTGCCTTTTGCTTGATCGAGCGCCGCTTGCAGGTCCTTGTTTTCGAGTTGGGCGACCAACTCGCCTGCGTGCACGCGGCTGCCACGGTTCACATAGAATTTTTCGACGGGAGCGCTAATCTTGGGCACAATCGACGCTTCGGTTTTGGGATACAAGACGGCTTCCGTCGACACAATTTCGTGAATCGTGTCCTGCTGAACTGTAGCCGCCTGCACCGTGACCGCCGGCGGAGTTTCGGGCGCATTTCCCGAGCAACCGGCGCACGCGAGGATTGCCGCGATCGTCGCGATGCAACAGACGGCAAAGATTTTCGGCGACTCGGTAGATTTCATTCGGCCTAGCGCGAGGTCGTTGAAGGCGGAGCGTCTCATGGAGTTAAAAGCTCCCTGTGACAGTCTGAAGCGTGGCGATCGCGATGCGATAACGCAGCTCGGCGTCGGCATACGCCTTGCGCGCCTGCGTCAGCGTGTTTTCCGCGCTGACGACATCGAGCGCCGCCGTCTCGCCGGCTTGGTAACGCAAGTTAATCAAACGCAGGCTTTCCGCCGCAAGCTCTGCCGTGTGGCGCGTCTTGGAAACGGCGTCCTGCGCCGTGAGCGCCTCATTGTATGAACTGTACAGGTTGCTCAGCAATTGCCGCTGGGCTTCGCTCAACTGCAGTCGCGCCTGATCGCGTTTGTATTCCGCCTGATGAAGCTTGCTGCGCAGCGTGCCCCAATCCCACACGGGAACGTTCACGCCGACCGTGAGGAAGTAGCCCAAATTAGGCAGCGCGCCGGCTTCGGGAAATTCTACGTTGACGCTGCGGAGCGCGAAATAATTTGCCTCAATGCCATAGTCGGCGCTGGCGTAGAAATCGGGCAGGAAAGCCCCTCTCGCGGCAAGAACATCGGTCTTCGACTGGCTAAGAGTTTGCGTTGCGACCGCCAAATCCGGATTTTCGCGCGCGGCCATTTGCTGCGCATCGCTGAACGGTGGCAACGCGACCGGCGAGTCCAGATCATCGACGACGGTAAAGTTGACGTTTAGCTGCGGTGCGATCAGAACGGCGAGATCGAGCCGCGCATTATTCATGGCCAGCTGGGCATCATCGAAGGCTTGTTGCTGCTGGCTATATTGCAATTCCGCCTGGACCACGTCGCTGTGCGCAACCTGCCCGACTCGTTCGGCGTCTTGCGTGATTTGATAAAAGTGTTTGGCTGCGACGGAAGCGGCTTGGGCCGTGGCGTATTTACGCTGGGCGACGATGAGATTGTAGTAGAGCTGCGTGACCGTTACCTTCAGTCCACGGCGTGCGATTTCAGCTTTGGCCTTAGCGATCGCTTCGGCGGCGCGCGCGTGATTGAACGTGGTCAGCAGGTAGTTCGCAGGCGAAAGATCTTCGTTTGCGACTCCCCATGCACGATAGACGTGGACGCCATCTTGCGTAACGAAGCGGCCGATTACAGGTCGACCAGAGCCATAGCCTTGTGTAAGCAGGACCTGACTGGTGGCGCTCACGTTCGGCAGAATGGCGTTCCGCGCCTGGACGCGATCTTCTTTTGCGCTTTTCGCGTCGTACAACACGCTTTGAAATTGCGCGTCGTATTTGCGCGCTCGTTCGAGTGCGTCCTGCAACGTTATCGTCACCGGCGCGGTTCCTTGAGCCCCGCCGGGTGGCTGCAGTAGTTGCACCCCCGGTTGTTCTTGTGCCTGCGCGCCATCGAGCGTCATCGAAAGCTGCGGCTTTTGACTAGGCTCTGTTTGCGCCCCGGCGTTGCCGGGAGGAACGCCGAGAGGTTGATTTTCTCCGGCGGTTGCGGTTAGTAGTAAGTGTTTCGCCGGCGCGTCGGCCTTTGCGCTCGACTGCGCGAACGCGGGCGGGATTGCAAATGCGAGGGCCATCGCTACCGGCCCTACGCGATTCGCCATTCGGCGCCACGAAACTCGAAAGCACCTGTTTTGCGAGCACCTGTAGCGAACGCATGCCCGCTTCGTTGAATCATAACGGCGGCTGACTTGTCGCTCAGGATTCATCTTGTCCTCCGAAATTCACACCTGCAGCATTGATGTTCGGGTGCGACGCTGCGTCGCATGGGGCGATAGGGCACGGCCCAAATTATCGGCCGAACATGAAAAGCATCTGAAAAAAAGCGCGATGGCGCAGCGGCAGGCAAAAGCCGTGCGCTTTGTTGAAAGGCTGGTATCAATCGCGCAACAGCGGGATTCTGACCTGGAACGTCGAGCCCTTGCCCACCGCGCTCTCGACGCGGATTTCGCCACGGTGCGCTTCGGCAATCCAGCGGCCGATCGCGAGACCGAGGCCGGTGCCGCCCGATTCGCGAGACCGTGCGCGGTCAGCGCGGTAGAAGCGGTCGAAAACGTGGCTGATATCTTCGGGCGCGATTCCCGTTCCCGTATCACGAATGTCTGCGACGGCAAAACCGTCGTCGGAACCAAGATGAACGTCGATATGTCCGCCGGGCGCGGTGTATTTCACGGCGTTATCGAGAAGGATCATGAACAGCCGCTCGAGCGAGGCGCTGTCGCCCTGAACCCACAGAGCGTTCGGCGGGACGGATGCCTGAAAATTCACGTTTTTTGCTTCCGCCAGCACGCGCGCTTCCCGGCAGGCAACATCGAACGCTGTCGCGAGGTCATTGCGCGTCATGGGCAGAAGTTCGGCGGCCGAATCGGCACGCGCCAGGAGCAGGAGCTGTTCGATCATGCGCGAAACCTTTTCCGATTCGTCGAGGATGCGCGAAAGGGCTTCGCGGTATTCCGCTTCCGATCGCGGCTTGCGCAGCACGATTTCTGCGTTTGTGCGCATCACGGAAACCGGTGTGCGAAGTTCATGAGAGGCATCCGCAGTGAACTGCCTGACGCGCTGGAACGCCGTTTCTATGCGCGCCAGCATTTCGTTCAAAGTGGAGGCGAGGCGCTGCAGTTCGTCGCTGGCGCGCGGAGCCACGAGCCGTTGCGACAAATCTTGCGCGCCGATGGTGCGCGCCGCGCGAGTGATTTGATCGACGGGAGCGAGCGCGCGGCGGCTCAGCCAATATCCTCCTAATGCGGCAAAGACCAGAAAGACCGGCGCGAGTGCGTACAAGAGATCGCGAAAACGATCGAGTGACGCGATGAATTGCGCGGTTGAAGCGCCCACTTCAATGTCGTAAGTCGCGCCTGCTACATCCACGGGTTCCCGAAGGAAGCGAAACCACTCGCCATTCATGGATGCATTGAAAGGCCGGCCAGCTTTGTGCCCTGGGCGGGGCTCGACGCCCTTTTGAATTGCAGCAGACGCGTAAATCACCAAGCCATTTTGATTCGAAACGCGAAGCAGAGCATCCGTGCCTTCGCTGTCCAGGAGTTCGGAGAATTCGTCCTGGACGGCAGGGAGACCCTGCGGCATGTCGTCCTTAATAATGTCGCTGACGGCCTGCAACCGATGATGCAGTTCGGAATCGACGGTGGCGCGAATGCTGTGGTCCATCGCGAAGTAGGCAAACGCGCCGAAAAGACCCAGCGACAAGGCGAGCATCAGCGAATACCAGGCGGTAAGCCGCGCGCCGATGGAAAGCGCTTTCAATCTTTACTCCCCGCTCGATTTTCCAGACGGGCGCAATAGCCGAATCCACGCACGGTATGAATCAGTTTCTGCTTCTGTCCGTGATCGATCTTCGTGCGCAACAGGCGGACGAACGCGTCCAGCGTGTTTTCTTCCACCTCGGCATCCAGGCCCCACACGGCTTCGATGATCGCGCGTCGCGACGCAATGCCCCCCGCGCGCCGCATCAGAAATTCGAGAAGACGATATTCCGTCTGGGTCAGATGAATCTCCTGCTTGCCGCGGAACACCTGGTGCGTCCGAGGATCAAGGACCAGATCGGCGACTTCCAGACGATTGTTCTGAGTCGCCGCAGGCCGGCGCGCCAGCGCCCGAAGACGCGCTAGAAATTCGGCGAAAGAGAACGGCTTCGTGAGGTAATCGTCTGCGCCGGCATCGAGCCCTTTGACGATGTCGGGGACGGCGTCGCGCGCGGTGAGCATCAGAATTGGAGTCGAGCGCCCCCCCTTGCGAACGCGCCGCGCCACTTCGAGGCCATCCATGCGCGGCAGCATCCAATCCAGCACAAGCACGTCGAATTGGTAGGACTCCGCCATTTCGAGACCGTCGACGCCGCTATGCGCCACGCTGACGACGTGGTTCTCCTCTTCGAGCCCTTTCTGCAACAGCTCGGCCATGCTCCGGTCGTCTTCCACAATCAAAACGCGCACTGGCACATCCTCAAGGGTGCAACACCCGCCTGAAATATATATGAAAAAGCGAGCGGCACGTAGAGAGGGTGCGCGGTTCTGCGCTGGACCCGCAGCTCGAATTTCTGAAACTTTTGCGCGGATGAGTTATCCAACCTTTCTGTACTCCGGGGTATCATTCCTAAATACAGGCTGGAGGCGACATGGTCGTCAAGCGCACGCCGGAACTCACTTATAAGGACGTAACTCCCAAAAGGCTTTACATGGGCCGACGCAATTTTCTGCTTGGATTGGCGGCGACGGCTGGAGCGGTAGAGGCTTGGAAGAAGCTGCCCGTCGTATTTGCGGGAAAGCCGACCGGCACTCAGCCGCATCCGTTGAGCGGGCTTGCCAAATGGCCGGGCAGCACGTCCGAAGCCATCACGCCTGCGAACGAGGTCATGCACTACAACAACTACTACGAGTTCGGCACGGGTAAGGGCGACCCCGCGCAGAACTGCGGCGATTTCGTGACGTATCCGTGGAGCGTGTCGGTCGAAGGCGAAGTCGAGAAGCCGCGCAAGTTCACCATCGACGAGATCATGAAGCTCGCGCCGCTCGAGGAGCGGATCTACCGGCACCGGTGCGTGGAGGCGTGGTCGATTGTCGTTCCCTGGATCGGGTATTCGTTCAGCACGCTGATCAAGCAGGTACAGCCGAAATCGACAGCGAAATTCGTCGCTTTCGAGACTTACTACAATCCCGGCGTGATGCCGTGGGGTTCCAGCGCCGGAATTGAATTGCCTTACGTTGAAGGCTTGCGAATGGATGAGGCGATGCATCCGCTCACGCTGCTTTCCGTAGGCATGTACGGCGAGACGCTGCCCGCTCAGGACGGCGCGCCCGTGCGCATGGTGATCCCGTGGAAATACGGCTTCAAGAGCATCAAGTCGCTGGTGAAAATCAAGTTCGTAAAGAAGCAGCCGCCGACAACCTGGAACATGGAAAATCCCTACTGGTACGGGTTCTACTCGAACGTGAATCCCGACGTTGACCGCCCGCGCTGGAGCCAGAAGGTGGAAAAGCGGCTCGGCACAGGCTTCTTCGCGCGTCCGATTCCGACGCAGATCTTCAACGGCTACGGCGATCAGGTGGCCGGCATGTACGCCGGCATGGATTTGAAGAAATACTACTGACCGCCTGAATTGTCGTGGGGACGCGGCATGCCGCTCGCGGGATCGCGGTCGCGCTTGTCTGCCGCAGACGGACTTCGAGCGCGCCAGACCAGTCGCACCTGACTGCCGCCGGCGGTCCGAGCGCGCTAGACCAGTCGCGCTTCAAGCGCGCTAGACTAATGAAACTCCTGAAAACGGTTTTGCTGAGCAAGTGGACGAAGGTCTTCGTATTCCTGCTTTGCCTCGTTCCGCTTGGGCTTCTTCTCTGGAAGGGATATCACAACGACCTGACGCTGAATCCGGTCGAGTACGTCGAGCACCGAACCGGCGACTGGATCCTGCGATTCCTCTGCATCACTCTGGCGATCACGCCGCTGCGAAAAATTCTGCGCCTGCCGGAATTGATCCGTTACCGCCGCATGATGGGACTTTTCGCGTTCTTCTACGCGCTACTCCATTTTTCCACGTGGCTTGGCGTGGATCGCTACTTCGAATGGAACTTGATCCTGGACGATATTGGAAAACGCCCGTTTATCACCGTCGGCTTCACTGGATTCGTGTTGATGATCCCGCTGGCGATCACGTCGACTGCCGGGTGGATTCGGCGGCTGGGCGGCAAGCGCTGGCAACTGCTGCATCGCGCGATCTACATCAGTGCGATCGCGGGCGTCATTCACTACTATTGGCTGGTGAAGTCGGACGTGCGCAAACCGATCGAATATGGAGCCATCGTCGCGGCGCTCCTGGTGTGGAGGATCGGATCGTGGATTTCGGGCCGGAGGAAGAAGGCTAGCCGAGTGCGCGCCGCGCACGACAAGGTTGTAACCGCAGAGACCGCCTAAGTCGAAAACGCGCTAAGCCGAAGCGCCTGACAAACGTCCCAGCCCCCGACCCCAACCCCACCGGTTCCCGATGTTGCCCTTCACAGCCGGCCGGCCCCGGACCGGAGGGAAGCGGCGGAGAAACCGATCGGCTTGTCTACCTCAGCTAATCGATCGCTGTCTAACCCAGCGGATCCATGGCTTGTCTACTTCAGCTGGTCGCCTCTGCTGTAACAAAATTACCCAATTTTGTGCCGTTGCCACTCGCTGCTACCTGATCGCGCGAAGTCATGTCTCATCAATGCGGACTCGATTGGGCGGTTTCCATGTTTTGCCACCGCTTTGGATGGTCTTTGGTCGACATGCGTGCTGAGCAATGTTCGGCGTAAGTCCTTTGGAATCATCAAAAGTATGAAAATTGGTCGACACACTTTTGCGCGTTTCAGCTGTTGGCCAAAACACAGCTTTTTGTGCCCGACGCGATGACCCTATTCGCCGCGCAAAGCGGTAGCTATTCGCGTCGCAGAGCGGCTAATTATTCGTGTCGCAAAGCGACGACTGGATCGACGCGCATGGCGCGGCGCGCTGGGATATAGCAGGCGGCCAGAGCGACGGCTATCAGCACCAGCGTGACCGAAATAAACGTCAAAGGATCGGTCGCGGTCACGCCAAAAAGAACGCTGGCCATCAAGCGCGTCAGCGCGAACGACGCAATGATTCCGATGCCCGCTCCGATGAGCGCCAGGCGCAGTCCTTGCGAAAGGGTGAGGCGCATCACTTGCGCC
>DASUJR010000458.1:0-5831 GCA_036279175.1 Candidatus Acidiferrales bacterium | reverse complement strand
GCAGCGCACTCGTCCGGGCACGAAAGTACGTGGAGCCCGCCCAGCACGATCTTGCTTCCCCGCGTGCGATACCACTCGGCCAGCTCGAATGCCCTTTTGGCAAAGGTCAGGTGAACCGTAATCCCCACCACTTCGGGCATCGGCGTGAACGGCGGACGCCCGTCGAGGAGGTTTTCGTCCCAGTAGCGCAGTTGCCAGTGTTCCGGCGTGGTTGCGGCAAAGCTCGTCAGCGCGAGAGTGGGCGTGAGCACGTGCTTGCCGAAACTGGCGTGAGGATCCTTCGGATAAAAGGGATTGATCAGAAGAGCGTAACGGGGCCGGATCGAAGTTGCATTGGCCGTCGTATCCAAGCGCGGGGGCTGCTTCATTTCTTTGGGACACCAAAGCGAGTTCGATGAGTGCACCATAGGGGCCGGACACCTCCTTAATGAGGAGTACTTTACATAACAAAGTACTTCGTGTCAAGAGAAGCCCCCTCGCTGTGCTCCGCCACCGATGCGAGCCGGATCGAAAGCCAAGAACGCATTTGGGCCTCCCTCTGTTAGCGAGGACAACTGTCCGTTGATTTCCTGGCGAACCATTGCAATCGACCGATCGAAATGTAGTGATTGCACTTCCCTGTTATTCTGAGGTGGGGATGAAGAATGCGCGCCAGCTCTATTTTCTGCTGCTCTTCCGTATAACGAGGACGCTTTCCGCGGGCCTGATCGCCGTCGTCTTTCCTTATTACGTTCTGACGGAATTCCACTACAGCGCATTTACGCTCGGACTCATCTATGCCGCTGCAACCGTAGCGACAGCCGTTTTCGCCTTGCTGCTCGGCTATCTTGCCGATGTTTGGAGCCGTAAGTGGACGCTCCTTCTGGCCGGCTTATTACTCCCACTGGGAGCTGTGCTGGCGTTCAGTTCGGGACATCTTGCAATTTTGTTTGCCGCTGCAATGTTCGGTGGTTTCTCCGCCACCGGAGCCCGCGCCTCGGGAGCTGCAGGCGGAGCGGCTCAGCCTGTGCAGAACGCCGTGATTGCCGACCTGACTGACCTGAACAATCGCACCCGCTACTTCGCGATTTTCGTTTTTCTGAGCGGACTCGCAGGGGCGGGCGGAATGCTGATGGCTAAGGCCGTTGGCGGGCGCGACGCATTTCTCGCAGCGTTTCTGATTAGCGGGATCGGGATTCTGGCCATCTTGCCGCTTACGTTTCCAGACCGGCGGAGCGTCCGTGGGCCGAGATTTCGCCTGAAGAGCCTGAAGGTGATCGGCAAATTCTCGATCACAGGAGCGGTGAACGGGTTCTCGCAGGGATTGATCATGCCCTTTCTTATTCCATTCTTCGTGATTGTCTACCACATTCCCCGGCAACGGATGGCGGTGTATGGTTTCGTCGCGGAGATACTCAGTTCGACAGCGCTTCTCCTTGCTCCTTCGATCGAGCGTCGCATGGGTTTCGTGAAAGGCGTGGCGTTCACGCGAGGAGCAGGCGCGGTGCTGCTTCTTCTGCTGCCGCTGACGAAGAACTTGCCATTGGCGCTGGCCATCTACGTGTTGACGCCAACACTGCGTGTAGTTGCCGTTCCGGCGCAGCAGACCGCGCTCACGGCGATGGTCCACAAGAGTGAAATGGGGAGGGCCATGGGCGTCAGCCAGGTGGCGAGGCTGTCGGCGTCAACAGGCGCGATACTCTTCACGGGTTACGCCTTCGGCGCCGAGGACATCGCGATGCCCTTCTACGCGTACGCCGTGGTAATCGCTTTCAGCCTCGTCCTTTATTTCCGCTTCTTCGGCGCACGGCCTGAACTTCGCCCGGATTGACTGACCAGCCAAGCAGAATTATTCTTCGGTTGTCAGCATGGACCGGAGCGCATCCTCCAGCCCCGGCAAGCGAAACGCATAGCGCTTCTCGATCAACGCGGCCGGCTCGACACGCTGACTTGCGAGCAACAGCTCCATCGCCATTTCACCGAACGCAAGGCGAAGCGCAAACACCGGAATTGAAAAAATCGCAGGCCGATGCAGCGCGCCGGCAAGGGCCTGCGTAAATTCAGCGTTCCGCACCGGAGCCGGCGACACCACGTTGACAGGCCCGCTCAGTGCGTCGTCCACAAGCGCCGCGCGAATCACGCCGATCGCATCTTCCAGCGCGATCCACGCGACCCATTGCCGGCCGTTCCCCAGCCGTCCGCCCAGTCCTAACTTGAACGGCGTGGTCATTCGGGGCAAGACCCCGCCTTCGGCCGAGAGAATCATCCCGAAGCGAAGCAATACCACTCGGAGGCCAATCGATTGCGCCCGCAGCGACTCCAATTCCCAATCTCGCGCAAGGGCTGCGAGAAACCCTTCGCCGTTGCTGCTCGACTCGTTGAGCACATCGTCGCCACGATCACCGTAATAACCCACGGCCGACGCAGCGAGCAAAATTCGGGGCTTTCGCCGCAGTCTGGCGACAGCCTCGACGAGAGTTCGCGTGGAATTCACCCGGCTCTCGCGCAAAGTCTTCTTGCGCGTTTCGCTCCATCTGGAATCGCCAATACCCGCGCCAGCCAGATGGACGATTGCCTCCGCCCCTTCCATGCCCTCCGCGTCGACGAATTCCGCCGCAGGATCCCAACGCACATCTCCGGGCGAGCAGGTTCCTCGCGGGCGGACGAATCGAATCACCTCGTGCCCGTCTGCGCGCAAGGCGCTTGCAACAGCTGTACCCACCAAGCCCGACGCGCCCGAAATCAGAATTCTCACTGCTTTTTGCCTCGTCTTTGGCAAGCGGCTCGCTTAGAGCAGCACACTGCAATGGAGCGTGTCCAGTCAATACAGGCTTCTCTATCTCCCGGACCGCGCCAGATTCGGTTAGAATCTTTCGTTTCGTGCTAAATCGCACATACGCACATTGTACTTTTCTTCTCGCGGCCATTCTGGTCATCGCCGCGCTTCCGCCCTCCCTTGCTTCCCGCCGACGCGCAAAACAAGATTTACGCGGATTTCTAGCGTCACATGCTTCGGCCGAGCGCAAGCTGGAAGACCGCTTCCAGGCGATTCCCGATTCCACACACGTCGAAGCGGATTTGCGCTATCTGACGAGCCAGCCGCATCTGGCCGGAACGGAAGCGAGCCATCGCGTCGCCGAATGGCTGTGCGATCAATACAAGAGCTTTGGCTTCGACGCACAGATCGTGACTTATAGCGCATGGATCCCCTTGCCGCGCGAACTGAAAGTTGAACTCGTCGCCCCTGGGCGAAGGGAACTCGGTTCGCGCGAGCGAGCGTATAGCGAAGACAAGGACACGTCGAACCCTGACGTTCCCGTGGGATTCAACTCGTACTCGCCGTCGGGCGATGTTACCGCGCCTGTGGTGTATGCGAATTACGGCACCGAACAGGACTATCGTGCGCTGAAGTCGCTGGGCGTCAGCGTCGAAGGCAAGATCCTGCTCGTCCGCTACGGGCGAGTGTATCGGGGCATCAAAGCCAAGCTCGCCGAAGAGCATAAAGCCGCAGGCCTGTTGCTGTTTTCCGATCCGGCTGACGACGGGTACGTAGTCGGCGATCCATACCCGCGCGGGCCGTGGCGTCCTTTGAGCGGTATCCAGCGCGGGTCGATTCTATACACGCAGTTTTACCCCGGCGACCCGCTGACACCCGGCGTAGCCGCGACAGCGAATGCGAAACGCATCGCGCCTGCCGCCGCATCGAACCTGCCGCAAATCATGACCGCATCAATAAACGCGCAAGATGCTTCCGCGATTCTGGCCGACCTTGGAGGTGAGCAGGTATCGCGCGACTGGCAGGGCGGGTTGCCGGTGACATATCACGTCGGTCCCGGGGAAGCGCAAATCCATTTGAAAATTTCGATGAATTATCAGCAGCGCTCGATTTACGACGTGATCGCGAAACTCCACGGCACGGACGACAACTCCTGGGTCATTCTGGGAAATCATCATGACGCCTGGGTCTTTGGCGCCGCCGATCCGGGCAGTGGCACGACGGCAATGCTCGAGGCTGCGCGGGCGCTCGGAAATCTGGCGCGTTCCGGATGGACACCGCGCCGGACGATCGTCATCTGCGAGTGGGATGCGGAAGAGCCGGGCCTGATCGGTTCAACGGAATGGGTGGAAGACAACCTGACTGCGCTGCAAAAAAAGGCCGTGGCCTACATCAACACGGATGTCGGAGTCACCGGAACAAAATTCAACGCGGCCGCCACTCCGTCATTGAACCAATTAGTTCGCGAGGTGATACAGGATGTAAAAGACCCGAACTCGGGACAAAGCATTTACGACGTATGGCGCGGGCGTTCGTCGGAGTTGGATCAAGTACGCGAGCCTCAGCAGAAGCCGGACGAGGTGGCGAGTCCCACACTGAGCACGAGCCCTTCGGGGAATCTGCCGCTGGCCGCGCTTGGCGCAGGATCGGACTTCTGCCCGTTTTTCGATCACGCCGGGATCCCGTCGATGGACGTCAGCTTTACCGGTCCGTACGGCGTGTACCATTCGATGTACGACGACTTCTATTGGATGAAACATTTCGGCGATCCGAGGTTCGAATATGAAGCCGCGCTCGCGCGCGTTCTTGGCGTGCTGGCCCTGCGACTCGACAACGCGGATATTTTGCCTCTCGATTATCGCGACTACGCAGCAGACATTACCGACGCCAGCGATGCTCTCTCGGCAACTGGAAATCTTGGACAAATTGGCCCCAATCCGCCGGATCGGGAACAGGACGCGCCAAGCCTGTCGCATGCCGCCGCAAAGTTCGCGAATGCCGCCACGCTGGCGGCGCAAGCACTGCAATCGATTCATTCGGGTACGCTGACGGCAGACCAGCAAGCCGCGATCAACCGGGCGCTCGTCGACGTTGAGCAAGCGTTTCTTTCGGCGAATGGACTTCCGGGGCGTCCCTGGTACAAACACACGATATTCGCGCCGGGCAGCGACGCGGGCTACGCAGCGGAAATTTTTCCCGGCGTGACGGAATCGATGAACTCCGACCCCGCAATATTTACGGCGCAGATGGAGGTGCTGGAGGATGCATTGCGCCGGGCCACGGCAGAACTTGATGATGTGACGCGGCTCGCTGCAGCGCCAAATTGATTTGACAGCATCTTAGCTGCTTCGTCAGACTAAGGCGGTTTCGGACTTCCTGTCGAACGCAGGCGATCAGTTTCGATACGCGAAACCGGCAGAATTCCAACTGATTGCGCACGGCGCCGGCACGTTCTTGTGCTGTAGCGGAAAGCCGTAAAGGAGATTTTACTTGCGACCAGATGGACGCAGGCCGGATGAACTGCGCCCCGTAAAAATTACGCCGGACTTCATCACGCACGCGGAAGGAAGCGTGCTGATCGAAGCGGCCAATACGCGCGTGATCGTCACGGCAAGCATCGAGGACGGTGTGCCGTCGTTTCTGAAGGGCGCCGCAAAAGGATGGGTGACGGGCGAATATGGAATGCTGCCGCGCGCGACCGAGGATCGCACTCCCCGCGAAGCTGCTCGAGGCCGGCAATCGGGACGCACTCTGGAAATTCAGAGGATGATCGGGCGCACGGTGCGCGCCGTGACTGATTTGAAGGCGCTCGGCGAGAGGACGGTGTGGATCGATTGCGACGTGATTCAAGCGGATGGCGGGACACGGACTGCTTCGATCACGGGCGCCTTCGTGGCGACGGCGCTGGCGTTCGAGCGTCTGGTGGCGGCGGGGATTCTGCGCAACGTTCCGCTGGCGGACTCCGTCGCGGCAATCAGCGTCGGGATCGTTAAAGAGGAACTGCTGCTCGACCTGGTCTACGAAGAAGATTCAAGCGCGCAGGTGGACATGAACGTCGTGATGACCGGCACGGGAC
>DASUJR010000457.1:0-14075 GCA_036279175.1 Candidatus Acidiferrales bacterium | reverse complement strand
AAGACCGACTGCATCAGAGCTATCGTCAGGCGCTAATCCCAGGGCTGCAGGAAGTACTCGCGATCCAGCGAGTGCCGGGACTGTTAGGCATCGCCCTGAGCGGCGCAGGTCCCAGCGTGATCGCCATCGCGACGGACCGTTTTGACGCGATCGGGACTGAAATCGCCAGACGGTTTGGCCGTCATGGCATCAAAGCTTCCTATCGCACGCTAGAAGTCGCACAAGAAGGGTTCACCACCTCAGAAAAGCGCCTTCGAAGGCACCGATCCAGCGCGCCCTGAGCCGCGTCAGGGGAACGTTGTGGCTGGGGCGGCTTAATCCGGCTCCTGCGTCACGATATGCACATCAACGGCCGGCGCCTCTCTCAAGAATCTATTGATCGCATTCATGTACAGAATCTTTCGCCAACCCTCCACCGCTGAGCGCCCGAGAATCACCTGCGTTATATGCCTTTCGCGCACGAATTGCGCTGTCGCATCCGCAACGCTGGCTCCCTTCAACCGAATCGGCTGGGCACCGAGGCTTTCGGCAAATTGTAGATTCGTAGCCAGCGCGCGTTCCGCCTGCGGTTCGCCATCGTGATCGACGTCGACATGGATGGCGTACAGCTCCGCATCCATTCGCCGTGCCATGCGGGCTGCGCGCGCTACTAGGAACTGTGCCCTCGGATTCGAGCTGATGCATACGGCAATGCGTTCCCGGACGTTCCAGTTCTCGCGAATTTCCTTCTCGTCCATGTAGGACGAAAGACTGCGATCCACCTGTTCCGCGACTTGGCGTAACGCCAGCTCGCGTAACGCGATAAGGTTGCCGCGGCGAAAGAAATTCTTTAGCGCCTGTTCGACCTTCTCCTTGTTGTAAACGTCACCGCGTTTCATACGGTTCTGGAGCGCCTCGGGCGTGAGGTCGACCATCACCGTTTCTTCGCTCAGTTGCAGTACCCAATCCGGCACCGTTTCGCGAACGGAGATCCCGGTTATGGCGCGCACCGTCGGGGCGATGCTCTCGATGTGCTGAATATTGACCGTTGAGAGCACGTCTATGTTGGCGTCGAGCAGGCCCAGAACGTCTTCGTACCGTTTGCGGTGCTTGCTGCCTGGAATGTTCGTGTGCGCCAGTTCGTCGACCAGCGCGACGGCAGGCTTGCGCGCAATGATCGCATCCACATCCATTTCCTCGAAGATCGTGCCCTTATAATCGATTTTCTTGCGCTGAACGGTTTCGAGCTTCGCAGCAAGCTCAGCGATGCTTTTCCTGCCGTGCGTCTCGATCACTCCGATAACCGCGTCTTCGCCGCGACTGCTTCGCCGGATGGCTTCGCTCAACATCGCGTACGTCTTCCCCACGCCCGGTGCATAGCCGAGGAAAAGCTTCAGTATTCCCTTCGTTTTTTCGGGCTCTTTCGATAGAGCCAGCCATTGTTCCGGAGTCCTAGGCATTACAATTCTCTTTTAGCGGCACTACGGTAGAATACGCCTGGTGCGTGAACCGCTTTTGCTCCAGACATCGCGATTCGTGGCCGCCTTTCTGATCGCGGCGGGAATTCCGTTCTTTTTTCACCAGTTTCTGCACGTCAGCGCGACTACAGCCGCCCTTACCTTGGTGCTCGCCATTCTAGCCGTTTCCGCCGTTTGGGGCATGGTGGTTTCCGTCTCCATGTCGATCGTGGCGACCTTCGCATTTGTTTATTATTTCCTTGAGCGCGCTCACAAACTGACGTTTTACTCTGCTGAGAACTGGATCACGCTTTCGACCTTCTTGGTCGTATCCATTCTTGCTAGCCATTTGTCTTCGCGAGCGCGCCAGCAAGCCGAATACGCATCGGCGCGCCGACGCGACATCGAAAAGCTCTACTCGTTCAGCCAGAACATGTTGGAGTCGGGAAACGTGATCGAGCTGCTCAATCGAATTCCGGCCCAAATCGTCCAGACTTTCGAGGTGGGAGCGGCAGCTCTGCTGCTGGCAGACAAACAGAAGGTCTACCGCTCGGGACCGGTTGTACCCCATCTCGATCTTGAGACTTTGAAGAGTGTTGCCGCGCGCGAAGAACTCGTCGTCGACTCTGCCCACAGCGTTAGCTTCGTGCCGGTAAAGCTGGGCACGCGTTCAATTGGCAGCCTCGGCATTTCAGGAACGATTCTTTCTCGTGGGACGCTCGAGGCGCTTGGCACTCTCGTAGCTGTCGCGATGGAACGCGCGCGCGCCGTGGAACAATTGGGCCAAACGGAAGCGTCGCGCGAAGGCGAGCGCCTGCGAACCGCTCTGTTAGATTCCGTTACTCATGCGTTGCGCACTCCGCTCACTTCGATCAAAGGAGCTGTAACGAACCTTCTTTCGAACGGAAGCCTAGATGGATCGCAAAGACGCGAACTGCTCACTGTGATCGACGAGGAGAGCGACAGGTTGAATCGCCTGGTCGGCGAAGCCGCCGAAATGTCGCAGCTGGATGCCGGCAATGTTGATTTGAAAATTGAGCCGCACCCGATTGACGAGTTGATCGCGGCCGCCCTCCTGCACTGCCGCACTACATTCACGGGGCGGAAAGTGGACGTGCGAGTGGCATCTAAACTCCCCCGCGTCAATGTCGATTTGCCGCGCGCGAGCGAGGTCCTGATACAGTTGCTTGAAAACGCAAATCAATACTCGCCGCAGGATGAGCCGATCACTATTACTGCCGAACGGGCAGGAGACTACGTCGCGACTAGCGTCTCCGATCATGGCGCGGGCATCGATGGTCCGGAACGGGACCTTATTTTCGAAAAATTCTACCGTGGCAGGGATCAGCGCTACAGCGTCCAGGGTACTGGCATGGGACTTCCGATCGCCAAAGCCATCGTCGAGGCGCACGGGGGATCGATCAGCCTCACCAGCCAACACGGTCACGGTTCCGTCTTTACGTTCACGCTTCCCGCCGACAACAGCCGTCCCATCCTCCAATGAACGGCGCGACAGTTCTCGTGGTCGATAACGAAGCGCAGATCCGGCGCGTGCTGCGAACCATTTTGTCCTCGCACGGCTATTCGGTGCTGGAGGCGCGGGACGGCGAAGAAGCGATCGAGAAAGTCCGCGAAGGGAAAATTGATCTGATTCTGCTTGACGTCAATATGCCCGGGATGTCCGGTATGGAAGCGTGCGCCGAAATCCGGCGCTCGTGCGACGCGCCGATTATCATGCTCACCGTGCGAAACTCCGAACGCGACAAAGTGCAGGCGCTCGATGCGGGCGCGGACGATTACGTCGTAAAACCTTTTGGCGCCGACGAGCTGATGGCCCGAGTGCGTGCCGCATTGCGCCGGGCGGTATCAACCGAAGCTGCTGCCCCATTCATTTCAGCCGATCTGAACATCGATTTCGAAAAGCGCTCCGTTTTGGTAAAAGGCCAGTCCGTGCGCCTCACGCCGAAGGAATTCGAACTGCTGAGGCACCTTGTGGCGAACGAAGGCAAAGCGTTGCCGCACCGACGTTTGCTACAGGCCGTTTGGGGGCCGGACTACGGTGACGAGACCGAATACTTGCGTGTCTTTATCAATCAACTGCGGAAGAAGATCGAACCCGAGCCGGGGCGTCCCCGCTACATCCACACGGAGCCGTGGATTGGTTATCGTTTCCAAACTCCCGAGAACACTCGGAGCACCAAGGCGGCCAAGTAAACTGCCAATGATAAGCGGCCGCCGTGCTCGCGACCTTCTCATTCCCCACGTATCATTTCGTTGAAAGTCTGCCGCCGCCGGATGACTCGGAATCGGCCGCGTTCGACCAACACCTCCGCAGCCCGCAGCCGCGCATTGTAATTCGACGATTGTACGAATCCGTATGCGCCAGTCGCCCAAACGATCAGCAAATCGCCTGCTTTCACCTCCGGCAGCCGCCAGTCACGTGCCAGAAAATCTCCGGACTCGCAAACAGGGCCAACAACGTCCGCTGGGTCAGTCGCCGCCCTTCCACGGCGCGCAACGATGGCCGGCGTGATCGGGTGCGTCGCTCCATATAACGACGGTCGGATCAAATCGTTCATCGCTGCGTCTACAATTACGAATCGCTTTCCGCCGTTCCTTTTGACATACAAGACGCGTGTCAGCAGCACCCCAGCCGCTCCAACGATCGCGCGGCCCGGCTCTATCAATAATCGGCATCCTGTCGGTCGCATGATGGCTGTAAGCGCGCGTGCATAGTCCGCGACATCTGCCGGTCTCTCGTTCGTATATCGAATCCCAAGCCCGCCGCCGATGTCGACGCATTGCAGTCGAATTCCAGTGGCCGCCAGTTCCTGTACGTACGATGCGAGCCGCGCTGCCGTTCGCCGGAATGGCGCGACATCCACAATCTGCGATCCGATATGCGTGCTGATGCCCTTCCACTCTATCCATTGAGAGTCTTTGTGCAGTCTGTACAGACGAAGTGCGTCGCTCCATGCCATTCCGAACTTATGATGGTGGTAACCAGTGGAAATGTGAGGATGTCCCCCGGCAAGGATATCGGGATTCACGCGGATTGACGCTGAAACGGGTCGTTGCCCTTTTTTCACGTGTCGCGCGGCTTCCTCAACCAGCAAATCTAATTCTGCCTCTGATTCAACGTTGAACATCAAAATGCCTTGCCGCTTGGCCATGCGTTCAACGCGGTATGCCATCGCCGATCGGATTTCCGAGCGCGTTTTTCCAACTCCCGAAAAAACGATTCGGTCGCCGGGTACTCCGATGCGCTTGAGATATTCTAATTCCCCGCCCGAAACGATATCGAAACTGCTCCCCAGCTTCGCCAGGATGCGCAGAACAGACAGATTCGAATTCGCCTTTAGCGCATAGCAGAGCTGATGAGGTAGTGAACCAAAAGCACGATCCAGCCGCTGGAAAGCCTTTTCAATGCCCCCGCGGCTATACACGTAAGCTGGCGTCCCAATTGTACCGGCGACCCGTTTAAGCGACACGCCGTCGCATTGCACTTCGCGCCGTTGCGACCCATTCCGCTTGATTGTGCGATACGAGAAATATGGAGTTTGCTCTGCGGGATCCGTCCACGTTGATCGGGTGCTCCGCCGGATCGTCATCGGTGTCCGAATCCGACTCGGATTTGTAAGCTGCCGGCGCACAAACCGGCCGTGACAATGCCACTTAGTAGCGCAAACATGAGTCACTCATCTTATCGAGTTTCGAAGAAAAATCCACGGTCGCGTAGCTCTGCGAATTTTTACTCGTTGCCGTTCCCACGGCTTATGAATCCGGCGGGCTTTCGCACGTGCATCATCTCTATCTCTATGCGCGACCATATTGCCGCTTCACTGAGTCGGGTGACATAATGACCTTTGGCGCCGCGGATCGTTCCTCACGGATCGGATCAGCCGCGAATCAGCATGCTTCCATATTCTTATGTTCTGTTGATTTGTCTTCATCCGGTAGTGGTCAGTCTGAATCTTGTCGATCGTCGATGCCGGGTTTCAGGGTTTTGTGATTCAGGGTTTTGTGATTCAAACCTCGAGTTGAAAGAGGCAGTCAGACTTCAAACTGCCCCGGCACGGTGACACAAGCTGTTTCCCGGTGTTTAGCGGAGGAACATCATGGCCTTAAGAGACGCGTGGATTGAAAAGCGAACGAGCGCATCTAACGGTCGCGCTTCGGCGCTCTCGGAAACGGACTCCCGTAATTTCTCGCAAATGCATTTCGCGCGCCGGGGCCTGATTACGGAAGAAATGGAGTATGTCGCCAATCGTGAGAAGCTCACTCCCGAATTCGTTCGCGAAGAGCTGGCCTGCGGCCGAGCGATCATTCCTGCCAACATTCATCACCGCAATCTCGAACCGATGGGAATCGGCGTAGGTTTCTGCTGCAAGATCAACGCGAATATCGGCAACTCTGCGACCTCCTCGAATATAGGCGAGGAGCTCGAAAAGTTGCATCGCGCCGTTCATTACGGCTCCGATACAGTGATGGATCTCTCGACTGGCGGTGATATCCCAGGTATCCGTAAGGCCATCATCGATGCATCCCCCGTTCCGATCGGCACCGTCCCGATTTACGAGGCGATTTCGCGCGTCCGTCGCGCCGAAGATTTGAACATCAGCGTGATGCTCGAAGTGATCGAAGAGCAGGCTGAGCAGGGCGTCGACTACATGACCATCCATGCGGGCGTCCTTCGCAGTTTTGTGCCGCTTGTGCGCAATCGCATCACCGGCATCGTCAGCCGCGGCGGCGCGCTGCTCGCGCAATGGATGAGCGCCCATAAAAAAGAGAATTTCCTGTACGAAAATTTTGATGCGATCTGCAAGATCTTCCAGAAGCACGACGTCAGCTTTTCTCTCGGCGACGGTTTGCGTCCCGGTTGCTTGGCTGACGCTAGCGATGAAGCGCAGTTCGCCGAGCTTGGCGTCCTGGGAGAACTCACGAAAAAAGCCTGGCAGTACGATGTCCAGGTCATGATCGAAGGCCCCGGTCACATTCCGTTGGATCAGATCAAGCTACAAGTCGATAAGGAAGTCGAACTGTGCCATGCTGCGCCGTTCTACACCCTCGGTCCGCTCGTCACCGACATCGCTCCCGGCTACGACCACATCACCAGCGCAATCGGAGCCGCAATGATCGGCTGGCATGGTGCTTCGATGCTTTGCTACGTGACGCCGAAGGAGCATCTCGGCTTGCCCAACGCCGATGACGTGCGTCAGGGTGTGATCGCTTACAAAATCGCCGCCCACGCCGCCGATGTTGCGCGTCACCGTCCCGGAGCGCGAGACCGTGACGACGCGCTGAGCTATGCGCGCTTTCTCTTCGACTGGAAAAAACAGTTCGACCTTTCTCTCGATCCCGAGACCGCCCGCGCGATGCACGATGAAACTTTGCCTGATGATTTCTACAAGGAAGCGAAATTCTGCTCGATGTGCGGGCCGAAATTCTGCTCCATGAACGCGACTCAGATAGCAGAGGCCTACGCGGGGCAGACGCAGGAAGAACGCCAGCAGAGGTTCATCCAACTGCTCGCCAAAGTGGAAAAGAAAGCGGAGGCTCCGCAGCCGTCGTAACCTTCTCTGCGGCAAAGTGCGGCGATTCAGAAGACGACCGACGGAATGTCATCGTGGCAAGTCCTCAATCAAGTAGAACATAGAGCGGAAGCGCCGAGCAGTCGTCAATCGCTCGAAGCCGCTGGGATATCTGGCTAACGGAACAATTTTGGGCTTTGGTGCGTAACACCAATTAGACACGGGCGTTTCGTCTACCTTGTTCGGCCTCGTTTGCCCGGAAGGAGGGCGGCTATGTTGTTCGTTCTAGGCATGATCCTGCTGTACTTCCTGCCGGCGATCATCGCCCATAACAAGCGTGACTTTACCGCGATCTTTCTCGTAGACCTGCTGTTCGGATGGACCGTCGTCGGCTGGATCGTCGCCCTCATTTGGGCCTGCTCGTCGGAAACGAGGCCGCAGCCGCATGTGATGGTCGTCGCCGGGCCTGCCGCGATCGCCCGCTATTGTTGCCACTGTGGCACCATTACTGCTCCGGGCGTGCGATACTGCGCCATCTGTGGCGCAGCAATGCAGTGAAATACAGTGGCGAATGACCAGCGAGAAGAACGAACAACTCCTCTAGATGAGTGCAGGTAAGCGCTCCGCCCCGAGGCGCTCAGTCATTAGCCGGAACGCGATTCCAACCTGTTGTAGCGCTGTCGGTACTCGGCCGCTTGTGCTTCCGTAATCTGTCAAGCTGTCAAAATCGCACTGCCTCGGACAAGTCCGCACTTCTTTACACCTTCGGATCCAACGTGTTACGGTGCTGGCTCTTCATGAAAAAAGCTCGTCATTTGCCGAGCGGCAATCACCGTCCCCTAAAGCGCTTACCGGCAACCCGGGTACGAGCAGCTCTGTCGTGCGCAGCAGCATTGCTTCTCTGTATCGCAGTTCCGACGGCAGGGGCGCAGCAGAAAGAGCCGGGTACCGTCAGCCTGCAAGTGATCGTCGTTGACAGCCAGGCGAAAGCACAAACAGCCTTGCAGCGGTTGAAAGCTGGTGAGGATTTTTCAACCGTTGCGAAGGCAATGTCGATCGACCCGAATGCCGCCAACAGCGGGTATGTTGGCGACGCCAACCCGGCCCTGTTGCGCCCGGAATTGAGGCAAGCGCTCGACTCGATGAAGCCCGGCGAGATCAGCGCCGCAATAAAGCTCTCAACCGGCTACGTCATCTTAAAGCTGTTGGGCAGAACACTACCCGCGGGCGGACAAGGAGAGGCCAGTCCGCCCCAGGTGACGCAAGAATCAGCACCCGGCCAGGGCATGGGACCAAACCGGGACCTTCTCACCGGCGGCAAGAATATAATCCAGTACCCCGCCGACGTTGCCGGCCAAGTTCTGGCAGACATGCTTTTCCAGAAATTCCCCAAGCCGTCTGGCTGGGAGCAGGACCTGCAGGAAGTCTGCGAAATACGCAAGCAGTCACTCGCTGAAGGCATCGAGGCTCTGCAAAAACTGGCGATTGATCCCGCGCAAATGGCAGCGAAAACACCGTTCGATGCGATTCAGGCGCATTACGGACTCGCACAGCTCGAAGCATACCGGGGTGATATGAACGCGGCAGTGAAGGAATGGGAATCGGCATACAAGCTTGCGGCTGCCGGCGTTCCTGCAGGCATTCCGCAGCTGACGGAAGTACTCGGCGTCGCTTATCTGCACAAAGCGGAAATGGAGAACGGGGCATACACCAATCCCGGCGACCGCTGCTTGTTCCCTCCGCTGAAATCTTCCTGTTACGTGCGGACCGGCGATTCCCAGAAAGCTATCGAGTACCTTACGAAATACCTCCAGCTCGAACCCGAGCGCCCCGACGTGGTGCAGGTCAAGTGGCTGCTGAATTTGGCCTACCTGACTTTGGGCAAATATCCGGCTGGCGTACCGCGCCAGTACTTGATCGCACCATCTGTGTTTGCCTCTAAACAGAACGTTGGAAGATTCCGGGACGTCTCGCGCGCAGCAGGTTTGGGCTTTGTTTCGATGGCCGGAGGCGTAGTGGCTGACGACTTCGAGAACGACGGCCTTCTCGACGTTGTCGTATCGAGCTATGACGTTTGCCAGCCATTACGTTTCTTTCACAACAAAGGCGACGGCACCTTCACAGACCGAACGGCGGCGGCGGGCCTGTCCGGCCAGCTCGGCGGCTTGAATATGATTCAAGCCGATTACAACAACGACGGTTGCATGGACTTGCTCGTATTGCGCGGCGCCTGGGAGTTTCCCGAACGTAAGTCTCTATTGCGAAACAATTGCGACGGGACGTTCACTGACGTGACGCGTCTGGCCGGATTGGCCGAGCCCGCCACGCGGACGCAGACTGCCGTGTGGGCGGATATCAATAACGATGGGCTGCTCGATTTATTTGTCGGCAACGAGAATGGCCTCAGTCAGCTGTTTCTGAATAAAGGCGATGGCACTTTCCAGGACATTTCGAAGTCATCTGGAATGGACAAGGTTGCATTTACGAAGGGTGTCACCGCGGCAGACTACGATAACGACGGCTACGTTGATTTCTACGTCTCCAACCTCTACGGCGGGAACTTTCTCTACCATAATAACCGCAATAACACGTTTACGGACGTCTCCCACCAAGCTGGCGTTCATCAGCCGCAATCGCAGAGTTTCGCCACCTGGTTCTTCGACTACGACAATGACGGCTGGCCCGACCTCTTCGTGACCAGTTATTTCTTTTCGGTCGACGAGACAATCCGTAGCTACCTGGGCCTTCCCACGAATGCCGGCACGTTCAAGCTTTACCGTAATTTGGGGAACGGAACGTTCAAGGATGTAACGTCTGAAGTTGGACTCAACAAAATCAACGTGCCGATGGGAGCGAACTTCGGCGATATCGATAACGATGGCTGGTTCGACATTTATCTGGCCACCGGAGGCCCCGAGTATGGTGCGATGGTTCCAAAAATGCTCCTGCGCAATGTGGACGGAAAACGCTTTGCCGATATCACCGCGTCATCGGGAACGGGAGATTTACACAAGGGACACGCCGCCTCGTTTGCTGATCTGGGCAACAACGGAAATGAGGATCTGCTTGTCTCCATCGGTGGCGCGACTCCGGGCGACGCACACCAGTTTCGAGTCTTCGCCAATCCGGGCAATGGGAACGACTGGATCACCTTAAAATTGGTGGGCGTCAGATCGAACCGAGCGGGAATCGGAGCACGCATTCATGTTACAGTGCAAAATGGGGACCTTCCGGTCCGCTCGATCTACCGTACCGTCAACAGCGGGGGCTCCTTTGGAGCAAACCCGATCGAGCAGCACATCGGGCTGGGAAAGTCTGCGAAGATTCTGCGACTCGAGGTTTTCTGGCCCGTGAGCAAATCGCGCCAGGACTTCGCGGACGTACAAAACAACCAGTTCATCGAAATCACCGAATTCGCCAAAAACTACAAGAGACTCCATCGGCGATCTTTCCAGCTGGGGCGCAAGCATCCATAAGGCTCGCTCATCGTTTTCAGTCTCGCTGCACCAGCGTTAAGATCCTAAGAGGAGCTGCCGTGGCTGAAGCTCAACAATCAGAAGCACTTCGAGAAGAATTCAATCGCTGGGCCGAGGCAGGGCGCGGCGAAGGCATGGAGGAAGATCACTGGCCCATCACGCGCCCCGCGCTCGAAATGATGCGCATGACCAACGATGAGAGCATCATTGACGTGGGTTGCGGCTCCGGCTGGCTCTCGCGAGCGCTCGCACGCGGCGTTCCCGACGGTCGCGTCGTCGGAATGGATATTTCCGATGAAATGATTCGGCATGCGCGCGCAGCAAGCCTGGAATTCAAGAACCTCGAGTTCATTGTAGGGCAGGTTGCCGAAATTTCCTGGGAACCCGAATTCTTCACGCGCGCAATTTCTGTCGAATCAGCGTATTACTGGCCAGATCCGGCTAAGGGTCTGCGTGAGATTCACCGCATACTGAAGAAGGGTGGCTCGCTGTGGATTGTCATCAACTATTACAAAGACAATCCGCATTGCCATCAGTGGGGAAGGATCCTGACCATTCCCACGCACCTGCTGTCGGCAGACGAATGGGCTGATCGGTTCCGCGACGCGGGTTTTACGAGCGTCGAGCATCAAAACATTTCCGACCCGACGCCAACCACGGAAGTTTATAACGGGCGCTGGTTTAGTGATGCCAAACAGCTTGCCGAATTTCGGCGAATCGGAGCGTTGCTCGTCCATGGAGGTAAGAGTTAGTGAGGGACATGAACGCACAGAGAGTCGAAAGATCGGTAAAAACACGACGCTACGTAGGTCAAGTACACCCTTTCGCGAGGCTTATTGGGACGGGAAATCGCCCTGACCGGCACGTCGGCTGCGCCCGGTGGGACGTGCTGGTAAGCTGGTAATCAGGTGAAGGGCGTGTTGCCCAGGTGAAATAGTCCGGTCCCAAGCTCAGCTTTCGCTGTTCCAGGTTCACACATGCCGATTACGATCCGCTTCGATCGCGCCAAGCCGATGGCCTCAGTGGAATTCATGATTCAAGGTGCGTTGCCTCATTATGAGGTGGCGAAGGCCCAGGCAGAAGACCGCACCGAAGTTCAGCCGCTGCTTACCGCCCCGGGATTCAAGCGACTCGTCGAAGACGTACGATCTGCGTTCGAGCGGAGGCTTACAGACACGAAGTTTGAACTCGTGCAAATTTCTGGAATCATTTGCCACGATCTGAATGTGTATCGACCGGGGATTCTTCTGATCGTGCAGGAACCTGGGCGAGAAGGCACGATCCCTGAAAAGGGACGCGAGCGCGTCACCGCGACCGCCGAAGCCGTGCGCGAACGCCTTGGAATGTCGTGATGCGCTACTTCCAGCGGGCTGCTTGACGTTTTTGGCTGCGAGCATCATTCTTGTCGTTCACCTTTCCGCGAGAATCGCCGATGCCCGAAGGTAAGGGACTGTTAATCGTTTACACGGGGCCAGGCAAGGGTAAGACGACCTGCGCTCTGGGCACGGCGTTTCGCGCGGTCGGCCAAGGGCTGCGCGTGCTGATGGTCCAGTTCATCAAGGGCTCTTGGCATTATGGCGAACTCGACGCCGCGAAGATGCTGGGCGATGATAAATTGGAGATTCGCCCTATGGGACGTGGGTTTGTGAAGGTGGGCGGCGCGGAAACGGACCCGGAAGATGTCCGGTTGTGCGAAGACGCCTGGGAATTCGGCCGCAGCCAGATCGACAGCGGAAAATACGATCTGGTGGTGCTCGACGAAATTAATTACGTGATCAGCTACAAGATGCTGGATGCAGACCGCGTCGTCGAAGCGCTTCAAAAGCGTCCGGAGCGGATTCACGTGATCTGTACGGGACGGAACGCGCATCCTAAGCTGGTGGAAGCGGCGGACCTGGTGACGGAGATGCGGGAGATCAAGCATCCGTACACGAAAGGCATCCTCGCCGAGCGCGGGATCGATTACTGAAGTGCAGTTCGGAGTGCAGAGTTGAGAGCGATTGGCGATGTGCGTTTGCAGCAACAGGATTTTGTTTTGCGGCCCCCATTGTCGCTTTGCAGGGGCGGCGGTGAATTGCTACCGCAGACCCCCTGTACTTGGCGGAAACTTAACCGCCGAGAGGGCGCGGAGTAAGATTTGTACTTTTTACTCTTAACTCTGAACTCTCAACTGTGAACTGGTTCTCTCAATGACTTGGTTCAAACGCGACAAACAAGCTTTGGAAAATCCGATCCCTGCCGAAGAGCGGCGCGTCCGCACCGAAGGCATGTGGACGAAGTGCAACTCGTGCCGCGCGATCATCTGGAAAAAGGATCTCGAATCGAATTGGGAAGTTTGCCCCAAGTGCGATCACCATTTTCGATTGAACGCGCGTCGCCGGATCGAGTTGCTGCTCGACGACGAGCCTTGGACCGAGCATGACGCGGACCTGGCGTCGAGTGATCCGCTGCACTTTGTAGATACGAGGCCGTACTCGGAACGACTGAGCGAAGCGCAGCGTAAATTCGGCATGACGGACGCCATCATCACCGCCGAAGGAAAAATGAACGGACGGCCAGTGACGTGTTGCTCGATGGAGTTCGGGTTCATCGGCGGATCGATGGGCGCGGTGGTAGGCGAAAAAGTCGCACGCGCCATCGAACGGTCTCTCGCTCAGCGCCAGCCTCTCATCATCGTTTCCTGTTCGGCGGGGGCGCGGATGATGGAAGGCGCCGTCAGCCTGATGCAACTGGCAAAGGTGTCCGCGGCTCTTGCACGGCTCGACGAAGCGCGTATTCCGTTTGTTTCGGTGCTCACCGATCCGACCACGGGCGGCGTCACTGCCAGTTTCGCGATGCTGGGCGATTTGAACATTGCGGAGCCCGGCGCCATGATCGGCTTCGCCGGGCCGCGCGTGATCGAGCAAACGATCCGGCAGAAATTGCCCGAGGGCTTCCAGACGGCTGAATTCCTGGTCGAGCATGGATTCCTCGACGCTGTGGTGCCGCGCAAAGAAATGAAACGTTATATTTCACTGGCGTTCGACTTCTTCCAGAATGCTGCATGAATTATGAAGAGTCCGTCCGTTCGCTTTACGCATTAGGACGCGAGCTGGCAGCGCCGCAGCAGGCCCGCGTCCAGAAGTTCGGCCTCGAGAATATTCGCGTTCTTTGTGCCGCGCTCGGCAATCCCCATCTGGCAGCTCCTTCCGTTCATGTCGCCGGCACGAATGGCAAAGGTTCGACCGCGGCGATGATCGAATCCATCCTTCGCGCCGCGGGATTCCGTACAGGCCTTTACACTTCGCCTCACCTCGAACGCATCAACGAGCGCATCCGCGTCGATGGAACCGAAATTTCAGATGACGCGTTTGCCGCCGCGTGGACGCGCGTTCAAGCAAGCATTGAATCGCTGCTCGCCTCCGGAACCCTCGCCGCACATCCAACGTTCTTCGAATGCGTGACTGCGATTGCGTTCGTAGCGTTCGCGGATCGGGCGCGAGCGGATGGGAAACTGTTTTTCGCGGTATATGAAGTGGGACTCGGCGGCAGACTTGATTCGACGAACATCGTGCAGCCGGAAGTCGCAGTGATCACACCGATCGATTTCGATCACGAGAATTTTCTGGGACACTCAATCGAGGAGATCGCCG
>DASUJR010000456.1:0-3285 GCA_036279175.1 Candidatus Acidiferrales bacterium | reverse complement strand
AGCCAAAACGCGAAGCGCAAATGCTCTTGCGCGCGCCAGGGCAACGCCCTCAGAAACATTTAAGGGATGAGAATCAGATTGAATACTCTTTTGGAAAAGGAGGAGTGAGCACTTTGCCGAGCAATACACCGGAGCCACTGGCTGTGAGCGTTACCTTCGACGCCGACAGCTTTACCGTGCATCTCAACGACGGTCGCGCGCTCTCCGTTCCTTACGTGTACTCGCCCCGGCTTACTGAGGCAACCCCGGCACAACGAGCTGATTATCGGCTGATTGGACGCGGCGATGGCATTCACTGGCCGCAGGTTGACGAGGACTTTTTTGTGGCGGGGTTACTGCGGGGCTGAATTCTACAGAACCAAGCGATCCGACACAGCTTCAAGGGTAAGCAGCGGCCGACGTACCGAAGCTGCAAATTGGATCTCTGCGCTGAGCGGTTTAAAGCTCTGACGCTTGGCTGCCGATGCATTTAACATGAATGCCAAACGATTGGTGAAACCCTGTTTGCTTGCGTCCGCGCTCGCTGTTCTCAGCGTAGGATGCTTTGCGGCTCAACACATAACGAAGGTGCCCCGCGGTTCTAAAATCTACATCCATGCCAGCGACGGTTTCGACACGTATCTGGCGGCTGCCCTTGAGAAGAAAAAAGTGCCCGTAGTGGTTGTCGTCAACAAGGCCGAGGCTGACTATGAGCTCGATGGCGTGTCCGATCACGTGAAGGCCGGCTGGGCAAAAGAGATATTCTTGGGCCAAATTCACTCCAACGATGCGGCAACCATTAGACTGGTGAATTTAAAGACGGGCGAAGTCGTATTCGCTTATGCTGTGAACAAGAAGAACACGCTTCACGGACAACAAACGGCAGCCGAAGCGTGTGCGAAGCATCTCAAAAAGGTTGTTTCGAAAGATTAGGCTTCTAACCCTGTGGACGGGACAGGGCTTGTTTCAGCGCAGGGCCGCGTAAGCGGAGATCCGGGGTGTCGATAGTCCCTTGATAGGCCTCGGCTACATCAAACTTTCGTGCCGGACTGCAAGCCATTTCGCGACGGCCAAACAGCCGGATTCCTGCATACGGTTGAAGGCGCTGCCGTCGGCTTGTTGGTACTCACACACGGAGCTGGCTCGAACTGTGAATCGCCTTTGCTCGTATCCGTGGCTCGAGCATTCCAACTCGCCGGGTATCAGGTACTTCGCTGCGATCTCCCGTTTTGGCAAACTAGAAGGTTCGGCCCGCCGCATCCGTCGCGGGCTGCTGCCGATCGTGATGGCCTCCGTGCTGCGATCCGGGCACTGCAACGCCTCACAAATGGACCTGTTTGCCTGGGCGGTCACTCGTATGGTGGCCGCCAGGCGAGCATCCTTCCTGCGGAAGAACCTGAGTCCGTACATTGCTTGCTTCTGTTGTCGTATCCATTGCATCCGCCAGGTAAGCCCGAGCAACTCCGCACCGCGCATTTCCCAAACCTCCGAATACCCGCCCTTTTCGTCCAGGGGGACGCGGGCCAGTTCGGAACCGTTGCTGAAATGGAATCGGCGCTAACGCTACTTCGTGCGCCGCATGGCCTGAGCGTTATTAAAGGAGCAGGCCACGACCTGAAGCGTGGCAAATTCGATCTATCGCAGGTGGTTATCTCGCCTTTCGCCGAATTGTGCCCAAACGATTTGCGAACGGCAGGCTGAGCCGACTACACCGAAATCGATCTAACCCGCTTCCACCAGAGAGTGAGTCGGCAAAGCATTGGCGAGGCGTGTATTCGATGTGCCCGGTTTTTTGCGGCAGATTCCGGCCATATCGCACGAGCTGCAGGTCTCGCACCAGGCGGGGTGTTTGGGAAGGTCCATATCGCGGATCTTCTTTCCTGCCCTGACGATCCGGGCAAGCGTCGTTTCAATGGTTGCTTCCTCCACCTCCTCGCGATGGATGTGACCTTTTTCGAGATTGTGGATCTCGAGCAAGTCGGCGTCCTTGCCCGTCGCTTTCTGGTATCCGGCCGCGTAGACGTGCAGTTGCAACCGCGTCATTTCCTTCGGTTGGGTGTTGTCGTCGGATTTGAAATCGACGATAGCGACCTCATTGGTATCGGTGCGCCGAATGAGGTCGATTCGGCCGCTCACGACAATTCCATCGGACAGCTTTAACTCGATGATCTTCTCGGCGTGCTCCAAACTCTTTAGTTGATTCCCATGCTCTTTCAGGTAGCGCCGTATTGCTTGCTCACCCTGTTTCATCAGGTTTGCGCGGACTTCCTCGTTTGCAAAAGGCAGATGCATGTGATCCTGCACCAGCTTGGGCGCATCGTGCAGCGTCGGCACGCGGCCCTGAATGGATTCGCCGTGAATCTGGCAGAGCGCGTTGTGCAATGATCGGCCGTAACCCAGCGCTCGGTTGATCGGTGCGTCGAATCCATACAAAAATCGCAGCTTGAATTGGTAGGGACACTCAAAGAAATAACGTAAGTCGCTGAACGTGAGGGGAAACGGGGTTTCCGCCATGCGCGGGACTTGCGGCAAGCGGACGGGCTCCCGCCGCGGATCTCTGCCGAGAACATATTCGCTCTGGCTGAAGTCGGTAAAGAATTCCGAAACCCTCTTTTGCTGCTGATTGCCGGGCACCGGCGCCCATGAACAATACAGATACTTTTCGGCTCTGGTGAGCGCCACGTAGAACAAGCGCCGCTCGTCTTCTACGGTTCCCTTGTACCGGTCGGCATTCGGAACGACGCGGTCGCTGATGACATGCCAGATACTGCGGCCGCCGTGTCTTGGGGACGGAAAACGATTCCGGCGCAGGCAGGGCACAAACACGGCCGGCCACTGCATTCCTTTCGCCTGGTGCACCGTCATGACCCGAACCGCATCGGGGCGTGCATGAGCCGTTTCTTCTGTTTCTTCCGGGTAATACTCTGCGGCCTGGTACTGCAGAAAATCAGCGAATCGTCGATAGAGATCCGCGGGAGCGCTGTGAAAGTGAATGCGTTCGAAATCTGAGATGAGCTGGCTGAATTTCCCCAAGTTGAAGAAAATCACCTCGCCGCCTCGCGTTTTATCGCCGATGCGCTCCTCCCGAATGGACGTGGCTTCGAGCAGCTCGAGAAATACGCGCTGCAGGAAGAGCTGATTACTTTTGCCGTTCGGTATCTCTGACCGACGGCGCCGGAGGAATTCAAGGCCGCTGTCGAGGTCTTCTTTCGTGAGTCCGGGAAATCCACCGCGGAGTGCCGCGCGAACGGCGGCTTCGGAAACCGGCGGACCGCCTCGCGGAGCGCTCCCATCCAGGAAGTAAAA